>NZ_JABBFX010000001.1:3115108-3472662 GCF_012927085.1 Ramlibacter agri | reverse complement strand
TCGGCGTAGGAGCGGCCCACGCCACCCTTCTTGCCGAGCGCGGGCGCGGAATCCACCAGCACCTGCATCGTCGCGCCGATGCGGCGCTCCAGCTTCTTCGCCGACACCTCTTCGGCCACGGCCATGAAGCGCGCGCGGCGCTCCTCGCGCACTTCCTGCGGCAGCATGCCGGGGATGTCGTTGGCGGCGGCGCCTTCCACCGGGCTGTAGGCAAAGCAGCCGGCACGGTCGATCTGCGCCTCGCGCACGAAATCGAGCAGGTGCTGGAACTCCTCCTCGGTCTCGCCCGGGAAGCCGGCGATGAAGGTGCTGCGCACGGTCAATTCCGGACAGATCTCGCGCCAGCGTGCGATGCGCTCCAGGTTCTTCTCGCCGCTGGCGGGGCGCTTCATCCGGCGCAGCACGTCGGGATGGCTGTGCTGGAAAGGCACGTCCAGGTAAGGCAGCACCTTGCCTTCGGCCATCAGCGGGATCACCTCGTCGACGCTGGGGTACGGGTACACATAGTGCAGGCGGACCCAGGCGCCGTAGGGCTCGGCCATCTCGCCCAGGGCCTGCACCAGTTCCAGCATGCGCGTCTTCACCGGGCGGCCGTCGTAGAAGCCCGTGCGGTATTTCACGTCCACGCCGTAGGCGGAGGTGTCCTGGCTGATCACCAGCAGTTCCTTCACGCCGCCTTCGAACAGCGCCCGCGCTTCCTTCAGCACGTCGCCGATGGGCCGGCTCACCAGGTCGCCGCGCATCGAGGGGATGATGCAGAAGGTGCAGCGGTGGTTGCAGCCTTCGGAAATCTTCAGGTAGGCGTAGTGCTTGGGCGTGAGCTTGACGCCGGCGGCGGGAACGAGGTCGATGAAGGGATCGTGCGGCTTGGGCAGGTGCGCGTGCACCGCGTCCATCACCTCCTGCGTCGCGTGCGGGCCGGTCACGGCCAGCACGGCCGGGTGGATCTCCTTGACCATGTTGTCGGTCTTGTCGCCTGCGCGCGCGCCCAGGCAGCCGGTGACGATGACCTTGCCGTTGGCGGCCAGCGCCTCGCCGATGGTGTCCAGGCTTTCCTTGACCGCGTCGTCGATGAAGCCGCAGGTGTTCACGATCACCAGGTCCGCGCCTTCGAAGGTCTTGGACGTGGTGTAGCCCTCCGCGCTGAGCTGCGTGAGGATCAGTTCGGAATCGGTGAGGGCCTTGGGGCAGCCGAGGCTGACGAAGCCGACTTTGGGGAGCATGGACGCCTTCTCAGTCGCGCCTGGCAGGCAGGCGCCTGATTTGATGGGGTTGCGCAAGCCGCTGGGGCCCGCCGGGACAACTCTCCATTTTACGCGGGCCCCTCGAAAATCGCCCACGGCGGGGCTGGATCACCGGACGCCGCGCAAGCCTATCGGGCCAGCCAGCCGATCACCAGGGCGTTCGCCAGGTCGATGAAGAAGCCGCACACCAGCGGGACGACGATGAAGGCCCGGGGCGCTGCGCCGAACTCGCGCGTCACCGAAGTCATGTTGGCCACGGCGGTCGCCGTCGAGCCCAGCGCGATGCCGCCGAAGCCGGCGCAGACCACGGCCGCCTCGTAGTCGCGGCCCATCGCGCGGAAGACGACCAGCACCGTGAAGGCGACGGCCAGCAGGACCTGCAGCAGCATCGCGGCGGCGATGTAGCCCAGGATGCCATGCAGGGCCGACAGTTGCAGGCCCATCAGCGCCATCGTGATGAACAGCCCGAGGCAGATGTCCGAGATCAACGCGACGCTCGGCTGCATCCGCGGCCAGCGCCACAGCCCCCGCCCCCGCGGCGCGAGCCAGCCGCCCAGGCCCCGCAGCACGATGCCGGCCATCAGGCAGCCGACGAAGGCGGGCAACTGCAGGCCGGTGCGGGCGATGAGCCCCGACAGCTCCTGGCCCAGCACCAGGGCCGCGTTCAGCCACAGCAGCGCCAGCATGACGCCGTCGTAGTCCAGGCGGGCCGTGGCTTCGTCGCTGTGGCGCACGCCGACCTCCAGCTCCGCGCCCCCCGAGGGCTGCACGCCATGGCGCCGGATGAGGAACAGCGCGATCGGCCCGCCCACCACGCACGCCGACACCAGGCCCAGCATGTTCGCGGCCAGCCCCAGTTCGCCCGCCGCCTCCAGGCCCAGCCGCTGGGTGAAGTGCGGCGTCCACGCCAGCGTGGTGCCGACGCCGCCCGTGAGGGAGATCGAGCCGGCCATCAGGCCCAGCCGCGCGTCCATTCCGAAGGCCCGGGCCATCGCCATGCCGGCGAAGTTCTGCAGCAGCATGAAGCCGGTGGCCAGCGCCAGCAGCACCACCAGCCCGCGGCCGCGCTGCGCCAGGGTGCGCACGTCCGTGCTCAGGCCGAGCGCTGCGAAGAAATACAGCAGCAGGAGGTCGCGCGCCGGCAGGTCGAAGACGATCTCGACGTCCGCCTTGAGGTACAGCAGCAGCACCACGGCGGCGCAGCACAGCCCGCCGGCCACGGAATCGGGAATGCTGTAGCGGCGCAGGCCGGGGTAGCGCCGCGCCAGGCCCTTGCCCACGAACAGCAGCAGGATGGCCAGCGTGAAGCTGGCCAGGGAATCGACTGCGACAGTGTGAAGCGCCATTGGTTTCGCGGGGGCAAGGCAGGAGCCCTACGCCGCGCCGGCGCGGGAAGGTGGACGGCTAGCTCACTTCTTGATGCCGAATGCGCCCAGCATCTGCTCCGTCTGCTTCTGCATCTGCTCCTGCATCTTTTCGAACATTGTCTTCGACTGTTCGACGTAGTTGCCCATCATCCCCTGCATCAGTGGGTTCTGCATGTTCATGAACTGCGCCCACACCTCGGGCGCCACGTTCTTGGACTGCTCGGCCATCTGGGCCTGCAGGTCGGTGAAGGCCTGCACGTTCTTCTCGAGGTACGAGCCCATGAAGCCCTGCATCGCGTGGCCGTAGAAGCGGATGATGTTGGCCAGCGCGGGTTCGCTGAACATGGGCGTGCCGCCGGCCTCCTCTTCCAGGATGATCTGCAGCAGGATGCTGCGCGTGAGGTCCTCGTTGGTCTTGGCGTCGCGGACCACGAAGGACTGGTGGTCCATCACCAGCTGCTTCACTTCGGCCAGCGTGATGTAGGTGGACGTGTCGGTGTCGTAGAGGCGCCGGTTCGGATATTTCTTGATGATCCGCTGCGCCGGCTTGGCGGCGTGGGCTTTCTTGTTCTGCACGGGCAACTCCTCGCTGGATCGGCGCGCGCGATTTGCGCAGTGCAGCAGATTCTAGTGAACCGTACGGTTGCGTACGGCACAGGTTTTCCCTACGCATGGGAAGCATGCAGCAAAAGGCGCTACTGCGCAGCGGCACTTGGATGACTCCAGCACGGGCGCCGCTGCCGAAGAAGCGGGCATGCGGGCCCCGGCCCGCCTGGAGAACACCGACATGCCCCGCCTCGCTTTCTGCGCACTCGCCGCGCTCGCCACGTCCCTGCTCGCCCTCGGCGTCCAGGCCATGGAGTCCCGTCCGGACGACGCGCCGTTCGACATGCTCGCCGCGGCCGAACCCACGCCGGCCCCGCCCGAGGCCCAGGGCCCGGCCAGCGCCGGCTTCGCCTCCTGGACCGAGCTGCTGGCCAGCTTCCGCGCGCCGCGCTTCGGCGTGCACGTGGGCTCGCACCACTGGCCGGACCGCCGCACGCCCACCAGCCCCAAGTACAACAACGTCAACCTCGGCATGAACCTCCGCTTCGAGAACGGCGCGACGGCGGGCTTCTATTTCAACAGCGAGCGCCACCTGAGCACGTACGGCGGCTGGACCCTGACGAATTCCGCCTGCGGCCCCGCGCTGACAATCGGCGGCATCACCGGCTACCACCAGGGCCCCCTGCTCCCCATGGCCATCCCGAGCGTCTGCTTCCTCGACCACCTGCGCGTGATGTTCATCCCCAAGGCCGAACCCAAGGGCGCCAACGTGCTGCACCTCGCGCTGGAGTACTAGAAGCCGCTACGATGCCCGGATGATCATCGGGAACGAGCGCGAACTGACCGAAGCGGTGCTGGCGGAACTGGCGGGCGCGCCCGATCCGCGCTTCCGCGAAATCATGGGCGCCGCCGTGCGCCACCTGCACGCCTTCGTGCGCGAGGCGCGCCTGAGCGAAGCGGAATTCCAGCTGGCCTGCGGCTGGATCGCGAAGCTGGGCCAGCTCACCACCGGCTCCCACAACGAGGTGGTGCTCACGGCCGGCTCGCTGGGCGTCTCCGCGCTGGTCTGCCTCCTGAACAACGGCGACGGCGGCCAGACCGAGACCACGGCCAACCTGATGGGCCCCTTCTGGCGCATGGAGTCGCCCCGGACCGCCCATGGCGGCTCCATCGTGCGCTCGCCCACGCCGGGCCTGCCCCTGTTCGTGAACGCCTGGGTGCGCGACCGCGATGGCCGGCCGGTGGCCGATGCGGAGGTGGATGTCTGGCAGGCCTCGCCGGAAGGCTTCTACGAGAACCAGGACCCCGGCCAGGCCGACATGAACCTGCGCGGCAAGTTCACCACCGACGCCGCGGGCCGCATCGCCTTTCGCAGCGTCAAGCCCAAGGGCTACCCGATTCCCGCCGACGGCGTGGCCGGCGCCCTGCTGCGCACCCAGGGCCGCCACAACATGCGGCCCGCGCACGTGCATTTCATGATCCACAAGCCGGGCTACAAGACGCAGTTCTCGCAGGTCTATTCCAGCGACGACCCCAACCTGGAGACCGACGCCCAGTTCGGCGTCACCCGGGCGCTGGTCGGCCAGTACGTGCTGCATGACGGCGAGCCGGCGCCCGATGCCGACGTGGAGGGCTCCTGGTATTCGCTGGACCACCACTTCGTGGTCGAACCGGGCGAGGCGCGGCTGCCGCGCCCGCCCATCACGGGGAAGTCGGCGGGCGAGCGGCCGCAGCTGCGTGTGTTGGAACGGACTCCGCGCTAGCCGACGAAGCTGGCGGCCGGCGCGATGGCGCCGCATAGGGGTCGCCCGGCGGCACGACCTTGGCTCCGGCCGGATCGCTGAAGTAGTGCGGCGACATGATCTGCACGCCGTGCTCGTTGAACACGTCCAGCACGTTGGCGTTCAGCAGGTGCATCAGTTCGGCGCGCGCCAGGGGCCGCTGCGGCGTGGCCTGGCAAACCAGCCGGTACTCGACGTAGAAGTCCGACAGCGCGGTCTGGAACACGCGCGCCGCCGGCTCGGCGCAGATGCCTTCGGTGCGGCCCGCTGCTTCCAGCAGGATGGCGTGGACCTGGCGCCAGGGCGTGTCGTAGCCGATGGTCACGCTGGTGTCGACGATGAAGCCCGCGCCCTGCACCGTGCGCGAATAGTTGACCGTCACGTTGGCGAGGATCACCGAGTTGGGCAGGGTCACCTCCTCGCCCATGCCGGTACGGATGCGGGTGGTGAACAGGGCCAGCGACAGGACGGTGCCTTCGTTGCCGCCGACGCGGATGTATTCGCCGACCCGAAGCACGCGCCCGTACAAGAGGATGACGCCGCTGAAAGCCTGCCCGATCAGGCTGGAGCCGCCCAGCGTGATCATCAGGCCGATCAGCACCGACATGCCCTTGAAGGCCTCGCTCTGCGAGCCGGGCAGGTAGGGATAGGCCATCACGACGGCGAAGATCCAGATGCCGACGCTGACCAGCCGGCGCGTGGGCGCCGCCAGGTCGTGGTCCAGCCAGGTCGGGCCGGACTGGCCTTTCTCGGCCCGGTCGAAGATCGGCCGCACCGCCGCCACGAGGGCGCGCGCCAGCAGGAAGATGATGGCGGCCACCAGCAGGTCCGGCAGCGCCCGCAGCATGTTGCCCCCCAGCTGCTCCAGCAGGCGCAGCACCAGCAGGCCCAGCTGCTCGCCCCACACGCGCGTCGCCGGGAACTGCTGCAGCACGAACACCAGCCACTCGTAGGCCAGGGCCACCAGCAGCACCCAAGAGGCCGCGCGTACCAGCCACTGGCCGATGGCATGCGGCCGCGTGGCTTCCCACAGCGGCTGGCCGGCGCCGCGCGCCCGCTGCGCGGCCTGCGCGAGCAGGTCGCCGATGCGCGCTGACAAGGCGCCGCGCAGTCGCACGACGGCCCAGGCGAGGAAGGCAAAGAGGGCCGTGGCGATGAGCGAGAAGCCCACGGCGCGCAGCAGCCGGCCCTGGTCGCGCGCCTCGTGGGTTTCGTTGATCGCGCGGGACAGCGCCGCCACTGTGGCCTGCGTGGTCGCATCGAGCTTGTCCGGCCGCAGCGGGTCCACGTCCTCGGGCGTCAGGATCAGCGCGAACGCGCCGTCGACGAGGACCACGTTGCCCTGCGGCTCCTTGCGCACCGTCACCACGCCCGGGCCGCCGGCCTCCAACAGGTCTTCGATGGCCTCCTGCGCCCGGCTGGCGCGGCCGGGCGGCTGGATGCCGAGGAAGGGCGCGCGGAAGGTGGCGATCTTCCGGCTGTAGATGCGCACCGTCGCCTCGTCCTGGGGGGGCGCGGAAGCGGGTGTCGCCGCGACGGCGGCAACGGCGGCGGGAACCTGGCCGCAGGCCAGCCCGGACAGGGCGGCCAGCAGGACCAGCAGGAGGGCGAAGCGGCCGGCCCTCACTCCTCGAACGCCACCAGCGCGCGGTAGGCATGCCAACTGGCATGCGCAAGCCACGGGAACACCACGATGAGCCCCACCATGAAGGTGAGCAGCCCGATCCACGTGATCACCGCGATCAGCAGCGCCCAGAGCAGCATGGGCAGCGGATTGCGCAGGCAGCTTTGCACGCTGGCAATCACGGCGGTGATGATGTCCACCGGCCGGTCCAGCAGCATCGGCACGCTGACGACACTCAACGCGAACGCGACGGCGGCGATCAGCGCGCCGGCGGCGCCCAGCGCCAGCACCAGCGACAGGTGCTCGGGCGAAAACACCAGCGCGGTGAGCAGGTTCTTCACCGCCAGCGGCTCACCGCGGTAGAAGGCCGCGAAGATGATCGCCGCGATGCGTTCCCAGAAGATCAGCACCACGGCCAGCATGAAGCCGAACAGCGCGATGGACTGGGCGTTGGTGCGCCAGGCCCGGCGCGCCGCGGCCGGGTCGAGCGGCTCGCCGCGTTCCAGCTGGCGCGTGAGGCCGTAGACCAGGATGGCGGCGAAGGGCGCGACCAGCAGGAAGCCACCGGTCAGCGCTGGCACCAGGTAGGCGATGCCCCAGGTCGCCAGCAGCAGCACCCAGCCGGCCGCCGCCACCAGCAGCCCCACCCGCAGGCTGGGCCGCAGGCTGCGTTGCAGGTCCTGCGCCCCGAGCCGCAGCCACTGGATGGGTGCCCCCACGCCCACGTGCCGCACTTGCGGCGCCGCCGGCGCTGCTATCGCATGGGATTCGTCGAACGCATGGTCCATGGCCTGTCCCCTCGGAACGATGGTGCCGCCATGGTAGTCCTGCCAGCTCGCGCCAGCACAGCCGTGGGACCTTGGTCCAATGGGCGTTGCGCTGGGCCTGGCCTAGGCGGCGGACGCCGCGTAGATGCCGGCGATGGAAGCGTCCAGCGCGCGGTCGAACTCCGCGTCGGACTGCTGCGCCGCAAGGCCTTCGGTGAGCGCGCGCGAGAAGCTCGCGATGACGCCGTGGTTGCGCGCGAGCCGCCGGTTTGCGTCCTCGCGCGAGTAGCCGCCGGACAGGGCGACCACGCGCAGCACCTGCGGGTGCCGCACGAGGTCCGCGTAGAAGTCGTCCACCGAAGGCAGCGTGAGCTTCAGCATCACCTGCTGCTGCGGGCCCAGCGCGTCGAGGCGCTCGAGGATGGCGGCCTTGAGCAGCCGCTCCGCGCCCTCCTTGTCGGTGGCGTGGATGTCGACCTCGGGTTCGATGATGGGCATGAGGCCCGCCGCCAGGATCTGCCGGCCGACCGCGAACTGCTGGTCGGCGACGTCGGCGATGCCCTTGGCGTCCGCGTGCTTCACGACCGAACGCATCTTGGTGCCGAAGACGCCCTTCTCCCTGGCGCGCGCCAGCAGGCCATCGAGGGCGGGCATGGGCTTCATGCGTTGCACGCCGTCCGCCTCCTCGGCGAGCCCCTTGTCGACCTTGAGGAAGGGCACGACCTGCTTCACCGACCACAGGTAGTCGGCACTGGGGCGCCCCTGGATCTCGCGGTCCATCGTCTGCTCAAACAGGATCGCTCCCAGCACGCGGTCGCCGCCGAAGGCCGGGCTCGCAACGATGCGGCTGCGCATGGCATGCATCAGGTCGAACATCTGCTGCTCGCCCGCATAGCTGCCCGGCTCGACGCCGTACAGGCTCAGCGCCTTGGGCGTGCTGCCCCCGCTCTGGTCGAGCGCGGCGATGAAGCCGCGGGCGGACTTGACCTTCTCGTGCTGCTTCGGATCCATGGCGGCCCCCGTGCTCAGGACGACATCACGGGTGCATTCTGGACCGAAGAGCCTCAGTTGAGGTCCTTGTCCTTCCAAGCCTTCAGCCCGCCGACCGCGCCGCCGGCCTGCAGGCCCGCCTTGGTCAGCGCAAACATCTTGCCGCCGGAAACGTTGCCGCCGCCCGCGCCGGCATTGGCCGCGCTGGTCCCGGTGCCCGCGCCCGCCGAGGCGTTAGCCGAGGCTTCCCAGCCGTGCTCGATGAAATCGGACAGCGACTTGGCGTCCTGGAAGATGAACAAGTAGCGCGTGTCGGAGGCGCCGATCTGCAGGCCCGCGCTGGCCTGCCCCACGTTCATGAAGGTGTCCTTCTTCGACTTGTTGTCGTGCGCCAGGCCCTTGCCGCCCGCGCCGCCGAGGCCGAAGCTCAGGCCGTAGGTGGTGAACACGGCAAAGCCGGCGGCCTTGGAGACTTCGTCCTTGAGGCTGGCGTCGGACTTGTAGAAGTCCTGCAGCGTCTGCATGGCCTTCTGCCTGATCTCCGACTGCTTCGCGGTCTTGTCGGCTTCCGCGCGCGCGGTGGCCGCGAGCAGCAGTGACGGGACGGTGATGAGGACCTGGCGTCTTTGCATGGAATCTCCTGGATCGTTGAGCAGGAGATTGTTGGGCGCCGCGGCCGCCCGGCGCATGGGACCTAGGTCCCATGCACCCTTCGGGGGAAGCCTAGGGATGGTCGGCGCGCGCCTTGAGGATGAGGTCGACCAGGTCCTGGCCGCCGCTGGCGTTGTTCTCGCTCGAGTTCTGGGAGCTCTGCGTGGCGACGACGCTCGGCCAGGACTCGCCGTTCCACCAGCCGAAGAAGGGGCCACCCGACTGGCCGGGCCACGCGTCGGCGTAGTGCGACATCGCCTCGTGCGAATCGAATTCCCACCAGTAGCCGTCCAGCGGGATGCCGCCCTGGTAGGTCGGGCGGTTGCCGCCCGTGAGGTCGCCCGGGTAGCCGATGTGGCTCCAGTACGCGCCGCCGTCCCAGCCGTCGGTGTAGCCCTTGGCCCCCATCCAGCCGGTGAGGTTGCCGATCGGGTGCTCGAGCACGCAGCAGACGTAGTCGTACATGCCCTCGATGAAGTCGACCGTCGGGCCCACGACCTTGTACTTCGAATACGTCATGACGGCCCAGGCCACGCCGAACGGCGCGCTGCCGTCGAAGTACGAAGGCGTGAAGCGCACCCAGCCGGCCGTGCCGTCGTTGTTCCACTGGATCACGTGGCTCACCGTCAGCAGGTGGCGCGGGCCGACCATCACGCCGCTGCCCTGCCCCAGCGCCTGGGCGCCGCCCGTGCGCATTGCATCGGGAATGAGGATGACCGTCCGATGTGATGGTCGCCGCCCGCGGCAGACGATTCGACGCGCGGGACCTGGGTTCCGTGCCGCTGGCGCGGAGCGGCTAGCGGCGCCGGTCGAGCGCCAGGATCGACACGCCTGCAGCCACGAAAGTGAGCCCGGCGCCGACGTTGGCGGCCAGCACCACGCGCGGCCGCTTGGCCAGCGCCCGCGACAGCTGCGCGGCAAAGCAACCGAGCACGGTGAAGATCAGCGTCGTCAGCACGGCGAAGATCGCGCCGTACACGAGCATCTGTTCGGCCACGGAGCCGCGCGCGGCGGACACGAACTGCGGGATGAAGGCCACGACGAACAGCCCCGGCTTCGGGTTCAGCACGTTGGACAGCAGGCCGGTCAGGAACACGCGGCGCAACGGCTGCTGCTGCGCCGGCACGAAGGAAATGAGGTTGCGCGAGCGGATCGCCTTGAACCCCAGCCACACCAGGTAGGCCGCGCCGGCCGCCTTGACGATCCAGAACGCCAGCGGCGAGGTCTGCAGCACGAGCGCCAGGCCCAGGGTCGCGGCGACCGAGTGGCACAGGATGCCCAGGCCGGCGCCGAGCGAGGACAGCGCCGCGGCGGTCCGGCCCTGGCTCAAGCCGCGGCTGAGGGCCAGGATGTTGTCCGGCCCCGGCGCGATCACGACCAGCAGCACCGCGGCGAGGTAGGCGAGGAGGATGTCGGCGGGGAACATGGAGGCATCTTATCGGCTGGCTCGGCGCCGCGGCGCCAGCTGGATGGCGGCCTCCAGAATCGGTTGGGCCCACTCGGGCACCGCGGCGAGCGAAGCCGCCGAACGAACGTCCGGGAAGGTCACGCGCCCGCCTTCGAGCTCGATCACCAGGTTGGGATCCGGGATGTCCTGGCCAGGTCGCACCGTGAGGCTGTTGTCGAAGACCTGGACCCGCGCAAGCGTGGGCAAGAGCGTCACCAGGTTGGCCCGTGAAGTCGTCCACCGCTCGCGGATCTTGTCCTCGGGGATGGGGTGCCCGCGGTGCGCGACGCGCTGCGCCACGCGGGCGAGATGCAGTTCCGGTGACGACAGGCCGCAGTACAGCATGAACACGGCATGCGATTGCGAGGCCTCGCGCAGCAGCCGCGTGATCGTGTGCCCGCCCAGCGTCGTTTCGAACGCGTGGTTGCTGCCGCTCGCGATGGCCTCTTCCAGCAACGCCCTGCCCTGCTGCCAGGCATGCCCGTTCGCTTCAGCCAGGCCAATCCCCAGCTTGCGTGCCAGTTCCGCAGCATACCGGTCGGGGTTGAACCAGGTCAGCCCCTGGTCCTGCAGCAGCATGCTGAGAACCGAACTCTTGCCCGCGCCGTTCACCCCGGCGAGGACGACGATGAAGGGACGCACCTAGAACGAGGTGCCGGCTTTCGGTCGCTTGGCCAGCTTGCCCTTGCGCTGGAACATGGCGGCCACCTTGTCCCCAGCGCCAGGCGACTGCAAGCCGGCGAGCCTGTCCTTGAATTGCGCGGACAGCTGGTCCAGCGCCGAAGCTTCCCGCTCCTTGAGCGCAGCCGCGCTTGCGGCGAGCTGCCGGTAGGCTTCCGCGTTCACCAGCACCACTTCCACCGCGGAGTGGTTGGTGATGGCCACGCTTCCAGTCTCGCGGACTTCGCGCACCACCTCGCGCCATTTGTTCTTCACCGCCGACGCCGTCTGGCGAGGCAGTTCTTCCAGTTGGGGCAGGTCGGCCAGCATGCGGAGCTCCTAGGGTTAGGGCATTTTGCCATATTTCGGAAAAAATGGCATTTTTTCAATCCACGCCCTCGCGCTCCAGCGCCCCAGAACGACGAAGCCCCGCCTTCCTTGCGGAAGACGGGGCCGGATCTTGGTAGGCGCGATTGGACTCGAACCAACGACCCCCACCATGTCAAGGTGGTGCTCTAACCAGCTGAGCTACGCGCCTGTCGTTGAGCCCTCGATTGTAGCAGGGTTCTGCGCGACGACTTTCGCAAGGCTGACAACCAGTCTGCGCGGCGGCCGCGCGACCACTGCTTCGGCGATGTTCTGCGCCTCGACCAGCACGAAATCCGCGCGGCAGCCGACCGCGAGGCCGTAGTCGGAAAAGCCGCAGGCGCATGCCGCGGCGCTGGTGACCGCATCGAAGGCCAGCGCGATCTCGTCGTCGCGCCGCAGGTTGTTGCGCAGGCCGAGCAGCATCGCCCGCTCCAGCATGTCGGGCCGGCCATAAGGCGTCCAGGCGTCGCGGATGCCGTCGTTGCCGGCAGCCACCAGCACGCCGGCCTGCACGCACTCCTTCAACGGCGGGACCGGACGCGAGGCCGTGCCGGTCGTGATGATCGCCACCTGCAGGCGCGCCATGCGCTCCAGCAGTTGCGCGCGCCGCGCGAATGCGACATCACCAAGGCAGAAGCAGTGGCTGACGGCGACGCGGCCTGCGAAGCCCAGCGCCTGCGTGCGATCGAGCAGCAGGTCCAGCGTGCGCGCGCCCTCTTCCCCGCCTTCATGCAGGTGGATGTCGATGGGCTTGCCATGCTTCGTCGCGATGGCGAACAGCAGGTCCAGCGAAGCCGCGGCATCGCCATCGATCGCCTGCGGATCCAGGCCGCCCAGCACGTCGGCGCCGAGCCGCAAGGCTTCGTCCAGCAATTCCGCCGTCCCAGGACGTGCCAGCAGGCCCGATTGCGGGAAGGCGACCAGCTGGATCTCCATCTCGTCGCGCAAGGCTGCCCGCGTGGCAAGCACGCCGTGCAGATGCTTCAAGCCCGCTTCGGTGTCGATATCGACATGCGTGCGCAGGCGCGTCGTGCCCTGCGCCAGGAATTCGCGCGCCAGCTTCAGCGCCTGCGCGCCGGCATCGTGGCCGCTGTCAGCGCGGAAGCGGCGCTCGTTGGCGATGCGGTCTTCCAGGCGCGGGCCGACTTCGTTGACGTACCAGGGCAGGCCCCAGAGCGTCTTGTCCAGGTGGGTGTGGGACTCGATGAGGCCGGGGAGGAGCAAGGCACCGGCGCCGTCGATGACGGGCATGGATCCCGGATCGAGTCCGGGATGCAAAGCATGGATGCGGCCGCCGCGCACTTCCACGTCGACGGCCGCGCCGCCCAGCGGCCGCACGTTGCGCAGCAGCAGGTCCATCAGCGCCGGCGCGCCGAGCGCACCCCGTTGACATCGGCCACCACGACCAGCACCTTCGCCAGCTTCTGCGAATCGGTGATCTCCACCGTGAACGTCATCCAGGCCGTGCCCTTGACGCTCTGCGTCTGCACGCCGATCACGTTCATCTTCTCCTTGGCGAACACCTCGGAGATGTCGCGCAGCAGCCCCTGGCGGTCCTGCGCCTCGATGGCCACGTCCACCGGGTAGACCGCGCCCTCCTCCTTCTTCGGCTTGCCCCACTCCACCTCGATCACGCGCTCCGGCGTGCGCGCCGCCATCTCGCGGAAGTTGGCGCAGTCGTTGCGGTGGATGCTGACGCCCTTGCCGCGCGTGACGAAGCCGCTGATCGCGTCCGGCGGCGCCGGCTTGCAGCACTTGGCCAGCTGCGTCAGCAGCGAATCGACGCCCACCACCAGCACGCCGCCCTTGGGCGACTTCGGCGTGGCCTTCGCCTTCTTCAGCAGCAGGTAGTCGTCCTGCGGCAGCGGCGGCGCGGCCGGGTGCAGCAGGGTCTCGATGTTGCGCAGCGAGAATTCGTCCTTGCCGACGACGAAGAACAGGTCTTCCGCCGACTTGAACCCCAGCTGCGAAGCCAGGTCTTCCAGCTTGATCGCGGTCTTGCCTTCGCGCTGCAGCAGCTTTTCCACCAGCTCGCGGCCACGGCCCACGGTGTCGTGCCGCTGCTGCTCGTTGAACCAGGCGCGCGCCTTGGCCTTCCCCCGGCTGCTCGCGAGGAAACCCAGCTCCGGGTTCAGCCAGTCGCGCGAGGGCCCGCCTTCCTTGACGGCGATGATCTCCACGGTCTGGCCGTTATGCAGCGGCGTGTTCAGCGGCACCATCTGGCCGTCGACACGCGCGCCGCGGCAGCGATGGCCCAGGCTCGTGTGGACGCTGTAAGCGAAGTCCACCGGCGTGGCGCCCTGCGGCAGCTCCACCACCGAAGCCTGCGGCGTCAGCACGTAGATGCGGTCCTCGAACAGGCCTTCGGCGGAGCCTACCAGCTCGCGCTCCCACGCCAGCAGCTGGCGCAGCACCGCGATCTTGGCGTCGTAGTTGCTGCCGGCCGTGACGCCCGCATAGCCCTTGGCGCCGGCTTCCTTGTAGGCCCAATGCGCCGCCACGCCGTGCTCGGCGTGTTCGTGCATGGCCTTCGTGCGGATCTGGATCTCGATCGGCCGCCCCGCCGGGTCGCGCACCACCGTGTGCAGCGACTGGTAGCCGTTCGCCTTGGGACGGGCGATGTAGTCGTCGAACTCCTCGATGATCGGCATGAAGCGCGAATGCACCCAGGCCAGCGCCGCGTAGCAGTCCTTCACGTCTGGCACGATCACGCGCAGCGCGCGCACGTCCAGCACCTCGTCGAACTCCAGCGACTTGCCGCGCATCTTCTTGACGATGCTGTAGATGTGCTTCGGCCGGCCGTGCACCTCGGCGTCGATGCCCAGCCCCTTCAGCTCGATCTCCAGCTGCGAGCGCATCTGCTCGACGTAGTGCTCGCGCTCGACGCGCTTCTCGTCCAGCCAGCGGGCAACGCGCTTGTAGGTTTCCGGCTCCAGGAAGCGGAAGGCGAGGTCCTCCATCTCCCACTTCAGCTGCCAGATGCCCAGGCGGTTGGCAAGCGGCGCGAACACGTGCAGCGCCTCGTAGGCCACGCCCGGCGCCACCGGGCGCTTGGTCGCGGCGTACCAGCGCAGGGTCTGCAGGCGCGAGGCCAGGCGCAGCATCACCACCCGCAAATCGCGCGAGAAGGCGAGCAGCATCTTGCGCACGTTCTCGGTCTGCGCCTTGGGGTCGTCGATCAGGTGCGCGGTGACTTCGGCGCCGCGCGCCTGCTGCTGGATGCGCACCAGCTTGTTGGTCTCCACCGCGAGCGCGGCATAACTCTCGCCGAAGGCCTTGGCGATGACCTCCTGCGGCTTGTTCAGGTGGTGCGCGGCGTAGACCAGGTAGCTGGCCGCTTGCATGGCCTCGGAGCCGCCCATGGACTTCAGGATGGCGGCCACGGCGTCGGCGTGCACCAGCGTGTTCTCGCCGGTGTCCAGCGTCTCGCCGGCGATCAGGGGCTCGGCGAACGCGCGTGCGCGGGCCAGCGCGTTCGCCTGTTGCGGCAGCGCCTGTTCGGCCGCCATCACCAGTTCGGGGACGGGTGCGGCTTCAGCCAGTTCCGCGGAATGGCTTTTCATCGGATGCGGTGTCGGTAGGCAGCAGGAAGGAAGCAACGACCTCCACCTGCTTGTCGTCAATGAGGGTCGGCGCGTGGCCCACCCCTTCGAATTCCACCAGCCGGGCTTTCGGCCCGCGCCGGGACATCTCTTCGGCGGTCGCGCGCGTCAGCAGGTCGGAGTTGGCACCGCGCAGCAGCAGCGTGTCGGCGCGGATCGCGTCGTAAGCCTGCCAGAGCGCGGCCTCGCCCGCCGCCGCCGCTTCCTGCGTCATGCTGCGGAAAGGAACGGCGATCGCCGGATCGTAGTGCAGCGTGAAGCCGCCGGCGGGCAGCGGCTTCACCATCGCCTGCGACAGCGCCAGCCATTGCGCCGGCGTGTGCGGGCCGAAGCTGGTGGAGATCTGCCACATGGCGTCGGCGGCCTGCTGCACGCTGTCGAACTTGCCGGTGTTGCCCAGGTAGGTGCCGATGCGCTGCAGCGCGGCCCACTGGATCACCGGGCCGACGTCGTTCAGCACGAGACGGCGGACGGGCGCCGGCAACGGCAGCTTCGGCGTGCCGGCCAGCCCCATGCCGATCAGGCCGCCCATGCTGGTCCCCACCCAGTCCAGGGTGGCGATGGGCGCCTGCGCATTCAATTGGCCCAGCATGGCCAGCATGTCCGCCACGTAGGTCGGGAAGGCATAGCCCATGGGATCCGGCAGCCAGTCGCTGCGCCCGCGGCCGACGACGTCGGGGCAGACGATCCGCAGCGGCGTGCGGCTGCGTTCCAGCAGGCCCTGCGCCAGGACGTCGAAGTCGCGCCCCTGGCGCGACAGGCCGTGGACGCAGACGACCAGGTGCGGCGCGGCAGCGTCGCCCCATTGCCAATAGGCCATGCGGTGGCTGCCGGAAGGGCCGGCGCAGGTGACGTGGTTGAGCGTGGGCACGTTCATGAGCTGGTGGGCGCCGGGACAGCCCGGCCGCGTCATCCTAAATGAAACGGCTCGCCCAGCTTCAGCGTGTCCCCTTTCGACTCTTCGAAGCGGTCGTCCGCCAGGTCGTAATCCCAGCGTTCCGCCCGCACTTCGCGCATGCCGCCGGGGGCCGGCGGGCTCCAGCGCACCACGTTCACCGAATTCGGGCTGCCATGCCGGGTGCGGTGCGACAGCGCCGTGCCGGCCTGCAGGCAGAACAGCGGCCGCGGCGTGGCATTGGCGCGCGCCACCAGGTCGCTGGTGTAGGGCAGGTGGATGTGCCCGCCCAGCACCAGGTCGGCGCCGGCCCGGGCCCAGGCCTGCACCGCGGCCTCGCCGCCGTGCAGCCGGTCCTTTTCGTCTTCCGGCCGCAGCACGCAGGCCGGCTGGTGGGTCACCACCACCCGCAGCTGGCCGGGCCGGGCGCGGTGCAGGCGCTCGACGACGCGGCGGATCTGCCGGGCCGAGACTTCGCCGTCCTTGTGGCGGGTCGGTCGGGTGGTGTTGACGCCGAGCACCAGCACGTCGGCCAGGTCCAGCTCCGGCTCCAGGTCCTTGCCGAAGCAGGCCTGGTAGGCCGCGTACGGCGAAAGGACCCGGGCCGCAACGTTGTAGAGCGGGATGTCGTGGTTGCCCGGCAAGGTCAGCAGGTGCGGGACCTGCAGCGCGTCGCAGAACCGGCGCGCCGCCGCGAACTGGGCGCTGCGGGCGCGCTGGGTGATGTCGCCGGACAACACCACCACGTCCGGACGCAGCGCGTGCGTGAACTGCAGCAGCGCGGCCACGACCCGCGGCTCCTCGGTGCCGAAGTGCGGGTCGGACAGGTGCAGCAGGACGGTCATCGTTCTGCCGCCAATTTAGCCGGCCTGCCGCGGCGCCCTTGTCGGACGCCTTCGCTGCTGATCAGCGCAGTTGGACCGAGCCGGAGACGGTGACCGACACCGTGCTCTTGCCGGGCTCGACCGGCACCGCGCTGTCGCTGGCCGCCTTGGCCTCCATGGCCATCGGCCGGAAGCGCGGCGTCGGGCCCATGTCGTTGCTGTTCACCGCCACCTCGCGCAGCGTGTAGCCGGTGAAGCCGAAGCCCTTGGCCAGCTCGTTCGCGCGATTCTTGAACTGCTCGATGGCCTTGGTCTGCGCGTCCGACTCGACCCGGGCGCGCTGCTCGCGGCTGAGCCCGAAGGACATGCCGGCCAGCGTCAGCGTCTGGATGCGGCCGGCCGCCTGCGTGATGCGCGGGAAGTCGCGGCCTTCCAGGATCAGCTCGGCGCTGCCGGTCCAGCCGGAGATGCGGCCCTGCTTGTCATGTCGCGGAAAGAGCGCAAAGTTTCCACTGCGAACATCCAGCTGCCCCGGTTGTGCGCTTTTGCGCGCCTCCGCCAGCGCGGCTTCCAGCGCCGTCTTCAGCTGCGCCTGCACGGCGTTCGGGTCGGTGCCGTCGCGCGAGGTGGAGAGCGTCATCATCAGCAGGTCCTGCTGCACTTCGACGGTGCCGCTGGCTTGCAGCTGCAGCACGTTCTGCGGCGGCGGCAGCGTCTGGGCGCAGGTCAGCGAGGCCGCGGCCAGCAGCGCGCAGCCGGCGAAAAGGGTTCGGGTCTTGATCATGGCTCGGCAATGGTAGCGGCCGCTAACCGCCCAGCTCGCGTCCGGCAAGCCTCCCGCTTGTCAAGCGGCCCCTTGTGGGGCAACATCTGTAACACTGTGAAAGGCACCCCCGGAAAACCCGGAAACGGGGTTTCGGGGCCGTCAGAATCGCCGTTGTTACAAATTGGCTTCAGGAGAACCATGACGCAAGCTGCAGCACGGACCGACAAGATCCTGGTCGTCGACGACGACGCCCGCATCCGCGACCTGCTCCGCCGCTACCTCACCCAGGAAGGCTTCGAAGTCATCCTGGCCGAAGACGGCAAGGCACTCAACCGCCTGATGCTGCGGGAGACCGCGGACCTGATCGTGCTGGACCTGATGATGCCCGGCGAGGATGGCCTGTCCATCTGCCGGCGCCTGCGCGCGGCCAACGACCGCACCCCGATCATCATGCTGACCGCCAAGGGCGAGGACGTGGACCGCATCGTCGGGCTGGAGGTCGGCGCCGACGATTACCTGGGCAAGCCTTTCAACCCGCGCGAACTGCTGGCGCGCGTGCACGCGGTGCTGCGCCGCCGCCCGGCCCAGGAAGCGCCCGGCGCGCCCTCCTCCGACAACGAGGTGGTGAGCTTCGGCCCCTTCGCCTTCGACCTGGGCGCCCGCACGCTGCGCAAGAACGGCGAGGAACTGCCGCTGACCACCGGCGAATTCGCGATGCTGAAGGCCCTGGTGCGCCATCCGCGCCAGCCGCTGTCGCGCGAAAAGCTGGCCCAGCTGGCCCGCGGCCGCGAGTTCGAACCCTTCGACCGCAGCCTGGACGTGCAGGTCTCGCGCCTGCGCAAGCTGATCGAAGCCGACCCGGCTTCGCCGCGCTACATCCAGACGGTGTGGGGCGTGGGCTACGTGTTCGTGCCGGACGGCGCGGGCTGATCGACTGATCCACCGGGAAGCGTGACAGGACCGCCACGCTGCGGTCCAATCCCACCATGATTCGAGCTACGTCGGCGCACGTGGAACCTACCGGCCCCGCGCCGCTGGAAACCGCGCCCGCGCCCCTGGAAATGCGGCCCCGCGTGGGCCTGTCGCTGTTCTGGCGCACCTTCTTCCTGCTGTCGCTGCTGCTCATAGGCTCCATCGTGGCCTGGCTGCAGACCTTCCGGGCCCTGGAATTCGAGCCGCGCGCCGTGCAGACGGCGCAGCAGATCGCATCGCTGGTCAACCTGAGCCGCGCGGCGCTGGTCCATGCCGACCCGATCGCCCGCGTCTCGCTGATCAAGACCCTGGCCGATCAGGAAGGCGTGCGCATCCTGCCGCGCGAGCCGAAGGACAAGTGGGCGCCGCTGACCGGCAGCGCCATGGACCGCCGCATCGTCGAGGAGCTCGTCGGGCGGCTCGGCGCCGGCACCATCATGGCGAGCAGCGTCAATGGCGACGAAGGCCTGTGGATCGGCTTTCGGATCGAGCGCGACATGTTCTGGATGCTGCTGGACCGCGCGAAGTTCTCGCAGGTCGGTGGCAAGACCTGGCTGATCTGGCTGATCACGGCGGCGGCGCTGTCGCTGGCCGGCGCGGCGGTGATCGCCAGGCTGATCAACCGGCCATTGAAGCAACTGTCCTTCGCCGCCAGCCGGGTGCGTGACGGCGACTTCGACGCCAGCCGCCTCGACGAGAAGGCGGTGACCAGCGAGATCCGCGAGGTCAACATCGGCTTCAACCGCATGGCGCAGCAGCTGGCCAAGATCGAGCAGGACCGGGCCGTGATGCTGGCCGGCATCTCGCACGACCTGCGCACGCCGCTGGCCCGCCTGCGGCTGGAAACCGAGATGAGCGTGGCGGACGCCGACGCGCGCGACCACATGGCGGCCGACATCGACCAGCTCGACGCCATCATCGACAAGTTCCTCGACTACGCCCGCCCCGACCACGCCGAGCTCAAGCCCGTGGTGCTGAACGATGTGATCGAAGCGTGCATGTACGCCATCGAGGACCATGGCGACATCCGCGTCAACGTCGACCTGCCCAGGAACCTGACGGTGCTGGCGGACGAAGTGGAACTGGCCCGCGTCATCAGCAACCTGCTGGAAAACGCCCGCCGCTATGGCAAGACGCCGGAGACCGGCATCGCCGTGGTGGACATCGCCGCCCGCGCCCGCAACGAATGGGTGCTGCTGAAAGTGCGCGACCACGGGATGGGCGTGTCGGCGGAGGCCCTGCCCAACCTGGTGAAACCCTTCTTCCGCGGCGACGCCGCCCGCACGGCGGCCACCGGCGCCGGCCTGGGCCTGGCGATCGTCGACAAGACGGTGCAGCGCATGGGCGGCATCTTCGCCCTGGCCAACACCACGTCAGGCGGCTTGGCAGCGCACATCAAGCTGCAGCGGCCGCGGATGATGCCGCCGGTGCCGGGCGGCGGCAACGTCGAAGCGCAGAAGGAAAAGGCGCCCGTCGCCTGAACGGGTTCAAGCCACCTGCCGCCGCTGCTCCGCCTCCAGCGGCGCCGGCATCGTGTCCAGCTTGTGCTGCAGCTGCCGCACGTCGGTGATCAGCCGCTCCGCGATCAGCTCGGAGACGTGGAAGGCGAACTTCGGGTTGGTGAAGTACAGCTCCTTGAAGGCATCGCCGCGGATCTTCATGACCAGGCAATCGGTGACGCAGCGTCCCGTGAGCGTGCGCGTGCGGTCCGGCGCGAAGAAGGAGATCTCGCCGAACAGCTGCCCCTTGGGCTGGTAGGTGCCGATTTCCTCCCATTCCAGCTCGCCGTCGATCAGCAGGAACAGCGCGTCGGCGGGGTCGCCGCGGCGGAAGATGACGGTGCCCGCCGAAAAGCGCTTGGCCTTCATGTAGGGCTTGAGCCAGACGCCGGACAGGTCCTTGTGCTGCACGGCCTCCTCCACCTGCCGCGTGACCCGCATGATTTCCGCGAGCCGCACGCAGTTGACCGGGAACAGGATCAGGTACAGGACCACCAGCGCCCCGTGCGGCGCGGTGACGGCGCCGGCGAGCAGGAACAGGTTGCTCATCGCGGTGAAGAAGCGCAGCCGCACCATCGTGCGCATGAGGCTGGCGACGATGAGGAGCGCCACGCCCAGCAGCGTTGCCACGATGCTCACGACGCCCCGCACGGTTTCCAGGGGCCGTGTCAGGTCCGCAATCACGTTGGCGAGAAGGTCGCCCATGCGAACGCTTATAGGATCGCCCAGGAGGCGTGTCAACGCACCAAAGGGGAAAGGGTACCCACCTTGCGCGATGCCGGCCTTCGTCGCAATCTTGCAGGCATGGAAACGCCCGCCAGCCGACTCCAGCACCGCCTGCTCGCCATCCTCGCGGCGGACGCGGTGGGCTACTCGCGGGCGATGTCCGAGGACGACGTCGGCACCCTGGCCGCGCTGGAAACGGCGCGGGCGCACTTCCGCGCCTCGGCGCAGGAGCATGGCGGCCGGGTCGTGGACACCGCCGGCGACTCGGTGGTGGCCGCGTTCGACACCGCCACCGGCGCCGTGCAGGCGGCGGCGCAAGTGCAGGCTCGCATGGCCGAAGCCGTGCTGGCCTTTCGCGTCGGCGTTCACCTGGGCGACGTCCTCGTCCAGCCGGACGGCACGCTGTACGGCGAAGGCGTGAACGTGGCGGCCCGGCTGCAGGCGCTGGCGGACACCGGCGGCGTGCTGGTGTCGGGCGCGGTGCGCGCGGCGGTGCGCCCGGAGATCGCCGCGCGCCTCGCCGACCGCGGCGAGCACCGCGTGAAGAACATCGAGCATCCGGTCCGTGCGTTTGCGCTGCGTCCCGATGGCGCCGGGCCGGACGCCGCTGCCGCCTTTGCCGCCGACCGCGAGATCCAGGGCTTCGGCGGCCGGCCGGCGCTGGCCGTGCTGCCCTTCGACAACCTCAGCAACGACCCCGAGCAGAGCTACCTGGCCGACGGCATCGCCGAGGACCTGCTGACGCGGCTGGCGCTGGCGCGATGGCTGCCCATCATCGGCCGCAACTCGTCTTTCGCGTACCGGGGTGGCAACGTCGACCTGAAGAAGGTGGGCGCTGAACTCGGCGCGCGCTACCTCGTGGAAGGCAGCGTCCGCAAGGCCGGCGAGCGCGTGCGCATCACGGCCCAGCTGATCGACGCCACCACGGCCCACCACGTCTGGGCCCAGCGCTACGACCGCGTGCTGACGGACATCTTCGCCGTGCAGGACGAGATCGTGCAGGCCATCCTGGACGCGCTCGAGGCCTCGGTGGACGCAGCGGAGATCAGCCGCGTGCGCGGCCGCTCGCCGCGCGAGCTGGGCGCCTGGGAGCTGCACCACCAGGCCCTGGGCCACATGGCGCGGCCGGACCGGGAGGCCTTCGAACAGGCCATCGCGCTTTTCACGGAAGCGGCGCAGCGCGATCCCAGCTTTGCCGCGCCCACGGCGATGGCAGCCGTCGCGCTGTACTTCTGCGGGATGCTGGGCTGGCGCCCGGTGGCGGAAACGCTCGCGGAATGCCGCACCCTCTCGCTGGAGGCGCTGCGCCGCGACCCCGAGCATCCCACGGCGCTGGCCACGGCGGCCGCGATCGCGGTGATCGCCGGACAGCACGCCCATGCCCGCGGTTTCGCAGCCCAGGGCGTGGCGATCGATCCCAGCCATGCCCTGGGCCATTACATCCTGGGCTGGGTCCTCATGCTGGAAGGCGACGCCGCCGCCAGCGCGGCAGAACTCGAGACGGCGCTGCGCCTGAACCCGAACGACATCTTCGCGCCGATGATGCTGGCCAGCCTGTCCGGCGCGCACTACATGAAGGGCGACTTCACGCCCGCCCGCGAGGTCGCGCTGGTCGGCGTCGCCCGCGCGCCCGAATACCCGCTGAACCACCGCGCGCTCGCCAATGCCTGCGGCATGCTCGACCAGCAGGAGCTGGGCCAGGCCGCCCTGGAGCGCTTTCTCGAACTCTCGCCGCAGTACACCGAAGACGTGGCGCGGCGCACGGTGCCCTTCGCGGCCCCGGCCGATTTCGACCGCTACATGGAAGGCCTGCGCCGGCTCGGCTGGCCGGCCGCCTGAGGGCCCGCATGGAACCGGCCGCCACCGCAGTCCAGCACCGCCTGCTCGCGATCCTCGCTGCCGACGCGGTGGGCTATTCGCGCCTGATGTCCCAGGACGACGTCGGCACGCTGCGGGCGCTGGAAGCGGCGCGCACCCTCTTCCGGCAGGCCGCGCAGGAGCATGGCGGCCGGGTGGTGGACACCGCCGGCGACTCAGTGGTGGCAGCCTTCGACACGGCCACCGGCGCGGTGCAGGCCGCCGCGCAGGTGCAGGCGCGGGTCGCCACCGGCCCCGAGCCCATGGCGTTTCGGGTCGGCATCCACCTGGGCGACGTCATCGTGCAGCCGGACGGCACGCTCTATGGCGAAGGCGTGAACGTGGCGGCGCGCCTGCAGGCGCTGGCGGACACCGGCGGAATCCTGGTCTCGGAGGCGGTGCGCGCGGCGGTACGTCCCGAGATCGCGGCGCGCCTGGCCGACCGCGGCGAGCACGCGATGAAGAACATCGAGCGGCCGGTACGGGCCTTCGCGCTGGACGGCGCGCCAGCGCCGGCGACCGCCGCCTTCTCGGTGGCGCGCGAAGTCCAGGGCTTCGGCGGCAGGCCGGCGCTCGCCGTGCTGCCCTTCGACAACCTGAGCAACGATCCCGAGCAGGCACACCTGGCCGATGGCATCGCCGAGGACTTGCTGACCCGGCTGGCGCTGGCGCGCTGGCTGCCGGTGATCGCCCGCAATTCCTCTTTCGCCTACCGCGGCGGCAACGTCGACCTGAAGAAGGCCGGCGCGGAACTGGGCGCGCGCTACCTGCTGGAAGGCAGCGTGCGCAAGTCGGGCGAGCGCGTGCGCATCACCGCGCAGCTGATCGACGCTTCCACGGCGCACCACATCTGGGCCCAGCGCTACGACCGCGTGCTGACCGACATCTTCGACGTGCAGGACGAGATCGTCGAAGCCATCCAGAGCGCGCTGGAGCCGGCGGTGGACGCGGCGGAGATCGTGCGCGTGCGCGGCCGCCCGCCGGGCGACCTGGGCGCCTGGGAGCTGTACCACCAGGCGTTGTGGCACCTGGGGCGGCTGGAGCCGGAAGCCTTCGAGCAGGCGATCGCCCTCTTCCTGCAGGCGGCGGAGCAGGACCCGTCCTTCGCCGCGCCGGTGGCGATGGCCGCCGACGCCCGCTATTTCAGCGCGGCGCTCGGCTGGCGGCCGACCGCGGAGGCCTTCCCGGAGGCCTTGCGGCTGTCACGCGAGGCGCTGCAGCGCGACCCCGAACATCCCACCGCCTTGACGACCGCGGCCGCGGCGGCCGCCGTCACTGGCAAGCATGCGTCCGCGCGGGAGCTGGGGGAGAAGGCCGTCACGGTCAACCCCAGCAACGCGCTGGGCCACTACGTGCTGGGATGGATCGAAATGCTGCAAGGCGAACCCGCCGCGGCGGTGCGCGAGGTGGAGACTGCATTGAGGCTGAGCCCCAACGATCCCTTCGCGCCCATGATGCTGGGGACGCTGTCGGGCGCGCACTACATGAACGGCGACCCGGCAGCCGCGCGCGACGTGGCCCGGCTGGCGATCGAGCGCTCGCCCGATTACGCCCTGCACTATCGCTCGCTGGCGAACGCCTGCGGGATGCTGGGGCGAGAGGAGGAAGGGCGGGCGGCGCTGGCACGCTTCCGCGAGCTGGCGCCCCACCATGACGAAGCCCTGTCGCGGAACACGATGCCGTTCGTGAATCCGATGGACTTCGAGCGCTTCATGGAAGGCGTGCGGCGTTTGGGATGGGACGCGCCGGTCAAGCCGTAAGCAGCACCACCGCCCGCGCCTCGATGCTCTGCCCCATGCCCACCGGCCCCATCTTCTCCGCGGTCTTGGCCTTCACGTTCACTTCAGCCGGCTGGAGATCCAGCGCCTCGGCGATCCGCACCCGCATCGCCTCGATGTAAGGCGCCAGCTTCGGCGCCTGCGCCACGATCGTGCTGTCCACATTGGCGATGTTCCAGCCGGCCTGGCGCACGCGCAGCGCCGCTTCGCGCAACAGCACGATGGAATCGGCGCCGCGGAAACGCTCGTCGGTGTCGGGGAAATGGCGGCCGATGTCACCCAGCCCGGCGCCGCCGAGAAGCGCGTCGGTGATCGCGTGCAGCAGCGCGTCCGCGTCCGAGTGGCCCAGCAGCCCGCGGTCGAAGGGAATCTCGACGCCGCCCAGCAGCAACCTGCGGCCGGGCACCAGCGCGTGCGTGTCCCAGCCTTCGCCAACTCTCAACTTCATCAGCGGTTTCGGCCGCGGAGCACCGCTTCGGCCATCTGGAAGTCCTCGGGATAGGTGACCTTGAAGTTCTGCGCGCCGGCTTCCACCAGCAGCGGCTTCAGCCCCATGGCCTCGATGGCGCTGGATTCGTCGGTGATCTCGTCACCGGCGGCCTCCAGGGCCTGCCGCAGCATGCCCAGGCGGAACATCTGCGGCGTCTGGGCCTGCCACTTGTTGGCGCGGTTGACCGTGGCGGCGACGCGGCCGTCCTCGCCGATCTTCAGCGTGTCGGGCAGCGGGTGCGCCAGCAGGCCGCCCACCTCGTCGTTCGCGCAGGTGTCGATGAGGCGGTCGATCAGCTCCGGCGTGACCAGGCAGCGGGCGGCGTCGTGCACCAGCACCCAGTCGCCGTCGACGGCGCCGGCGCGGCGCAGTTCGCGCAGGCCGTTGGCCACGCTCTGGGCGCGCGTGGCGCCGCCACAGGTCACGACCAGGGCGGAGGTGGTGGGGTTGCGCTCGAAAAAGCCGTCGGTGGGCGCCACGACCACCAGCGTGCGGGCGATGCGCTTGACGCCGGCAAAGGCCGACAGGGTGTGCCAGACCAGCGGCTGGCCGGCCACGCGCTCGTACTGCTTGGGCCCGGCGGTCCCGGCCCGGCTGCCATTGCCGGCGCAGGGAATCAGGGCGAAGAAGCGGGGAGTAGTTTGGTTCATGTCCGTCGCTTTCATTCTAAGGAAATCACAGGCTTGCCCCCGGTCAACCCATTGGCTCCGGGTTCACCCTAAAATGCTCGCACACCCCGCCTTCTTCAAGCGCGGGGTGTTTGCATTTTCTTTTCGCCCGCATGGATTTACCCAAGCTCACTCCTGGCCGCCGGATGACGTTGCCGCGGCCCACCGGCTCGGCCGATGCACTGCTGCTCGCGCGGGTGGCCCAGCGCGAGCGCGAAGCCCAGCGGCTGACCGCCATCGTCACGGCCGACGCCAACGACGCCCAGCGCCTGCTCGACGAACTCGCCTTCTTCGCGCCGGAACTGCGCTGCGCCCTGTTTCCCGACTGGGAAACCCTGCCGTACGACCAGTTCTCGCCCCACCAGGACCTGATCAGCGAGCGCCTGGCGACGCTGTGGCGCATCCTGCAGCGCGAGGCCGACGTCGTGCTGGTGCCCGCCAGCACCGCGCTGTACCGGCTGGCGCCGCCCGGCTTCCTGGCCGGCTACACCTTCCATTTCCAGCAGGGCCAGAAGCTGGACGAGGCTCGCCTGAAGGCGCAGCTGACGCTGGCAGGCTACAACCATGTGACGCAAGTGGTGAGCCCGGGCGAATACGCGGTGCGCGGCGGCCTCATCGACCTGTTCCCCATGGGCTCGCCGGTGCCTTACCGGGTCGACCTGTTCGACGACGAGGTCGACTCCATCCGCACCTTCGATCCGGACACGCAGCGCAGCCTGTACCCGGTGCCCGAGGTTCGGCTGCTGCCGGGCCGCGAGTTCCCGATGGACGACGATGCGCGGGCGCGCTTCCGCAGCCGCTGGCGCGAGCTGCTGGAAGGCGACCCGACCAAGAGCCGCATCTACAAGGACATGGGCAACGGCGTCGCCACCGCCGGCATCGAGTACTACCTGCCGCTGTTCTTCGAGGACACGGCCACGGTGTTCGACTACCTCGGCGAGGCTTCGACCGTGGTGCTGCATGGCGACCTGGAGCCTTCCTTCCAGCGCTTCTGGCAGGACACGCGTGACCGCTACCGCCTGGTGCAGGGCGACCCCGAGCGGCCGGTGCTGCCGCCGGACGCGCTCTTCCTCAGCTCCGAGCAGTTCTTCGTGCGCGCCAACGCGCATGCGCAGCTGGCGCTGAAGTCGATTCCGCAGGAGGACGGCTACGCCGAATTCCGCCGGCTGCCGAACATCTCGGTCGTGCGCGGCGCGGAAGACCCGCTGAAGAACTTCAAGTACCACGCGGAGCAGAGTTCGCACCGCGTGCTGGTGCTGGCCGAAAGCGCCGGCCGGCGCGAAAGCCTGCTGGACTTCCTGCGCGCGAGCCACCTGACGCTGCCCGCCTTCGACTCGCTGGCGGAGTTCCAGGCCAGCGCCGAAAAGCTGGGCATCGCCACCGCCGCCGTGGCCCAGGGCTTCGCCTGGCAGGACGAGGAGATCGACCTCGTCACCGAGACGGAGTTGTTCGCCTCCGCGCCGACCGCGCGCCGCCGCAAGAAGCAGGAACAGGTCAGCGACGTCGACGCGCTGATCAAGGACCTGTCGGAGCTGAACGTCGGCGACCCCGTGGTCCACGCGCAGCACGGCATCGGCCGCTACAAGGGCCTCGTGAACCTGGACCTGGGCCAGGGCAACACCGAATTCCTGCACCTGGAGTACGCCGGCGACGCGACGCTGTACGTGCCGGTCAGCCAGCTGCACCTGATCTCGCGCTACACCGGCGTCGGCGCCGAGGAAGCGCCGCTGCACAAGCTGGGCTCCGGCCAGTGGGAAAAGGCCAAGCGCAAGGCGGCCGAACAGGTGCGCGACACCGCGGCCGAACTGCTGAACCTCTATGCGCGGCGCGCGGCGCGGCAAGGCCATGCCTTCCGCTATTCGCCGCAGGACTACGAGCAGTTCGCCAACGACTTCGGCTTCGACGAGACGCCGGACCAGAACGCCGCCATCCACGCGGTGATCCAGGACATGGTGTCGCCGCATCCGATGGACCGCCTGGTCTGCGGCGACGTGGGCTTCGGCAAGACCGAGGTGGCGCTGCGCGCCGCCTTCATCGCCATCACCGGTGGCAAGCAGGTGGCCTTCCTCGCGCCGACCACGCTGCTGGCGGAGCAGCACTACCAGACCCTGGTGGATCGCTTCAGCAAGTGGCCGGTGAAGGTGGCGGAGATGAGCCGCTTCCGCAGCACCAAGGAGATCAATGCCGCGGTGAAGGGGCTGGAGGACGGCAGCATCGACATCGTCGTCGGCACGCACAAGCTGCTCTCGCAGTCGACCAAGTTCAAGAACCTGGGCCTCCTGATCATCGACGAGGAGCACCGTTTCGGCGTGCGCCACAAGGAGGCGGTCAAGGCCATGCGGGCCGAAGTGGACGTGCTCACGCTGACCGCTACACCGATCCCCCGCACCCTGGGGATGGCGCTGGAAGGCCTGCGCGACCTGTCGGTGATCGCCACCGCACCGCAGCGGCGCCTGGCGATCAAGACCTTCGTGCGCAACGAAGGCAGCGGCGTCATCCGCGAAGCCGTGCTGCGCGAGCTGAAACGCGGCGGCCAGGTCTACTTCCTGCACAACGAGGTCGAAACCATCCAGAACCGGCGCCAGCAGCTGGAAGCCCTGCTTCCGGAAGCCCGCATCGCGGTGGCCCACGGCCAGATGCCGGAGCGCGAACTGGAGCGCGTGATGCGCGACTTCGTGCAGCAGCGCTTCAACATGCTGCTGTGCTCCACCATCATCGAAACCGGCATCGACGTGCCGAGCGCCAACACCATCGTCATGGCCCGCGCCGACAAGTTCGGCCTGGCGCAGCTGCACCAGCTGCGCGGCCGGGTCGGCCGCAGCCACCACCAGGCCTATGCCTACCTGATGGTGCCGGACGTGGAAGGCCTCACCAAGCAGGCGGCGCAGCGGCTCGAAGCGATCCAGCAGATGGAGGAACTCGGCTCCGGCTTCTACCTGGCGATGCACGACCTGGAGATCCGCGGCGCCGGCGAGGTGCTGGGCGAGAACCAGAGCGGCAACATGCTGGAGGTGGGCTTCCAGCTCTATAACGAGATGCTGTCGGAAGCGGTGAAGTCGCTGAAGGCCGGCAAGGAGCCCGACCTGCTGTCGCCGCTGTCGGTCACCACCGAAATCAACCTGCATGCGCCGGCCCTGCTGCCGGACGACTACTGCGGCGACGTGCACCTGCGGCTGTCCTTCTACAAGAAGCTGGCCACGGCGAAGAACGTCGACCAGATCGACCGCCTGCTGGAGGAAATCGTCGACCGCTTCGGCAAGCTGCCGCCGCAGGCGCAGTGCCTGATCGACGTGCACCGCCTGCGCGTGCTGGCGCGGCCCTATGGCGTGGTGAAGGTGGACGCGGCGCCGACGGTGATCCACATCACCTTCAAGCCGAATCCGCCCATCGAGCCCTTGACGATCATCCAGCTGGTGCAGAAGAACAAGCACATCAAGCTGGCCGGAAACGACAAGCTGCGCATCGAGAAGTCGCTGGTCGACGCCAAGGACCGGGCGCAGATGGTGCGGGACGTGCTGAAGTCGCTGGGGACGCCGAAGGCCACCGAGACGGCCTGATTGCGCCGCATCAAGTGCGGCGCCGTCCGGCGCCGACACAATGCGCCGGTGATCGCCGAATCCGCCATCGCTCTGCTCGCGCTGGGCGCCGCCGCGAGCGTCCGCCCCTGGTCGCTGCTGGCGCGCGCGCCGGCGCTGGCGGGCCCGGTGCTCGCGACCCTCGCCATCCTGCCCTGGCTGTGGGCGCTGCCGGTACTGCACCACGCGCCGCTGCAACTGCAATGGTCCGGCGCGGTCCTGGTGCTCCTGATGCTGGGCTGGCCGCTGGCCATCCCGGTGCTGCTGCTGGTGGGCGCGCTGGCCTGCCTGGTTTCGCCGCTGACGGCCGCGGCAGCCCTGGGCATCGCGGTCTGGCAGGGCGTGGTCCCGGCCACATTGGCCTTGCTGCTCGGGGCGGCCCTGCGCCGCTGGCTGCCCGCGAATCCTTTCGTCTACGTCCTCGGACGCGGCTTCCTCGGCGCGGTGCTGTGCCTGTTCGCCGCCGGCCTGCTGGCGCAGGAGTTCGGCGCGCCGCTGCCGGGCATCTCGCAGGAGCTGGGCGCCGTCGCCCGCTGGCTGATGGCCTGGGGCGACGCCTTCGTGACCGGCATGCTCACCGCGATCTTCGTGGCCTTCAGGCCGCAGTGGCTGCTGACCTGGTCGGACCGCCGCTACCTGCGGCAGTAGTCACCAGCTGCGTTGCGCTTCCCGCTGCAGCAGCTCGGGCCGCAGGATGCAGGTGACCAGGCCGTGGCGTTCCAGCAGCCGCCGGCTCTCCAGCCGGTCCAGCGCTTCGCCGGTGGCCCCGTCCGCCAGCCCCAGGTAGCCGGCGATTTCCGCGGGGGACGCCACCAGCCGCAACTCCCCTACCGGCGCGCCGTGCACCCGCAGTCGCAGTGCCACCAGCGAGAGAAAGGCAGCGACGCGGCGCAGCGGGGCGAGGCCCGCCAGCCAGGCGGACTGCCCGCGCTCGCGCACGATCTCGCGGCTGGCCATGTCCCACAGGCGCGCCTGGTAGGCCGCGGTCTGGCCGCCGTCGCGCGCCATCCAGCGAATCGCGCAAAGCTCGGAATCCTCCAGGGCGACCACCATGCCGGCATCGCGCAGGCCGCCCAGCCCTTCGGCGGCTGCGAGTTCACCCGGGAAGTGGAAGGCGCGCACCTGGCCATCGGGGGCGACCGATTTCAGCGCGCCTTCGTGCACCACGTGCAGGACACCGGGCCCGGCGGCTCGCGGATCCAGCCTCTGGCCAGCGCGCAGGCGCTGCCGGCCCGCCAGCATGCCCCGCAGCAGCCGGGTGCCGGCTTCGGCCGCCAGGCTGCCGACGCAAAGCCGCCGCACCGGGCAAGCCATGCACAGGGTCGCCGCGGGCCGTTCCGGCTCCGCGATCGCCACATCCTTGCCCCAGGAGTCGGTGTGCTCCCTGAAGTCGTCCATGCGAGTCCCTTCCTGCCCCTGCCTGCGTTTCCTGCGCGACAGGTGTCATTGACCAGCTTTACATGATGGATACAGTCGAGCGCGCCGTGCTATGTACAAGTACCTAGCGGGCCTCCGTACTTGAGGCCGCTTCAAGGTAGGCGGGAAGCGTAGGCGATCAGTTCGGAGCCGCTGCGCAGCCCCAGCTTGCGCTTCATGTTCGCGCGGTGGATGTCCACCGTACGGGTGCTCAGTTGCAGCACCAGCGCGATTTCCTTGGTCGTCTTGCCGCTGCGCAGCAGTTCCAGCACCTGCAGTTCGCGCGCGCTGAGCGAAGCGACGCCGGCGTCCGACTGCTGCCGGACGGCCGCATTGCGCCGCAGGTAGCGGTTGACCAGCTTCGAGTTCAGCCGCGGGCTCACCCAGCTGCCGCCGTGCAGCACCGTCAGGACGGCCGGCACCAGGTTCGCCTGGACGTTGCCTTTCATGAGGTAGCCGTGGGCGCCGAGGGCCAGCGCCTGCTCGCCGTACAGCAGTTCGTCCTGCATCGACAGCACCAGCAGCGCCCGGCCGGCCTGGGCCTGCGCCAGCGCGCGCACCGTGTCGACGCCGTTGGAATCGCCCAGGCCCATGTCGCTGATCACCAGGTCGGGCTGCAGGCGCCGCACCTGTTCCAGCGCGCCGCGCAGGCAGTCGGCCGAGCCCACCACGTGGACTTGCGGGCAACGTGCCAGCAAGGCCTCCAGGCCGAACCGGACGATGTCATGGTCATCGATGATCAGGACGGAGTGCACGCAGCTCTCCCGGACTACGGCTTCATCATAGGCCGGCGGAGCGCAGCCGTGCAGATGCGAAAATCGCATTCATGCCGTCCGAAATTTCCCCCGGCCTGGTCATCCAGGGCTTTACGCCGCCGTTGCGCCTTTCCGACTTCCGCCTGGTCGCCTTCGACATGGACTCCACGCTGATCAACATCGAGTGCGTGGACGAGATCGCCGATGCCGTCGGCAAGAAGGAAGAGGTGGCGGCCATCACCGAAGCCGCCATGCGCGGAGAGATCACCGACTACAAGGAAAGCCTGCGCCGCCGCGTCGCCCTGCTCGAAGGCGTGACCGTCGCCGACATGGAGCAGGTCTACACCCAGCGCCTGCAGCTGAACCCCGGCGCCGAGGCGCTGGTGCAGGCCTGCAAGGCCGCCGGCCTGAAGGTGCTGCTGGTCTCCGGCGGCTTCACCTTCTTCACCGACCGCATCCGCGACCGGCTGGGCATCGACTACACCCGCTCCAACATGCTGGAAGTGCGCTCCGGGCCCAACTGCGGCGAGCTGACCGGCCGCATGGTGGACCAGGAATGGGGCGACATCTGCGATGGCGCCGAGAAGCGCAAGATGTTCCTCGAGACCTGCGCCAGGCTGGGCATCAGCCCCGGGCAGGCCATCGCCATGGGCGACGGCGCCAACGACCTGCCCATGATGGGCGAGGCCGGCCTGTCGGTGGCCTACCACGCCAAGCCGAAGGTGCGCGAGCAGGCGATGGTGCAGATCAACGCCGGCGGCCTCGACCGCCTGCTGGAAGTCCTGCGCTAGACGTAAGGCACGACGTTCGCGCGCATGCGCGCGACGTACTCCTCTTTCTCGCCGACCGGCGCGACGTAATGGATCGCGTCCTCGGCGGCCGGCATGCCTTGCAGCCGCGCGATCACCCAGGCGGCGAGGTATTGCGAAGCGAGGCAGCCGCCAGCCGTGGCGACGTTTTCCCGCGCGAACAAGGGCTGGTCCAGGACGGACACGCCGGCCTCCTGGACCCAGGGCTTGGTGGTGAGGTCCGTGCAGGCCGGCACGTCCCGCAGCAGCCCCAGCTTGGCCAGCACCAGCGTGCCCGAGCATTGCGCGCCCAGCAGCTGCCGCTGCGGATCGAGCCGCAAGCGCGCCATCAGCGCCGGATCCGCGACGACATCGCGGGTGCGGATGCCGCTGCCGACGACCACCGCATCCGCCCCTGCCGCATCTTCCAGCGTGGCCTGCGCCTCCAGCAGCACGCCATTCATCGACCGCACCGTGGGCGTCGGGCTGGCGATGGAAACGCGCCAGCCGGGCGTCCTGACCCGGTTGAGGATGCCCAGGGCGATCAGCGAATCCAGCTCGTTGAAGCCGTCGAAGGTGAGGATGGCGATGTGCATGCCGCGATCCTAGGCGGCCGCACCAATACAATCAAATGATTGTCATGGATACATCCCCGCATGCGCCCTCCCCGCTACAAGGAACTGGTCGACCGCCTCGCGGCTGACATCCGGGCCGGCCGCCTGCGGCCGGGGACCCGCCTGCCCACCCACCGCGAGCTCGCGGCGCGCGAAGGCCTCGCGCTCGTGACCGCCACTCGTGTCTACGCCGAACTGCGCGCCATGGGCCTGGCCAGCGGCGAGACCGGCCGCGGCACCTTCGTGAAGGAGACCTCGCTGCCCTTCGGCCGCCAGGGCATCGACCAGCAGGCGCTGGCGGCGGACATCGCGGACCTGAACTTCAACTACCCGTCGCTGCCCGGCCAGGCGGAGATGTTGCGGACGGCGCTGCGCCAGCTGGCCACGGCCGGCGACCTGGAAGCGCTGCTGCGCTACCAGCCCCACGGCGGCCGGCTGCACGAGCGCGCCGCGGTCGCCCGCCACCTGGGCAAGCGCGGGCTCGCGGTGGACGCGGAGCAGGTCCTGCTCACGAACGGCGCCCAGCATGGCCTGGCGACGGCGGTGATGGCGCTGCTGCAACCCGGCGACGTGGTGGCCACGGACGCCCTCACCTATCCCGGCTTCAAGGTCCTCGCGCAGGCGCATCGCCTCGAGCTCGCGCCGGTGCCGGCCGCGGGCGCGGGGCCGGACCTGGATGCGCTGGAAGCGCTGTGCAGGCGCCGCAAGGTGAAGGCCGTCTACGCCATGCCGACCCTGCACAACCCGCTTGGATGGGTCATGGGCGCGAGCCGCCGCCGCGAACTGGTCGCCCTCGCCCGCCGGCACGACCTGGCCCTCCTCGAAGATGCTGCGTATGCCTTCCTCGCCAAGGACGCGCCGGCGCCGCTGGCGGCACTCGCGCCCGAACGCACGGTCTACGTCTCCGGCTTCTCGAAGAACGTGGCCACCGGCTTGCGGGTCGGCTTTCTGGCGGCCCCGCCGGACTGGAGGCCCGCGCTGGAGCGCGCGATCCGGGCGACGACCTGGAACGCGCCCGGCGTCATGACGGCCATCGCGTGCAACTGGTTGGAGGACGGCACCGTCGCCCGGCTCGAAACCGAGAAGCGCCGCGACGCGGCGAAGCGGCAGGCGATCGCCGCCGAAAGCCTGGGCCCGCTGGAACGCGTGGGCCATCCCAACTCCTACTTCCTGTGGCTCCCCTTGCACGAAGAGGCACGCGCGGACCCGATCGCAGCCGCCCTGATGCGCGAGCGGATTTCCGTTTCCACGGCGGAACCCTTCGCCACGACGCCGCAGCCGCCGCACGCCCTGCGCCTGGCCCTGGGCTCAGTCCCGCTGGACCGGCTGCGCGAGGCGCTCGCCGCGGTCAGGTGGGTCGTCGAGGCTCACTCGCTGGGAGCCGCACGGTAAACACCGTGCCCTCGCCCTGGCGGCTCGCCACGGCGATCGTTCCGCCGTGCATCTCCACGGCGTTCTTCACGATCGCCAGCCCCAGTCCCGTGCCCGGAATCGTGCCGACGTTGCCGGCCCGGTGGAAGGATTCGAACAGGTGTGCGAGCTCGGTTTCCGGGATGCCGATGCCCGCGTCGCGCACGCGGAACACCGTGTCGCCGTTGTCGCGCGCGATGGCGAACAGCACCTCGCCACCCTCGGGCGAGTATTTCAACGCGTTCGACAGCAGGTTGCCCAACGCGTGCCGCAGCAGTTTCTCGTCGTAGCGGCCCCGTCCCAGGTCCGGCGCCATCTCGCAGCGCACCGTGGCCTTCGCTTCGGGATGCTGCAGGCGCGCTTCCTCCACCAGTTGCGCGCACAGCGCCTGCAGGTTCACCTCCGCCGGCCGGAACTCCAGCATGCGCGCATCGGCGCGCCCGAGCAGCAGCACGCGGTCGACCATGCGCGACATGCGCTGCACGCCCTGCGCGATGTTGTCCAGGGTCTCGCGCCGCTCCTGGGACGGCAGCCGCTCGCCGTAGTGGCGCAGCAGCTCCTCCGCCGACAGGATGGCCGCCAGCGGCGTGCGGAACTCGTGGCTGGTCATGGCGACGAAGCGCGTGCGCAGCGCGTTGAGCGCTTTCTGCTGCTCCAGCGCCTCGCGGATCTCCGCCTCGGACTTCTTGCGCTCCGTGATGTCCAGGAAGGTCCAGATCACGCCCGCATCGGGATCGTTGGCGCGGATGCAGCTGCCGCCCATCTCCACCCAGAACAGCCCGCCGTCGCTGCGCCGCAGCTGCAGTTCCCAGGCGTAGTTGTTGGTGGCGAGCAGCGCCGAGCGCGCCTCCACGCCGAAGCGCTCCCAGCTCTCGCGGTCCGGATGGATGTAGTCGGACAGGCGCCCCACCAGCGCCTCACGCGCGTAGCCCAGCATGTGCGCGAACTTCTCGTTCACCCACACGTGCCGCCGCTTCACCGAGAGCACGATGCCCACCACGGCGTTGTTCAGGATCGCCTCGCGCTCGGACAGGATCACTTCGCGTTCATCGAGTACGGTGCGCAGGCGCTCGCGCGAGTCGGACAGCGCGGAGACCATCGCCTGCTCCGCCGCCAGCTTGATCTGCGCCTGCTCCCGGAAGCGCCGCGCCACGTTGATGCGGTCGGCCAGCGCGAAGGACAGCAGCACCAGCTCCAGCGCGGAGCCGATCAGCAGCGCATTGGCGGTGAAGGCGTTGGACGGCACGATGCCGGTGTTGTGCAGCGACAGGACCAGCACGCCGGCCAGCAGCAGTGCCCAGGCGGCCAGGTAGTGCCGCGCGCCGGCATGGCCGCGGCGCAGCGCCAGCACGCCCGAGGTCACGAGCACGATGACGCTGATCGGCGCCAGCAAGGTCACCAGCCAGTTCGACACCACATAGGGCAGGACCAGCAAGGGCACCAGGGTCAGGCCCCAGGCCGCGGCCAGCGCCAGCAGCAGGCGGTCGATCACCGGCATGCCTTCGGCGCTATCGAGGAAACGGCGCGCGAACAGCAGCCCGAACACCGCCGCGAAGCAGAAGCCCGCCGGCGGCGACACGCTGTTCCACCACACCTGCCGCGGCCACAGGAACTGGTAGCCCAGGCCGGTGAGCGCCGCCAGCGCCAGCGCCATGCCGGCCACGAACAGCACGTAGACCAGGTAGGCCGTGTCGCGCACGGAGACGAACAGCAGCAGGTTGTACAGCAGCAGCCCCGCCAGCAGGCCGAAGTAAAGCGCCAGCGCCGCGTAGCTGGCCTGGTCGCTGCGCCACAGCGCCGCCGGCCGCCACAGCCGCAGCGGCGCCGCCACCGTGCCTTCGCTTTCCAGCCGCAGGTACAGCGTGCTGGTCGCGCCGGCCGGCAGCAGCACGGGCAACACGTGGTTGCGATGCGCGATGGGCCGGCTGGCAAAGGGTTCGAGGTCGCCGCCCACCTGGCGCCGCCAGCCGCCCTGGCCATCGGGCGAATACAGCTGCAGGTGGTCCAGCGGCGGATAGGCCAGCTCCAGCAGCCAGCCCGGGTCGCTGCCCGGCGCCGCCGCGATGCGGATGCGCAGCCAGATCGCCGCGCGCGTCAGGCCGAAGTTGGCCGCGGGGCCATTGCCCTGGTCCGGCCGGAAGCGCGCCTGTTGCGCCGGCTGCAGGATGTCATCCAGCTGCAGCCGGCCGCCCGGATCCTCCAGGTAGGCGACATAGGGACCGAGCCGGTGCTGGTCCGCCGTGCCGCTTTCGAGCACGCCTTGCGCGTGGGCCGCGGCGGCCAGCAACCAGGCCAGCGCCAACAGCCACGCGCGCGCGGTCACGCGCGTTCCACCCGCGCCCGGCCGGCCTCCACGACGAAGCTGGAGCCGGTGGCGATGCCGCTGGCGGGATTCGCCACGTCGTCCAGCAGGCGCAGCTGCACCTTCAGCGCGCCGGGCGTGAAGTCGGCGATGCCGTAGCCGCGCTGCATCGCATCGGCGTGGATGAAGTGCGGGTTGGGCGCGAGCCGGTCGGCGACCTGCTCGGGATGCTGGGTGCGCGAGGTGATGCTGGTGCCGCAGAACTCCACGCCCAGCGCCACGCTCTCGGGCCGCTGGTAATCGGCCTTCACGTGGCCCACCCAGTTCTCGTGCACGTCGCCACCGAGCAGCACCGGGTTGGAGGGCTTGTGCTGCTGCAGCGAATCCAGCACACGCTGGCGGGCGGCAGGGTAGCCATCCCAGCCGTCGTTCCACAGCGTGCGGGTCGGGCCGGGGTCGAAGTCACGCTGGCCGAACAGCGTCGACTGGCCGATGACGTTCCAGGTCGCGCCGCTGCGCGCGAGTTGCCCGTCCAGCCATTGCTCCTGCGCCGCGCCGAGGAAAGTGCGCTTGGGGTCTTCCCAGATCGGGCAGATCGCGGGATCGAGCGTGGAGGAGCCCTTGTTCGGCTTGCTGCAGGCCTGCGGGTCGCGGTACTGGCGGCAATCCAGCAGCGACAGCTGCGCGAGGCGGCCGAAGCGTTGTTCGCTGTAGATGCGCATCTCGGCGCCACTGGCCATGCCCTGCAGCGCGCGCGTCAGCACCGAGGCGCGCAGCGGCATGTGTTCGTAGTAGGCCTGGTAGGCGGCGATGCGCCGGGCGTGGAAATCGACGCCGGGCGGCTGCACGTCGCCGCCGAAATCGGCCGCATAGTCGTTCTGCACCTCGTGGTCGTCCCAGGTGAACAGCCAGCCGCAGGCGGCGTGCATGGCCTGCAGGTCGGCGTCGCTCTTGTGCATCGCGTAGCGGTCGCGGTATTGCGCCAGCGTCGCCACCGTGACGCCGTCGGTGCGCCGCACCGCCTTCGCCGCGCCGGCGTACTCGTAGATGTAGTCGCCGAGGAACAGCACGAAATCCGGCGCGTCGGCGCGCATGTGGCGATAGGCGCTGAAGTAGCCGTGCTCCCAGCGCTGGCAGGACGCATAGGCCAGGCGCAGGCGCTGCACGATCGCGTCCGGCGCCGGCAAGGTGCGCGTGCGGCCGACGGTGCTGACCCAGTCGCCCGCCATGAAACGATAGAAGTAAGGCCGGTCCGGCGCCAGGCCGGCGGGCTCCACGTGCACGGAATGCGCGAGTTCGGGCAGCGCCTCGGCCTGCCCGCGCTGCACGATGCGCGCGAAGCTTTCGTCCTCGGCCAGTTCCCAGCGCACGGTGAGGCGGGTACTGGCGAGTTCCGGCGCGACGAGGCGCGTCCACAGCACCACCGAATCGGCGGCCGGCGAGCCGCTGGCGACGCCGAGCGTGAAGGGGTTGTTCGCGATGCGGGCCTGGCTCCAGGCGCTGCGCGGCAGCCAGCCGGCGGCGGCCGTGGCGGTCGCAAGCCGCAGGAGATGGCGGCGGTCCATGAGGTTGCTCATGGGCGGAGCACTCTACCTCAAGCGGCCGCCCCGCCCATCCGCCAGCGTTTCACCAGTCCCAGCGAGCTGGCCCGCCACAGGAGGAAGCCGACGATGCTGAGGTTCAACAGGTTCCAGGCGATGCCATTGAGGAAGGCCGCGCGGTAGGAGCCGGTCCAGTCGAACACCGCCCCCGAGAGCCAGCCGCCCAGCGCCATCCCGAGCATCGTCGCCATCAGCACGGTGCCCACGCGGCCACCTGCCTCCTGAGGCGGAAAGTATTCACGCACGATCAGCGCATAGGCCGGCACGATGCCGCCCTGGAACAGCCCGAACAATCCGGAGACGACGTACAGCGACACCAGTCCGTCCGAAGGCAGGAACATCAGCAGCGCCACGCCTTGCAGCAGCGAACCGAGCAGCAGCGTGCGCAGGCCGCCGATGCGGTCGGAGATCCAGCCCGAAACCAGCCGGCTCACGACGCCCATGCCCAGCATCAGCGACAGCATCTCGGCCCCGCGCGCGGCGCCGAAGCCGAGGTCGCCGCAGTAGGCGACGATGTGCACCTGCGGCATCGACATCGCCACGCAGCAGGCCACGCCGGCCACGGACAGCAGCGCCGTCAGCAGGCCGGGCGAAAGGCCCAGCGGGTGCGCCGAAGCGTGGCTCGTGGCGCTGCCGCCCGCCGCCACCGCGACCGATTGCACCGGCGGCCGGCGCCGCAGCACCAGGGCCAGCGGCAGCATGCTCACGAGGCAGAACACGCCCATGCCGGCATAGGTGGCGCGCCAGCCGTAGCCATCGATGAAGTGCTGCATCACCGGCGGCCACAGCGCACCGGCGGTGTAGTTGCCGCTCATGCAGATGGCCAGCGCGATGCCGCGGCGGCGGTCGAACCACTGCGAGGTGTCGGCCACCAGCGGCGCGAAGGTCGCCGACGTCCCGAGCAGGCCGACGAACAGGCCTTGGGCGAGGCAGAACACCGCCAGGCTGGGCGCATAGCCGGCGCCCACGAAGCCGATGCCCAGGCCCACCGCGCCCACCAGCACGGGAACCATCACGCCGAAGCGGTCGGCAAGGCGTCCCATGAGGATGCCGCCCAGGCCGAAACCGATCATGGTGAGCGTGTACGGCACCGAGGCGTCGCCGCGGGCCACGCCAAATTCTTGCTGGATGCGTGGCAACACCACCGTGATCGAATACATTCCGCTACCACCGATGGTCATCAGCATCAGCGAGATCCCTAAGCGCCACCAGGCGTAGGGCGATTCAATGGCGGTGCTCGGAGCGGGCTGCATGGCAGCAGGATTGGAACGCAATCCCGATTGCCATCGCGCCGCTGGGGCCTAGGGGTTTCCACGAGAAGGCAAGAGGAGCAAGTTCGATGAAGTTGAAAGTGATGGCCGCGCACGCGGCGCTGATCATGGCCGCTGCCTGCGGCGCGAACGGCGCGCAGGCGGCGCAGGTGGTGGTGGGCCAGGTCGGCCCCATGAGCGGGCTGGAAGCCAGCCAGGGCCGGGCCTACGCCACCGGCATGCAGCTGTATTTCAATGCGGTCAACAAGGCCGGCGGCATCAATGGCAACACCTTCGCCCTGGTGCGGCGCGACGACAGCGGCCGGCCCGAGGACACGCTGGCCCTGACGCGCACGATGCTGGCCGAGGACAAGCCGCTGGTGCTGGCGGGCTACTTCGGCAGCCGCAACCTCGCCGAGGTCGCGCCGGTGCTGGAAAAGGAAAAGATCGCGCTGGTGGGCTATCGCACCGCGGAGATCCGCCCCGAGGCGCCCTACGTCTACAACGTGCGCGCCACCCTGCGCGACGAGGTGGACAAGCTGGCGCAGCACCTGGCCACCATCGGCATCACGCGCATCGGCCTCGTGTACGAGAACGGCCCGGGCGCGCCGGCGCTGCTGGCCGCGGCCGACGAGGCCGCGAAGAAGGCGCACAGCACGATCACGCTGAAGGTGGGCTACGAAGCAGGCACGGCGCGCGTCGCGCCGGCGGTGGAGCAGCTGCTGAAGAACCCGCCGCAGGCCATCCTGCTGGTGACCAGCGGCGCCGCGGCCGCCGCCTTCATCGAGCAGTACCGCTCCAGCGGCGGCGCCGCGCAGCTGTTCGCGCATTCCGGCGCGGACATCGAGCAGCTCTCCAAGCGCCTGTCCGAGGAGCAGATGCAGGGCGTGGCGATCGCGCAGGTGACGCCCAGCCCCTACAAGATCTCCGGCAAGCTGGCCAAGGAGTTCATCGACACCGCGTCCAAGACGCCCAACCTCGAAGTGCCGGTCAGCTACGCGATGATGGAAGGCTACATCGCCGCCCACGTGATCGTCGAAGCGGTGCGGCGCCAGGGCGCGAAGCCCTCGCGCGAAGGCGTGGTGGCGGCGCTGGACAGCATCGACAACTACGACCTGGGCGGCTACGTCGTCGGCTTCAAGGGCAACCAGCACTCCGGTTCGCGCTTCGTCGAGCTGTCCATCATCACGGGCGCCGGAAAAATCAGGCAATAAGCCCGGCCAGTCGGCGCGCGACTACACAGCCGCCTGTCGCGTGCCGACGTGCTGCCGCGCTGCGCACAGCGTAAGCTGAAGGGTGTTTCCACCACGGGATCGCCATGGAACGCAGCGCGCCGCGCCATTTCTCGATGGTCAGGGAATTCCACCTGGCCGATTTCTTCACCCTGGGCAACGCCGCTTGCGGCGTCGGCGCCATCCTTCTGGCCATGCTGTTCGTGGCCACGGGCGAGCGGGGGCATTTCCTGGCCGCGGCGGCGCTCGCGCCCGCGGCCTTCATCCTCGACGTGCTGGACGGGCGTATCGCCCGCGCGCGGCACCAGCATTCGGCGCTGGGCCGCGAGCTCGACTCGCTCTCGGACGTCATTTCCTTCGGCGTGGCGCCCGCCGCCCTCGCCTTCGCGGCCGGCATGCAGGGCGGCTGGGACGCCGCGGCGCTGATCTACTTCGTCTGCTGCGGCGTGAGCCGCCTCGCGCGCTACAACGTGACGGCGGAGAAGCTGGCGGCCGACGACTCCGGCAAGGTAGCCTACTTCGAAGGCACCCCGATCCCGACCAGCGTGGTGCTCGTAGGCGTCCTGGCCTGGGCGGCCTGGGTCGACCGCCTGGAAGACGGGCTCTGGTTCGGCCGCGTCGACCTCGGACCGTGGGAGCTGCATCCGCTGGTGCTGCTGTTCGTGCTCTCCGGCAGCCTGATGATCAGCAAGACCCTGCGGATTCCGAAGCTCTAGGTTCGCGGCCGGTTCTTCTGCCAGATGGCCAGGATGATCAGGCCGTAGGAGATCAGGCGGAACACGTAGATCAACGCGTCGTCCTCGGACACGCCGATGCGCAGGCCGAGGGCGATCCGGTCGGCCGCCTCGATCCAGAAGGACAGCGCGAACCACAGGAAGAAGCGGTCGCGCGTCTGGCGCCAGAAGCGGAAGAAGAACAGGCCGGCGAGCAGCCAGCCGACCGCGATCGCGCCGATCATCATCTCGCGCATTTCAGCCCTCCTCCCAGATCAGCCCGAACAGCAGCAGCAGCACGGCGGCGAGCGCGGCGACCAGCCGCCAGGTGAACAGGTCCACTTCGACCGGGAACACGATCCGGTCCAGCACCAGCAGCACGTTGTTGACGCTGGACGCGGCGAAGCACAGCGCGCTCCAGAACAGGAGCCGCGAGCCGCTGGCCCGCCAGCTGCGCCACAGCAGCACGAAGCACGTGATGGAGGTGAGCGCACAGAGGGAGTAGATCAGGGGGGCGAGCACGTCTCAATCCTTGCGGAAGCGGAAGGCGTCGGCGAACTGCTGGGCGCGCCGGTCGATGCGTGAATGAATGAGATCGGTGATGGCGACGAGGTCGGCGGCATACGCTTGCGCCACCTGGTCGATCACCGCGCGCAACTCGCTGGACGGCGCATAGCGCAGCCGCCCGTCGCCGGCATCGGCGACGATGCCGGCCTCGGCCAGCGCGCGCAGCAATTCGCCGGCCGCGCGTTCCGGCAGGTACAGCCGCCGCGCCAGCTGCGCGGCGTCCCAGGCATGCCCCGGCTCGCCCCGGAACAGCAGCACTGCTTCGAGGTAGGGCACGGAAGGAACGCTGGTGAGGATGAACCGGCGAACTTCAGCCGGCACTTCGCCTTTGTTCATCGTCGAAGGAAGGCCGCGCTCCCGATGCACGCCTTCCGGATTTTGGATTGGAGCAAATGTAGCGGTTAACGCTGCTCATCCGTTCGCTCTTGCATTTCGCGCAGCCACAATCACTGCATGGACGAGAGCTGGCGGCTGTTCCTCGGATTGTGGCCTTCGGCCGAAGTACGTGGGGCGATCGTGCGCCAGGCGGACACGTGGCGCTGGCCGGCAGGCGCGCGCCGCACGCAGCCGGAGCGGCTGCACGTGACGCTGCACTTCCTGGGCAACGTCGCCGTCGAAAGAATCCAGCCGCTGCGCGAAGCCCTGCCCGCGCGCTGGGACGGGTGCCTGCTGGAACTGGACCAGGCCGAAGTCTCGCCGGGCGGGATCGTGGTGCTGGAAGCGGGCACCGTGCCGGCGCCGCTTGCCGCGCTGCATGCAGACCTGGCCGCGGTGCTGGAGCGCCTGGGGCTGCCGGTGGAAACGCGGCCCTACCGCCCGCACGTGACGCTGGCGCGCAAGGGCCAGGGCGCGCAGCCGCCGGCTTTCGAGCCGGTCGCCTGGCAGCTCGCGCCCGATTACGTGCTGGCGCGCTCGCTGCCGGGTGGCGGTGGCTACGTGCCGGTTCAGGCCTTCGGCTGAGGCTTGCGGGCGGCGTCGATGGCGGCGCGGGCCGCGAGTTCGGCGTTGAGGGCCTGCTCCAGCGGCGAGCGGCAGAGGCCGGCGTGCTGGTACTGCAGGTTCTCGTACAGCTCCGTGGTCGCGGGCGAAGCCTCGAGCACCGCGTCCAGGGCCGCATCGTGCGGCGCCTGCAGCAGCTGCTCGCTGAGACGCTCCACCACCCCGCGGTACTGGGCCGGGTCGACCGCCGCCGCACTGCGGTCCAGGCGCTCGAGCATGCGGGCCAGCATGAAGAGGTTCTTGGGTACGGTGGTATTCATGCATCCCACCTGGGGCCTGGCTCGGCCATTGCAAGGCCGGGCCGGCAGCCCGCCCGTCGCCTCAGCCCTTCTTGCCGGGCGACTCGTCGTCGTCGAAGGGACGGGTGTTCTCGAAGTCCGGCGGACCGTCGGCGTCCTGCCGCCGTGCCGCCTGCGCCATGGCGGCGTCGCGGATGGCGAACAGCGCCTTCAGGTCGCGCTGCACTTCCTCGTCCGACCTGGGCATCTCCGCCGCCATCGCATCGTCGGTCGGCGCGAAGGCGCGGTCCTGCGGCACGTTCATGGACAGCGGCGGCAGCGAGAACGGCGCCCCGGTGCCGGCCGGGTTGGCGATGGACCTGGGAAGCGCCGCCTGCGCGGCCAGCCCGGTGGGGAGACCCTGGAATTCCCAGGACAGGCCCATCAGCCAGTCGCGCGCCCGCGGCTCGAAGCGCGCCAGCTCGGTCTCGAAGCTGTCCTGGAAGGCGAACACGTACGACAGCATCTGCTGGTGCGCCTGCTTGATCACGAAGTTGGCGTGCAGGCCGGCGCGGCCGCTGCGGTTGACCGTGGACAGGATGCGGCACTCCATCCAGTCGGTGGGGATGCCGTGCTTGCGCATCGTGTCGCGCATGATCACCTGCACGAGCTCGCGGCGGGGCGCGTTGCGCGAGGCTTCGCCCTCGTTGCTGGTGCTGTCGCTCTCGTGGAACTGGGAGCTCGGGGGGCCGCCCGGCTCCCTCTCCCTGCCGTTACCGAAGATGCGAGTCAACAAGCCCATGGGGCTTATTCTGCTTCATTCCCTGAGCTGGAACCGCATTTGGGTGCCCGCCAGGTCCAGAACGTCCTGATCCGACAACAGCGTCGCGTCATCTCCGAGGGCCCGGCCGTTCAGGAGCGGCACGCTCTCGCCCGCCAGGTGGGTCACGAAGAAACCGTTGCGGCGGTGCGCGACCGAAACCACCGACACGCCAGGGCGGCCGAAAGTGGTGACGGCCTTCACAACGGGCACCTCCAATCCGGCCGACGAACCCGAGATCACGGCGAAGCTCGCCTGCATCTGCGGCTGCAGCATGCTGTCGGACAGGAAGGCCTGGGTTTCGCCGAAGCTGCTGGTGGGCTCCTCGGAAGCCTGCAGGTAGCGGATGCGGTACGGCCCGATGGCGATGACGTCGCCGTCGCTCAGGCGGGTCCTTTCGCGCACCATGTGGTCGTTGACGTAAGTGCCGTTGGTGCTGCCCAGGTCCTGCAGGAAGACGTCGGCCACGCCGACCAGGTCGAACGCGCAGTGCTGACCGCTCACGACCATCGTGTCCAGCACGATGTCGTTGCCCGGCTTGCGCCCGAGCGTAGTGCGGTTCTTCGTGAGGTAGACGTGCTTGACCTCGACACCCTTCACGCTCGCTATCAGTTGCGGCATCTGCACCTCCGCGCCGCATCGCGCGGCTCGCGGACCATGCTAGCGCCGCCGCTGGGCCTCATCAAGCGGACACGCCCGGTCCGCGTGGTCCATTGACGGGCGCGGGCCGTGCGCCTACTCTGGCGTTTCGAACCCGCCAGGCTGGAGGCTTCCCCATGTTCAAGCACATCCTGCTGGCCACCGACGGCTCCGCCGCCTGCGACCAGGCCACCCGCACCGCCATCGAACTGGCGCGCACGAACGGCGCGCGGCTGACCGCGGTCAACGTGGTCGACCCCTATCCCTATCTCGGCATCGGGCAGGCCAACCCGCTCGGTTTCCAGGCCTACATCGCCGCGGCCCATACGCACGCCGGCAAGGCGCTGGCTCGCGCGGCGGAACTGGCCGATGACGGCGGCGCGCCGCTCATGCTGGAAACCCGCATCGTCGAGGAGGCCACGGCCGCGCATGGCATCGCGCAATGCGCACGCGACGAGAAGGCGGACCTGATCGTGATCGGCTCGCATGGCCACGGCGCGCTGCGCAAGCTGGTCCTGGGCAGCGTCACCACGCGCGTGCTGGCCGAGGCTACGATGCCCGTGCTGGTCGTTCGCTGATTGATCCAGCTCAAACCAAGGCGGCTCGCGCCGCCGACCATGGGGGCACCATGTTCAAGCACATCCTGATCGCCACCGACGGCTCCGCCGCTTCCGAAGGCGCCGCCAAGCTCGCAGTCAACCTGGCCCGCGTGCACGGCGCGCGGCTGACGGCGCTGTTCGTCGTCGACTACCCTGAATTCGGCCTGGGCGAGGAGAGCCCGACGGCCTTCAAGAACTTCATGGCTTCGGCCATGGAACTCGCCGGCGAAGCGCACGGCAAGGTGCAGGCGCTCTGCGCGGCGGCCTCGCCCGCGGTCGACTTCCACCCGAAGCTGGTCGAGGACACGACCGCACCGGACGGCATCACCCGCGCGGCGCGCGAGGACGGCGTCGACCTGGTGGTGGTCGGTTCCCACGGCCGCACCGGCCTGGCCCGGCTGATGCTGGGCAGCGTCGCGTCGAAAGTCGTGGCGGAGTCGCCGGTGCCGGTGCTGGTCGCGCGCTGATCAGGCGATCACCGACGCGCCGGCCTGCTGCAGTTTCGCCAGCACGTCTTCCCAGCGCTGCGAATGCTCGCGGTGCAAGCGGCTGTCCGCCTGCAGCACCGGCTGGAACTTCCAGCCGCGGATCTGCGCGCTGTCGAACAGCTGCCGCGTGCGCTGGCTGACCACCCACGCCGGCGTGCGCCAGGCGCCCCAGGGCTCGGCGGTACGCGCCAGGTCCGGGCTCGCGGCCAGCGCGCCAGCCGGGTAGGTCAGCAGGCCGTAGCGGCGCGGCGTGGACGGCTGGCGCGGGCCGTCGTCGAAGGTCTCGAAGGTGGTGCGGTCCTCCAGCGCAGCGGGCAGCAGCTCGCGCGCGACCAGGTGTTCCGCGGCATCAGCCGGCGTTTCCGGCTTGTGATGCAGCACGGGACGCAGCTCGAAGCCGGTCAGGTCGCTGTCACGCAAGGCCTGTGCCGCCTGCGTGCCCAGGACGTATTCGCCGGTCCATTGATCGACGTGGGTGATCGCGCTGCCGGCGACCGGCTTGCTCAGGTAGATGCGCTGCGGCAGCCGCACCTGCCAGCGGCTGGCGGTGGCGTGCAGGCTGTCCTGGTGGTAGGCCGCCATGGTGGCCTTGGAATCGGCGCGGCTCTGGCCCACGTTGGAGCGGCTGATCGCCTCGAAATGCGCGCTGGCCTCGATCTCGGCCGGCGAGCACTGCACGTCGCGGATGAAGCTGAGGGACTCGCCCTCGGCCAGCTCCAGCAGGCGACCCAGCACCGGGCCGCTCGCGTCGAAGAACTTGGGAAAGACGAAGCCGATACCGGGGTTCGGCTTGGCACCGAGCGCCTTGGCCAACCCGGGGTCGGCCGCCACGCGGTGCGCCAGCGCCGAACTGCAGGGGCGCAAGGCGAGCAGGATCTTCATGCGCCAATGCTAACCGGTCGGTCCATAGCTTTTACCCGGAACCCTGACGAGACATGCGACACTTGCGCCCCGTGCACGCTGCCTCATCCTTCCGACCGCTTGCCATCGCGCTGGCCGGCCTGGGCGCGCTCGCCGTCGCCATGGGGATCGGCCGCTTCGCGTTCACGCCGCTGCTGCCGCTGATGATGGCCGAGGGCACCGTCACCCTGCCCGGCGCCAGCCTGCTGGCCAGCTCCAACTACTTCGGCTACCTGCTCGGCGCCGGGCTGCTGACCTTGCAGCCCTGGTTGTGGCGGCGGCTGGGCTGGTCGGTCGCGCTGAACGGGCCGACCCTGATCCGCGGCGGCCTGGTCGCCACGGCGCTGGTCACGGCCGCCATGGCACTGCCCTGGCCCGCGGCCTGGGCCTGGTGGCGCTTCGCCGCCGGGCTGGCGAGCGCGGTCGTCTTCCTCTACACGTCCGGCTGGTGCCTGGAGCAACTGGCGCGGCGCGGCGTGCCGGCCATGGGCGCGCTGATCTACGTCGGCCCCGGCCTGGGCATCGTGACGAGCGGGCTGGCGGCGAGCGCGCTGGTGGCGACCCATGCACCGGCGGCGGACGGCTGGTTCCTGTTCGGCGTGCTGGCGCTGGTGCTGACCGTGGTGGTCTGGCGCGTGTTCGATGCGCACCGCGCCCTGCCCGCGCCCGCTGCCACCAGCGCGAGCGGCGCCAACGCCAAGGGCGAAGAAGCCGACGTCGTCGAGATGGGCCTGCTGGCCGGCGCCTACAGCCTGGCCGGGCTGGGCTACATCGTCACGGCCACCTTCCTGCCGGTGATCGCGCGCCTGACCTTGCCCGGCTCGCGCTGGCTGGACCTGTTCTGGCCGCTGTTCGGCGTCGGCGTGATCCTGGGCGCGCTCGCGGCCTCGCGGCTGCGTGGCCCCGGTGACCAGCGGCTGCGGCTGGCGGCCTGCTACGTGATCCAGGCGATCGGCGTCGCCGCCAGCCTGGTGAGCCCAACGCTGGCGGGCTTCGCCATCGGCAGTGTGCTGCTGGGCCTGCCTTTTACCGCGATCACGTTCTTCGCCATGCAGGAGGCGCGCCGGCTGCGGCCGCAGCATCCGACCAGCTTCATGGGGCTGCTGACCGTGCTGTGGGGCCTGGGCCAGATGGTCGGGCCGCCGATCGCCGCGGTGCTGGTGGCACATGCGTCCAGCACGGCGGCGGGCTTCACGCAATCCCTGTGGTGCGCGACCGGGGCGTTGCTGGTGGGGGCGGGCTTGTACCTGCTGCTCGCCTGTGTGTATCCGGTGCGCAGCGGATCTGCCCACCCCAGGTAACTCCGGGAGTCAACGGCTCGCGGTGACCGTGCCTGCGGGTTCTGCGTCACGCAGCGCTGAATAGGGATTGACCGGCGTGCCTTCCCACCAGCGCTTCTCCGGCCCCAACTTGAACACGGCAAAGTGCAGGTGCGGCGTCCTGGCGTCGGCATTGCCGGTGCTGCCCACGTAACCCAGGAGGTCACCGCGCTTGACCTGCATGCCTTCGTGCAGGCCCTCCGCATAGCGGTCCAGGTGCGCGTAGTAGTAGCTGAGCCGGCCGTCCGGATCGAACTCGTAGACGGTGATGCCGCCCGGCTTGCTGTTGAACAGCTTCACGATCGTGCCGTCGTCCACCGCCACCACCGGCGTGCCGCGCGGCGCCAGGATGTCGATGGCCTCGTGCGGATGCGTGCCGCGCGACTGGCTGTAGGTGTCGACCAGGGCCGACGCCGGCACGCCTTGCACCGGCAGCCGCAGCGTGCGGTGCGAGAGCATCTCGACGCCGGCGGCATCGCCCGGCACGGCCATCGTGATCGCTTCGTGCGGCGGCGGCGTGGGAGCCGCAGCGGAGGGCGCCGGCGCTTGCGCGGCCGGTGCCTGCGCAGCGGGCTGCTGCTGCTCCTGCGGCTGCCGGTACACGGTGGTGCGCACCGGCGCGCGTTCGCAGCCTTGCAGCGCGAGCAGCACGCCGGCGGCGATGGCGACGTGCCGCAGCTTCATGCCTGCACGTCCACCGCCATGCCCTTGTCCGCGACGGTCGCGAGCCGCGACACGTCCCAGTTGGTCAGGCGCACGCAGCCATTGGTCTGCACCCGCGCCATCTGCGAGGGTTCCGCGGTGCCGTGGATGCCCCAGTGCTCCTTGCTCAGGCCCAGCCACACCACGCCGACCGGGTTGTTGGGACCGGGCGGCAGGCGCAGCTTCTCGTCGGCCTTGGGGTTCTTCAGCAGGCTGGGGTCGTAGCTGTAGTTCGGGTTCATCACCTTGGTCACGATGGACATCTGCCCGGGCTGGAGCGGGTTCTCGGCGCCGCCGAAGCTCACCGGGAAGGCGCCGATCACCTTGTCGCCTTCACCGAGAAGGTACAGCATCCGCTCGGACTTGGCGATGCGGATGCCGGTGGCCTTGCCGGCCAGCGCCTGCGCCTTCAGCACGTCGGGCACGACGATCATCTGGCCTTCACGCAGCGGGCGGTCCTTGTTCAAAGCGGCCAGCAGCCTGGGGCTGACGTGGAAGCGCTCGCCCAGCGCCTCCTCCGGGTTCTGGTAGCCGAGCGTCGGCAGCCTGGATTCCTCCACCGGGTCGTCCGGGATCTTCACGTAAGGGCCGGCCATGTCCTGCGGCGTCACCACGTAGGTGCCGAACACCGGCGCCTGCTGCTGCCCCAGCGCGCCCCAGGTTGCTGCGTCGATGCGCCCACTCGTGGGCAGCCCGCGCGCGAGCTGGAAGGCCGCGACGGCGTGCTTCATGTTCGTGCTGAACACGCCGTCGATCTCGCCCGGCGAGAACCACGCGCGATCCAGCATCACCTGCGCGCGCACGACGGCCGGGCCCTTGGCGCCTTCGGCCAGCACCGGCGCAGACGTGTCGCCATTGAGCTGGTTCATGTGCTGCGTGGGATCGGCCGGGTACGGCGTCACCACGGCGGACGCCGGGCGTTGCGCGCTGGCGTGGCCGTGATGCTGCGTCTTCGCCTGCGCGAACGGGGCCGCAGCCGCGACAGCGACCGCCAGGCCCAGCGAGAGGATGCTTCTTCTGTGCATACCCCACCGTAGCGCCACCCGCCCCGGGGTGCTTGTAGTCGCGCGGCGACGGCCGCGGTAGGCCCAGGCGGCTCAGCCGGCTTGCACGTCGATGTGGAACAGCGCCCAGGGCAGATTGGCGAAGCGCTGGTCCAGCGGCTTGGCGGCGAATTCGGGAACGCGGTCGACGTCGAACAGGGCCCACAGCGGACCGAGGCCGCCCAGCGGCATCGGCTGGCCATCGAGATGCGTCGCCAGGATGAAGCGGTACTTGCGGACGTCGGCCAGTGTCTGCACCGGAGCGTAGCCGTCCACGGCCCGCATCGCGAGCTTGCCGCCCTCGCCCTTCACGCCGGCCGCCGCCAGCACGTCGGCCAGCAGCGGGCCGGAGAGCCGGTGCGGCTTGCTGTCGTATTCGAGCGTGGGCCGGATCTCGACGGGCTTCATGGCCGCCAACGTGGCGAAGTCGAAAGCGTGGGCCTTGTCGAAGGTGAGCTTCTGCTTGCCCATCATCTGGTCCAGCACGGGGTCGAAGGGACCCCGGTTCGGCTTGACGCCGGCGCCGGTGACGGTCAGCAGCGTCGGGCCGCGCTGGCCCTTGGGCGAGTTGCCGCCCTGCGCGAGGGCAGGGAGAGCAGCGGCCCCGAGCGTGGCCGCAGCGAGGAACTGGCGCTTGTCCATTCGTTCTTCTCCTTGAAGCGGCGCATCATAGGGTCGTGCCGGGCTCCTGCGCAACGTCCGCCTGGAAATCCGCCTGCGCCAGGGAGATGGCCGTCTCGGCGCCGCGCAGCCAGCCCGGGTAGGTGACGCGGAAGTCGGTGACGATCGTCTCCAGCGGCACTTCGACGAAGCTGCCGCGGTCGTTCAGGTATTCCATGTGCCGGTTGCCGGCCCGGTCGAACGGGTGGTAGATCGAATCGCTGCGACCGTCGAACTCCAGCGGGTGCAGGCCGAAGCGCTCGCACAGCTCCACGTTGAAGGCGGGCGTGGCCTTGCGCCAGGCGCCAGCCAGCCAGAGCTCGGTGTAGCCGTGCCAGATGAAGACGTCGGTCGTCATGGTGGCGCGCATGCGCTCGGTCGACAGGTGGTTGCGCACGTCGGCATAGCCCACGCGGGCCGGGATGCCGGCGGCGCGCGCCACGGCCGCGAGCAGGCCGGCCTTGGGCACGCACCAGCCGTAGCCGGCCGCGACCACCGCGCTGGCGCGCATGCCTTCGGGCCGCAGGTCGATGCGGTAAGGGTCGTAGCGGAAGCCGTCGCGCACGGCGTAGTACAGCGCGATGGCGCGCTCGGTGTCGTTGGCGCAGCGCGAAGGCGCGGACCTCGGGGTGCGCGCTGTCGATCAGCGGGGTGGAGGCGAGGCAGTCCTCGGGCAGCGGAGCGGTCATCGTTTCAGGAAAAGCGGATCGAAAGAGTCGGCAGCGGCGCGCTGAACTCCGCGCGCCAGAATTCGCCCGGCAACACCGGCCAGGCATCGGTCCAGGTGCCGGTGGTGACGACGTCGCCGGCCTGCAGGTCGGGCGCGCCGGGGCAGTCGCGCAGCGCATTGACGAAATGCAGCAGCGCATGCAGCGGGCCATCGAGCACGTTGGCGCCTACGCCCTGGTCCACCTTCTGCGCGTCGCGGGACAGCGTGACGCGCGCGCCGGCGAGCACGGCCTCGAAGCCGGCGGCGTCAGCGGGCAGCGTGGAGGCGTCCACCTTGCGGCCCACGACCAGGCGGGCATGCAGGCCGCCGTCGGCCACCGTGTCGGCCGAGGCGCTGAACTTCCAGTCCGGCAGGTGGCACTGCACGATCTCGAAGCCAGGGGCGATCCAGGCGATGCACTTGCGCAGGTCGTCCAGCGTCGCCCGGGCCGGTGGCGTGGCCGCAAGCCCCAGCACGCACTCGGGCTCCAGCCGCGGCTGGCAGGTGCCGGCGAGCCAGACCTCGCCCACGTCCTCGCAGAAGCTGAGCGTGGTGTCGTACACCGTGCCCCAGATCGGCGCGTCCACGCCGTAGCGGGGCCAGATGCCGCGGTTGGTGAAACCGACCTTGTAGCCGCGCGGCTGCTCGCCGCGGCGGATGCGCAGTTCGCGCACGCTGAGCGCGCGCTCGTAGCCTTCGGGCATGGACAGGCCGCAGCCACCGCTCCAGAGGCTGGCGGCGTCGTAGTGGCGCAGCAATTGTTCGGGCGTCATGGCGCTAATTTAACGGGAAGCCATGGCGATCTTGCGATCCGCCACCACCTTCTGCGCGCTCGATCGCTCGCCGATGAACTGGATGTAAGCCTTGTAGTTGACGATCGGAGCCAGCAAGTCCTCGCCATAGATCGCGCGCGTGGCCATGCCGACCAGCGGCAGGCTGTTGAAGGCGCAGCAGTCGGCCAGCGTGAAGCTGTCGCCAGCGACATAGGGCGCGAACTTCGCCAGCCGCGCGAAGGCCTCGGCCTTCTGCTCGATCTCGCGCCGGATGCGAGCCTTGTTGCCGTCGCTGAGCGGCGCGGCGCCGAAGAAGGCGCTGGGATAGAGCTGGCGCGCCGCCATCTCCAGGTGCCAGTCGATGAAGATCGCGAGCTCGCGCACCTTGGCCGCCGCATACGCATCGGCCGGCAGCAGCGGCGGCGTGGGGTACGCCGCTTCGAGGTATTCCAGGATGGCCGAGCTCTCGCACAGCCCGCCCAGCTCCAGCGTGAGGAAGGGGATCTTGGCCAGCGGCGAGGACGCCAGCACTTCCGGATCATCGCCGTGGATGGCCGTGGCCACCTCCTCGAAGGCCACGCCCTTTTCGAGCAAGGCCATCTTCGCCTTGTTGTAGTAGTTGCTGTAGGCCAGCCCGTGCAGTCGGATCATCGTTGTCTCCTTGTATGCTCGCGTCCATGCAGTCGCCCACCATGCCCGCCCCCGAAGAGATCGCGCTGCTGGAGCCCTTCGAGCGTATCGGACTGGACCGCATCGAGATTGTCGCCAGCGTAACGCATGCCGAAGCGGCCGCCGCCGCGCTGGCCCGCGAACCGGTCTGGGGCTTCGACACGGAGTCGCGTCCCACCTTCGTCGCCGGCGAGGCCTCCGACGGCCCGCACACGGTGCAGCTGGCTACCCTGGACCGCGCCTACGTGTTCCAGCTGCACGACCCCGGCTGCCGCGCCATTGCCGGCGCCCTGCTCGCGCGGACCGGCATCGTCAAGGCGGGGTTCGGCCTGCACGACGACAAGCGCCGCATCACGCACAAGCTGGGCGTCGAGCCGCAGGACGTGCTGGACCTGGACACCTTGTTCCGCCAGCGGGGCTACCGCCGGCAGATGGGGATCAAGGCCGCAGTGGCGGTGCTGTTCGAGCGCCGCTACCTGAAGTCCAAGCGCGCCGCGACCTCGAACTGGGCCAACCGGCAATTGACGCAGCAGCAGGTGCTGTACGCCGCCAACGATGCGTGGGCGGCGTTGCGGGTGTATCAGGCGCTCGCGGTCACTGGATCATTTTCATCAGCCGCCCCAGCAGGTCGTTGATCACGCCCTGCATGGCGTCGCCCGGGCTCGTGGGCTCGCGCGGCCTCGGCTTCGGCCGCGGGATGTCGAATTCCACCCGGCTGTCGACGGCGTGCATGCGCAGCGCCTGGGTGAAGAAGTCGCCCACGATCGGCAAGGCGCTGCGCGCTCCCGGTCCCCAGCTGTCGCCCATGGCGATGCGGGCGTCGTCGAAGCCGACCCAGGCGCCGGCTACCAGCTGCGGGTGCATCAGGATGAACCAGCCGTCGGTGTTCTCCTGCGTGGTGCCGGTCTTGCCGGCCACGTCGGCCTGGATGCCCCAGCGCGAGCGGATCGCAGTGCCGGTGCCCTCGTCCACCACGCCGCGCATGACGTTGACCAGCTTCAAGGCCAGCGGCTTCTGCATCACCTGCTGCGGCTTGGGCGCGGCGAAGCTCATGAGCAGAGTGCCCTTGCGGTCCTCCACCCGCGTCACCACCTGCGGCTCGCCGATGTAGCGGCCGTTGTTGGCGAGCGTGCCGTAGGCCGAGACCATCTCGCGCAGGGTCACCGGGCTGGTGCCCAGCGCCAGCGAAGGCACGGGATCGAGCTTGCTTTCGCGCACGCCCAGCTGGTAGGCGAGTTCGGCCACGCGCGGCGGCCCGACCTTCTGCATCACCTGCGCCGTGATGCGGTTGCGCGAATGCACGAGGCCGTCACGCAAGCTCATGGGCTGGTTGGTCGGCGGCTCCGGGTCGCTGGGACTCCACACGGACTTGCCGTCGCGGATCTGCAGCTGCTGGTCGAGGAAGGTGTCGTCCGGGCTCATGCCCTGCTCGAACGCCGCGCCGTAGACGAAGGGCTTGAAAGTGGAACCCGGCTGGCGCCGCGCCTGGTTCACGTGGTCGAAGGGCTCGCTGGCGAAATCGGGGCTGCCGACCCAGGCGCGCACCTGCGCCGTGCGCGGGTCCAGTGCCAGGAAACCGGCCTGCAAGGCCAGCTTGTCGTCGCCGCGCCCGCGCGAGCGGTCGACGATGTCCTGCAGCGGCCGCAGCTGGCGCGCCACCGCCTGGTTGGCGGCGCGCTGCAACCGCGAGTCGATGGTCGTGTGCACCACCAGGCCGTCGGCGTAGATGTCGTAGTCCTCGCGGTCGGCCCAGGCGATCAGCCACTTGCGCAAGGTCTGCGCCAGGTGCGGGGCGATGCCCACCTGCTCCGGCTGGCGCTCGAAATCGAGCCGCATCGGCTGCGCCGCCAGCGCCTCGGCGCGCGCGGGCGTCAGCTTGCCGCGCTTGGCCATCTGCGCCAGCACCGTGTTGCGGCGGTCCACCGCGCGGTCCGGGTTCAGCACCGGGTTGTAGTAGGCCGTGCCCTTCAGCATGCCGATCAGGGTGGCTGCCTGCAGCACGTCCAGCTGGTCGGCCGAGCGGTCGAAATAGGTGCGCGCGGCCATCTCGATGCCGAACGCGTTGTACAGGAAGGGGACCGTGTTGAGGTAGGTCTCGAGGATCTCCTTCTTGGAGTAGATCGACTCGATCTTCAGCGCGGTGATCGCCTCCTTCACCTTGCGGTTGAGGGTGGGCGCGCGGCCGATCTCCTCGGGAAACATGTTGCGCGCGAGCTGCTGCGTGATCGTGGAGCCGCCCTGGCGGCCGCCGCGCAGCGTCGCCCACAGCGCGCCCACCGTGCGCCGCAGGTCCAGCCCGTGGTGCTCGTAGAAGCGGTGGTCCTCGGTGGCGATCAGCGCATCGATCACATAGGGCGAGATGCGCTCCAGCGGCACCCACTCGCGGTTCAGGCGCTTGTATTCGGCCAGCACGACGCCGTCGGCCGACAGCACCACCGTGGGCACTTCGGACTTGGCCTTGCGCAGGTCGGAGATGCCGGGCGTGAACGGGATCAGCACCAGCACGTAGGCCAGCACGAGAGCGGGGAGGATCAGGGCGGCGAGCGCGGGGTGCAGGCGCACCCACGCCGCGAAGCGGTGCCAGCGTTCGGCGGCCCAGGCGCGGGCCTGCGCGAGGGCAGGAATCATGCGAAGCAAATCCAGTCAGGGTCCAGGCTCAGCCGTACGGAAAACGGGCCGGGCCAACCCATAAGCCTAACCTGCTACTGCGTCCGTGCTGTAACCGCCTAGCCGCCGGCCCTTTTGACCTGGTAACCGCGCTGCTGCAGCAAGGCGATGACCTTCTCCACGTGGTCGCCCTGGACTTCGATCGTGCCGTCCTTGACGGTGCCGCCGGTACCGCAGGCGGCTTTCAGGTCCTGCCCCAGTTTCAGCAAAGCGCCGGCGTCCACCGGTACGCCGCGCACCACGGTCACCGCCTTGCCCCCGCGACCCTTGGTTTCCCGCAGCACGCGGACGATGCCGTCGCCGGGCGGCGGCTGGAGGGCGGTGCGGCAGGTGCACTGGGCGATGGGGCGGCGGCAGGCCGGGCACATGCGCCCGCCCTCGGTGGAATACACCAGGCCGCCGGTGGGGCGGTTTTTCATGCCCGGATTGTCGGCTACGCCAGGGCGCCGGGAATCTCGACCCGCAGCTTCTCCGCCCACGGCCGCAACGCATCCACGATCCCCGGATGCAGCGCCACGCCCTCGCGGCGCTGCGTTTCGGCCAGAGCAAAGCCTTGCTCGCCCGGCAAGCGCACCGGCCGGCCGGCCCGGGCCGGGCGCGAGGCATGGCATTGCCGCACCAACTCGCCGGTCTGGCGCAGGAAGGCTTCGCTGCCCGCAAAGCGCTGCGGGTCCATCACCTGCAGGAGCACCGTGGCGCCCCAGCCCTCCTTCGGATCCGCGCGCCCGTGGCCGGCGAGGCCACCGGTCAGCGCCTCCACCAGCAGTGACAGGCCATAACCCTTGTGCCCCGAATCCAGGCCACCGAGCGGCAGGATCGTGCCCTTGGGTTCCCGGAACAGCACGCCCGGGTCGTCGCTGGGCCGGCCTTCGCCATCGATGAGCCAGGGCGCCGGCAGCTTGCCGCCTTCCTGTTGCAGCCGGTTCGTGAGGCCGTTGGTGGTGGTCGATGTCGAGATGTCGGTGACGATCGGCAGGCCCGGTGCCGGGATGCCGGCAGACAGCGGATTCGGCGTGAACACCGGGTCCAGCCCGCCGAAGGGCGCGACGCTGCTGGCATTGGGATCGGAGCAGGCCAGCAGCAACAGCAAGCCCTGCTCGGTCGCGCGCAGGTGGTAGCTGGCCAGGCTGGCGATGTGGTGGCTGCGCCGGATGACGACCGTGCAAGTGCCCATCGTTCGCGCCCGTTCGGCCGCCGCTTCCATCGCCTGCAGCACCAGCCAGGGCCCGGGCAGCCGGCGGCCGTCCCAGGTGAGCGCGGCAGGCGCGTCCGCCACCACCTGCGGGCCGCCGTCCACGCGCATGCTGCCCGCGTCGATGTCGCGCAGGTAGGGCGCGAGCAGTTGCAGGCCATGCGTGGTGTGCCCCATCAGGTCGCCCTGCACCAGGATGCCGGCGACGGCGTCGGCCTTGTCGTCGGGCATGCCGGCAGCAGCAAGCAGGTTGCGGGCGAAGTCACGCAGGGAGTCGGCGCCGAAGCGCGGCGATGGGCTTTGCATGGTGCGGGCCAGTCTAGGCGCCGGTGGCGAACACCTGGTTACGGACAAGCCCGGATGGCGCCGCCTGACCGGAGAATGACCAAAAACGGAAGAGCTCACCGCGCCGCCATGTTCGATTCCGACCTCTGGGTCTGGCTGTCCCTCGCCCTCAGCGCCGTCCTGGCGCTGGTGATCTGGTCCATCCGCCGCCACCGCAGCCCGATCCTGCACGTGCAGTGCGACGCCACCATCGACCAGCTGATGCCCTCGCTGTCCGGCCTGTCGCTCAGCACCTCGGTGGAGGGCAACAGCATCGAGGTGCTGGAGAACGGCGCCTTCTTCGACGTGCTCGTCGCGCGCATCCTGGCCGCGCGGAAGTCGGTGCACTTCGAGACCTTCCTCTGGAAGCCCGGCCAGCTGGCCACGCGCGTGGCCGCCGCCTTCATGGACCGCGCGCGGGCCGGCGTCACGGTGCGCATCCTGCTCGACGCGCAGGGCTCCAAGAAGCTGCAGAACGACACCCTGGCGCGGCTGCGCGAGGCCGGCTGCAAGGTCAAGTTCTTCCACAAGCGCTCGATCTATACCATCGGCGTGCTGAACGACCGCGACCACCGCAAGCTGTGCGTCATCGACGGCAAGGAGGCTTTCGTCGGCGGCCACTGCATCGTCGACGACTGGCTGGGCAACGCCGAGGACGGCCAGCACTTCTCCGACGTCAGCGTCTGGCTGCACGGGCCCATCGTGCACAGCATCCAGGGCGCCTTCAGCGAGAACTGGACCGGCGAAACCGGCGAGGTGTTCGTGGGCGAGGAGGTGTTCCCGGTGCTGCACAAGGTGGGCGACATCCCCATCCACGCCGCCTTCGTCAAGCCCGAGAACTCGGCGCCCGCGGTCAAGCTGCTGCACCACACCGCGCTGTGCCTGGCCAGGAAGCGCATCTGGATCCAGAACCCCTACTTCATTCCCAAGGTGGAAGCCATCGCGGCGATGGCGCAGGCCGTCAAGCGCGGCGTCGACATCCGCGTGCTGATGCCGGCGGCCAGCGGCTCCGATAGCCCGGTGGTGCAGCATGCCGGCCACCGCCACTTCGAGACGATGCTGCGCAGCGGCGTGCGCCTGTTCGAGTACCCGCACACCTTGCTGCACCAGAAGATCATGACCATCGACGGCGCCTGGTCCGCGGTGGGCTCGACCAATTTCGACGACCGCTCCTTCGACACCAACGACGAGATCACGCTGGGCATCCTCGACGCCGGCATCGCCGCGCGCTTCGACGGCATCTTCGAGCGCTACGTGCAGCGGGCACGCGAGGTGAAGCTGGAGCAATGGCGCAAGCGCAGCATCTTTCACAAGCTGCACGACAACGCGGCCTACTTCATCAAGGACGTGCTGTAGGTCGCTAGGGCAGAATCGCCCGCATGACCCGATCCCTTGCCATCCAGCGCGCGCAGGACGTGCTGGATTCCGGCGCGCTGGCCGCCACCCTGGCGCGGCGCGTGCGCTACGCCTCCGAGAGCGAGGAACCGCAAGGCGCGCCCGTGCTGCGCGCCTACCTCGAGGAGGAGATGGCGCCCTCGCTCGCCGCCCTCGGCTTCACTTCGCAACTGCATGACAACCCGGTCGCCGCCGGCCTGCCGCTGCTCGTGGCCGAACGTATCGAAGCGCCCGGCCTGCCCACAGTGCTGATGTACGCCCACGGCGACGTGGTGCGCGGCCAGGCCGCGCAGTGGCGCGAAGGCCTCGCGCCCTGGGACCTGCACATCGAAGGCGAACGCTGGTACGGCCGCGGCACCGCCGACAACAAGGGCCAGCACACCGTCAACCTGGCGGCGCTGGAACAGGTGATCGCCGCGCGCGGCGGCCAGCTCGGTTTCAACCTCAAGCTGCTGGTGGAAACCGGCGAGGAAAAGGGCTCGCCCGGCCTGCGCGAATTTTGCGAACAGCAGCGCGAAGCCTTGAAGGCCGACCTGTTCCTGGCCAGCGACGGCCCGCGGGTGCAGGCCGCGCGGCCCACTCTCTTCCTCGGCTCCCGCGGCGCGCTCAATTTCGAACTGCGCCTGAACTGCCGCGAGCGCGCCTATCACTCCGGTAACTGGGGCGGCCTGTTGGCCAACCCCGGCATCGTGCTGGCCAATGCCGTCGCATCGCTGGTCGGTCCGCGCGGCCGCATCCTCGTCGACGCGCTGCGCCCGCGCGAGGTGCCGGAGCCCGTGCGCCGCGCGCTGGCCGACATCCAGGTCGGCGGCGACGCGGACGATCCGGCCGTCGACGCCGATTGGGGCGAGCCCGGGCTCACGCCCGCCGAGCGCGTGATCGGCTGGAACAGCATCGAGATCCTGGCCATGGTGGCCGGCAACCCGGCCCAGCCCGTGGGCGCCATCCCGGGCAGCGCGCGCGTGTTCTGCCAGATGCGCTTCGTCGTCGGCACCGCGGTGGAAGACATCGTGCCGGCGCTGCGCGCCCATCTCGATGCGCACGGCTTCCAGGCGGTGGAGATCCACACCGGCGCCAGCGGCGCGGCAACGCGCCTCGACCCGGAAGACCCGTGGGTGCGCTGGGCGCTGGAGTCGATCCAGCGCAGCACCGGCAAGCGCCCGGCCCTGCTGCCCAACCTGGGCGGCTCGCTGCCCAACGACATCTTCGCCAACACGCTGGGCCTGCCCACCTTGTGGGTGCCGCATTCCTACCCCGCATGCGCGCAGCACGCGCCCAACGAACACCTGCTGGCGCCGGTCGCCCGTGAAGGCCTGGCGCTGATGGCCGGCCTGTTCTGGGACCTGGGCGAGACCGGAGCCGCCGTGCGCGCGGCCCGCGCCGCCTGAATCGTTTCGCCTTTCCACACGATCCCATGAAGTCCCTGCGTTCCCTGCTCGTCCTCGCCGCCGCCTGCATGACCTTCGCCAGCGCCCCCGCGCTCGCGCAGGCCTGGCCCACGCATCCCGTCACCCTGGTCGTGCCCTTCCCGCCCGGCGGCGGCACCGACATCGTGGCCCGCATCATCGCGACCAAGCTCGCGCCGCGCCTGGGCCAGCCGGTCGTGATCGACAACAAGCCCGGCGCCTCCACCGCCATCGGCGCAGCGGCCGTGGCCCGTGCCGCGCCGGACGGCTACACGCTGCTGCTCTCCGGCTCGTCCACCTATTCCATCCTGCCAGCGCTGAAGCCCGGCCTGCCCTACGACCCGCTGGAAAGCTTTGCGCAGGTGGCGGTCGTCGCCAAGGCGCCGCTGGTGATGCTGACGGGCGCGAACTCCGGCATCAACTCGGTGGCCGACCTGCTGCAGCGCGCCCGCGGCGACGCCAACGGCCTGATGTTCGGCACCTTCGGCAGCGGCTCCGGCCCGCACCTGGCCGGCGCGATGCTGGCCGAGGCGACGCAGACCAGGCTGAATCCGGTGCCGTACAAGGGCGGCGCCCCGATGCTGACGGCGCTGATCGCCGGCGAGATCCCGCTCGGCTTCGACACGGTGGCCTCCGCCGCGCCGCACGTCAAGGCCGGCAAGCTGCGCGCGCTGGCCGTCACCGGCGAACTGCGCGCCGCGCTGCTGCCCGAGGTGCCGACCTATGCCGAAGCGAAGATCGGCAAGGCTTCGATCGTGAGCTGGTACGCCATCGCCGCGCCGGCGCGCACGCCCGACGCCGTGCTCACGCGCCTGAACCACGAGCTGGCCGCCGTGATGGCGGACCCCGAAGTGCGCAAGATCGTGACGACGGCGGGCATGGAGCCCGTGCTGCTCGGCCCCGACGTGCTGCGCGAGATGATCCGCGACGAGATGGCCACGTTCAAAGCCGTGGCCCAGCGCGCGCACATCACGATCGATTGATCATCACCAGACCATGACGGCGGCCTGCCCCGGCTGCTTCGCGTAGCGCAGCCGCAGCCGCAGCACGTATTCCTGGCCCGCGGCCAGGTGCACCTTGAGGTGGGCGTTGTCCTCCGTGCCGCCGTCGTCCTCCTGCGCCAGCGGCTTGCCCGCCGGTTTCGCCTGCGCATAGAGCGCCATCAGCGCATCGGCCTCACCGAAGGTGCGGAACTCGTAGTCGCGCGTCTCGATCGGCTTGAAGCGGAAGTCCGCCTGCTGGCCCGTCGCCAGGTACAGCGCATTGGCCTTGAAGGGCTGCAGCTCCTTGGCCGCCTGCGCCTTGACCGGCGGGTAGAAGCCGCGCGCCCACTTGCGGTCGCGCGCCGACAGCCCGCCCTTGGGCGTGAGGCCCTTGGCGTACTTCTTCGGCTCCACGATCAGCCCCGCCTCGAAGGGATAGTGCATCACCGAGTTCGGGTCCCAGGACGAGCCCTGCACCTTGTCGGCCTGCAGCTTGTCGATGATGTTGTGCCGGGTGGTCGCCTTGCTCCAGTTGTTGGGCGGCGCCCCCAGCGTCTTGTAGACGGCGGCCTCGTTCCAGACGATGCCGGCAAAGGGGTTCTGGTGCTCGTGCGGGAAGCCCAGCGTGTGGCCGATCTCGTGCAGCGCGGTGTCCATGCCCTCGGCCAGGTCCTCGGTGAGGCTCCAGCCGAAGTTCATGGTGCGCGGGTCGTCGCGCTTGGTAAGGACGTCGGTGCCGATGTAGGACCAGGAACCATCGCCATCGAGGAAGGCGATGCGCACGTCGGCCTGTTCCCTGGCCTGCACCTCCTCGAAGTCCAGACCGATGCCCAGCGCCTTCCAGGCGGCGAAGGCCTGGCGCACCACGTTGCGGTCGGCGTCGCTGCCGGCCCAGGCCTTGGGTTTCGGGAAGAACCAGTAGCGCAGCTTCGTCCCATTGAGCCACTTGTATTGGGTCTCGCGCAGGAGGCGCGTTCGTTCGTCCTTGATGGGCGCGCCGCCGGGCTGCATGCCCTTGGGATATTCCACCGCGCAGAAGCGGTGCTTGCGGGCTGCCTGGGCCAGGTACGCGCCGGTTTCGGCAGCTGTCTTCTTGCGGGCCATGGTGCTCTCCTAGAGCGGGGATAAACCGGGGATCAGGTCCTTGCGGCGCGCGGAGGCGCAGTGCAGTTGCGGTTGCTGCGGCTCGGGCACGACGGTGGCGATGCGCTTGCCGGTGCGCGCGATCAGCTGCTCGAAGCTCAGGCGCGGCTTCTTCTGCTCGCGCGCCACCTGGTGCAGCACGCTGACCAGGCTGTAGGTAAAGGCGCCGAAGGCGGTGACGCCATGCCGGTACTCGTAGGCCAGCTGGTTCTCGCCGCAGGCCTCCAGCATCATCGGCACGTAAGGGCCCGCGTGCCGGTTGGCCGTCTTCGCCGCGCCGTAGGCACGCGCGCTCGGCGCCCACAGGCTGGTGCCGCGGCCGATGCGACGCACGCTGCCGCTTTCGCCCAGCCACGATGCGCGGTCCGCCGCCCGGGCCACCTTCTTCTCCTCGGCCGCCGTAGGGCTGGCCAGTTGCTCGCGCGGCAGCCACATCTGGCTGGTCCGGTCCCAGCGCAGCATGCGATGGCGGATGTCGTCCGGCGGCGCCAGCCCGCGCGCCTTCAGGCCGCCGCGCGTCATCCCGCCCGCATGGCAGCAGTCCAGCATGATGGTGAACTGGCATTTGTAGGGCAGCTGGCCATAGAGCGCGGCCAGTTCGTCGTCGCTGATGCCCTGGCCGCGGGTCCAGTCGAAGTCGTAGGGCACCAGGCATTCGTCGAGCCGGTCGACTTCCGAATCGCGGCCATAGCCCGGCACCTGCGCGCCGTGGCCGGCGAAGAAGAAGAACAGCTGGTCGCCCTCCTGCGCCTCCTGCAGCAGCCACTTGAGGCGCTCGCGGATGCCTTCGGCGGTGGCGCGATCGTTCAGCACCACCCGGATGCCGTCGGGCGGGAAGCCCAGTTCCTGCAATGCGGCGCTGACGGCGAAGACGTCGTTCACCGGCCCATCGAGCTTGTTGGCCGGGTCGGCGTAGTCGGCCACGCCCACCAGCACCGCCTTCTGCTTCAGCTCCACCGGCTTGGGCTGCACGGCGGCGCGATGCGCCACGGCCAGGTTGGCCGGCTGCGCCGGCGCCGCGCGCTTGCTGCCGCGCGCGCTGGCCGCGAGGTCCTGCCAGACCGTCAGCGTGGTCTGCTCGTGCCCCAGGTAATGGGCGCCGTCGTGGTCGGCCATGCCGGGGATGTCGAAGAAGGTCGTCACCTGGCGGAAGCGGGCCCGCGCCGGCAGCCCGAGCGGGCAGGTGAAGACGTCGTCCTCGGGGTTGAACAGGTGCCACCAGAAGCGGCAGCTGGCCAGCGGCTCGATGCGCCCGCCGAACACCGAACGCACCGCCGGGTTGCCGATCTGCGAGCCGAAGGTGACGAAGGTGAGGTCCTTGGCCAGCGTGCCGCCGGCCGCTTCGTCGCGCCGCAGCGTGTCGTAAGCCAGCAGCGAGCCCAGGCTGTGGGCCAGGATCACGTCCGGCTGCTGCTGCTGGATGGCGGCGGCCAGGTGCTTGCGCAGCTGCTCGCGCAGGTCGTCCAGCGCCACCCACTGCGCGACCATGCCGGCCGTCCAGCGCACGGCGTCGAGGGCCGTGCCCAGCCCGCCGCGCGAACGCATCATGTCCGTCAGGCCGTGGAACAGCCCGCTCGCGGACAGGCGGAACAGCGCCTCGGCGACCTCGGGCGCGCCCAGCGGGGCCTGCTCGAAGAAGCTGTCGTAGTGCAGGAACTCGATGGCCGGCACGTCCAGGTCCGGCCGCCAGGTCTGCAGCCCGGACAGGACGGCCTGCTGCCATTGCGGCGGCCAGTCGGTCTTGGCGTCGCCGTGGCCGACGCCGTGGATCGCAAGGATTCGCATCCCTTCCCCCTGCCGGGATGGCCCGGTTGGACCGCAAGATAGGAAATACGGCTGACACGAACCATCCTCAGGATGGAGGAGGTGAATGGATCACACGCCACGGGGTACGGGCCGTATTTGCTTCGGGCAACAAATTTTTAGACTTGTTGCACCACAATGAGAAGGAGCACAGCATGCAAGCCCAGACCATCGTCTTCTCCCCGGCTCCTTCCGCCGCCCGGCTGCGCCCCGTCGCCACGGAGGTGGATCTCGCCTGGCGTGCGCTGGAAGAGATCGACTACGGCCTGATCCTGGTCGATGCCGATTGCACCTTGCGGCACGCCAACCACCTGGCGCGGCACGAGCTGTCGCGGGCGCGCTTTCTCCACGTGGCGGGCGGCCGGGTGGCCAGCCACACGCCCCTGCAGGCCGACGAGTTCCGCCGCGCGGTGGGCGCCGCCGCCCAGGGCCGGCGCCAGATGCTGATGCTGCGCGGCGAGGGCGACCCCCTGCCCGCGGCTTGCGTGCCGCTGTTCGAGGCCTACGAAGGCGCCGGCGGCCCGGTGCTGCTGATGCTGGCGCGCCAGCACGGCACGCAGAACCTGAACCTCGGCTTCTTCTCGCGCACCCACGGCCTGACGCCGAAGGAAGAGGCCGTGCTGCGCGGCCTGTGCGAAGGCCTGGACGTGCAGGACATCGCCAGCGCCCACGGCGTGTCGCTGTGCACCGTGCGCACCCAGGTGCGGGCGCTGCGCCTGAAGACCGGCATCAACAGCATCCGGCTGCTGGTGCAGCGGGTGGCCGCCCTGCCCCCCGTCGTGCCCGTCAGCCTCCACCTTGCCGCGCCCATGGGCGCGCACGCCCTGCTTTGACGAGCGGCGGCGCCCCCACCCACACGGAGGCGCTGGCCGCACGCGGCACGCTGCGGAGCTATCGGCGCGGCCTGCTTCTCATCCAGGAAGGCGACATCGGCAGCACGCTGTACATCGTGCGCAGCGGCCGGCTGCGCGCCTTCGCTGCCGACACGCAGGGCAAGGAAGTGACCCTGGGCATCTACGGCCCAGGCGAATACGTGGGCGAGATGTCGCTGGACGGCGGCCCGCGCTCCGCCAACGTGGAGACGATGGAGGCCACCAGCTGCGCGGTGATCACGCGCGAAACGCTGCTGGCCTACATCGCCGAGGAACCGGGTTTCGCGCTGGAGATGATGGGCCGCCTGATCCGCCGCGCCCGCCTGGCCACCGAAAGCACGCGCAGCCTGGCACTGATCGACGTCTACGGGCGGGCCAAGCGCCTGCTGGAGCAACTGGCGGGCGAACCCGATGCCGAAGGCATCCGCACCATCCCCGAGCCGATGACGCACAAGCAGATCGCCGGCCACCTGGCCTGCTCGCGCGAGATGGTGAGCCGCCTGATGAAGGACCTGGAGACAGGCGGCTACGTCGCCAAGAAGGACCAGCGCATCGTCCTGCTGAAGCCCCTGCCGGCGCGCTGGTGAGCGCCGCGGCGACAATCGAAGGATGTCCCAGCAGTCCCTCGCGTCGTCCCTCCCGCCCGAAGCCCTCCGCGTCCTCTCCCACGCCACCTGCCACACGACGCCCTGCGGCGACGGCGAAATCACGTGGCATGCCTGGGGCGAAGGCCAGCCGCTGGTGCTGTTCCACGGCGGCAGCGGCAGCTGGACGCACTGGATCCGCAACGTCGAGGCGCTCGCCGCGGCGGGCCGCCGCGTGCTGGTCCCGGACCTGCCCGGCATGGGCGACTCGGACCTGCCGGCCGGCAACAAGGACGCCGATGGCGCGGCGGAAGCGCTCGCCCAGGGCCTGCCGCTCCTGGTGGGCGAAGCCCCGGTGGACCTGGTCGGCTTCTCCTTCGGCGGCCTCACCGCCGGCTTGCTGACGGCGGGGCATCCGGAGCTCGTGCGACGCCTGATCGTGGTGGGCGCACCCGGCCTGGGCCTGCGCGACCGCCGCGTGGCGCTGACGGCCTGGCGCCACCTGGAAGACCGCACAGCGCAGCTGGCCGCCCACCGCAGCAACCTGAAGACGCTGATGCTGTGGCGCGAATCAGCGGTCGACGAACTGGCCGTGGAACTGCAGGCCGCCAACGTGCCGCACGACCGCATGCCGCGCCGGCGGCTGGCGATGACCGACGCCCTGGCCCGCGCATTGACCCGGATCACCGTCCCCGTGCAGGCGATCTACGGCGAGCAGGATGTGCTCTACACCGGCAAGCTGACGGAACTGAAGGAAGCGCTGCACGCCGCTGGCGTGCGCAAGGTGCTGATGGTGAAGGACGCCGGGCACTGGGTGCAGTACGAGGCGCCGCAGGTGTTCAACGAGACGCTGCTGCGGATGCTGGCGGGCTGAGCCGCTTCTGCCGCCGGTACCAGAAGAACACCAGCGCGATCAGCGCCAAGGTGAGCGCATCGTCGATGTGGTCCAGTGGCGCCTGCCAGGCTTCCCAGCGCCAGTGCAGCAGGCGCACGCCGTACACCAGCAGCGGCACGTGGATGGCCGCGGCCAGCGCATCGAAGGCCAGGAACTGCCGCCAGGGCATGTGCAGGGTCCCATAGGCGAAATACAGCGTGGCGCGCTGCCCGGGCAGGAAGCGCGCCAAGAAGGCCAGTAGCGGCCCCCGCCGGCGCGTGCCCTCCTCCAGCCGTTGCAGGGCCGCCGGCGGCACGCCGCGCTGCGCCCACGGCAGGCGGATCCAGCGCGCCCCGAAATAGCGGCCGGTCCAGAAGGTCACGGCGTCGCCCGCCAGCAAGGCCACCCAGGCCAGCGCCACCAGCTTCAACGGAGGCAGCACGCCCATGAGCGTCAGGGGCGCCGCCGCCAGCAGCATCAGGTCCTGGCTCAGGGGCAGGCCCATGCCGGCGCCGAACAGCACCAGGAACACGCACGCGGCCATGGACGCCGGGTCCAGGCCGTAGAAGAAGCCGAGGAACAGTTCGAACAACACCTTGCCCTAGTTGTACACCAACGGCCGGGTAGACAACATGGATGGTTGGAAAAGGAGTTCCAGCCGATGAACGAAAGCCAGGCCCTGGACCCGGACGAAATGCCGCCGCACCCGCTGCTCGCGGGCGAAGACATCGGCGAGGAAACGAACAATTTCTCGCTCGTCCTCGGCGGCCCGCTGTACCAGCTGCTGCTGCGCGCGCGCCTGAGCGACGATACCTTGCACATGCTGCGCAAGCGCATCGTCACGATCGCCGCGATCGCCTGGCTGCCGCTGCTGGTGCTGTCGGTGTTCGAAGGGCGGCTGCTGCCCGGGAGCGTGCCGGTGCCCTTCGTCTACGACCTGGAGGTGCAAATCCGCTTCCTGGTGGCCCTGCCCTTGCTGATCCTGGCGGAACTGGTGGTGCACCAGCGCCTGCGGCGCATCGCGCGCACCTTCCTCGACCGCCGCCTGGTGCCGGACGACTGCCGCGAGCGGTTCCAGCAAGCGGTGCACAGCGCCTTCGCCCTGCGCAACTCGGTGCTGGCGGAGGTGCTGCTGATCGCATTCGTCTATGGCTTCGGCGTGCTGGTGGTCTGGCGCCAGTACGGCGTGCTGAACACCACTTCGTGGTACGGCACGGTCGTCCCCGGCGGCAGCGTCCTGACCCCGGCCGGCGTCTGGTACGGCTACCTCAGCGTGCCGATGTTCCAGTTCCTGCTGCTGCGCTGGTACTTCCGGATGTTCATCTGGGCCCGCTTCCTGTGGCAGGTCTCGCGCATCCGGCTGGCGCTGGTGCCCACGCACCCGGACCGCGTGGGCGGGCTGGGCTTCCTGAGCAACACCGTCTATGCCTTCGCCGTGCTGGCGCTGGCGCACGGCGCGATCGTGTCGGCGCAGCTGGCCAACCGCATCTTCTTCGCCGGCGCGCAGCTGCTGGACTTCAAGCTGGAACTCGGTTTGATGGCCGCCTTCCTGGCCCTGCTGGTGTTCGGGCCGCTGCTGGTGTTCATGCCGCAGCTGGCCGAAGCCAAGCGGGCGGGCCTGCGCGAATACGGCGCGCTGGCGGAACGCTACGTGCGCGAGTTCGACCGCAAGTGGGTGCACGGCGCGGCGCCGGCGGACGAGCCCCTCATCGGCAGCGGCGACATCCAGTCGCTGGCCGACCTGGGCAACAGCTACCAGGTGGTGAAGGAAATGCGCTTCACCCCGATCACGCGCGATGCCATCGTGCAGCTGGCCGGCGCCCTCTTCCTGCCCATCGCGCCGCTGGCGCTCACCATCATGCCCATGGAGGATCTGGTGAAGAAGCTGGCGGGATTGCTGATGTAAGTTGTCATCCCGGCGCAAGCCGGGATCCATGCTGCCCTAGCGATACGTCGCCAGGTGGATGTTGGTCTCCGTGCTCCGGATCCCGCTGATCAGCCGGATCCGCTCCAGCACCTCTGACAGCTCGCCCATCGAGCGCGCCTCCAGCTCCGCCAGCAGGTCCCAGCGCCCGTTGGTGTCGTGCAGCGCCGCGACGCCCGGCTCCCCGAGGAGGCTGGCGATGACCTGCCGCGTCTGGTTGCCTTCCACCATCACGCCCATCCAGGCGCGGATGCGGTCCGGCTCGGCTTCCGGCCGCAGCTTCACCGTGTAGCCGACGATCACCTGCGAGTCTTCCAGCTTGCGGATGCGGTTGGTGACGGTGCCGCGCGACACGCCGAGCTTGTGCGCGAGATCGGCGACGCTCATGCGCGCGTCCTGCCGCAGGAGCGCGATGAGCTGCTGGTCGACTTCGTCCATTGCCATTTCGCCAGGTCGCCCCTGCCGGAATGGCAGGAAGGCGGGTGTTTCGCTGCATTCTTGCCGATTTTCATTGGCACGCGCCCGGGCGAGACTGTTCCCAGTCATTGGGAGACGAACATGCGTACCCTGTTCCTGAGCGTCGCCGACGTCGCGGCCATCGTCCGCGAGCGCGGCGTGGCGGCCTGCATCGCGGGCATCGCCGGCAACATCCGGGCCGACTTCCTGCGCTGGGAGTCCTTCGACAAGAGCGCCCGGCTGGCGGCGCATTCCGGGCTGGGCGTGATCGAGCTGATGCCGGTGTCCGATGCGCAGAGCTACAGCTTCAAGTACGTCAACGGGCATCCGCGGAACCACCTGCAGGCCTTGCCGACCGTGATGGCCTTCGGCGTGCTGGCGGATGTGGCGACCGGCATGCCGCGCCTCCTGAGCGAGCTGACCTTGACGACCGCGCTGCGTACCGCGGCGATGTCGGCCGTGGCTGCGCAGGTGCTGGCGCGTCCTGGCAGCAAGGTGATGGCCTTGATCGGCAATGGCGCACAGAGCGAGTTCCAGGCGCTGGGGTTCCAGCATCTGCTGGGGATCGAGGAGCTTCGCCTGTACGACGTCGATCCGTTGGCCACAGACAAGCTGGTGCGCAACCTGCAGGGCACGGGCTTGCGGCTGGTGCGCTGCGCCAGCATCGCCGAGGCAGTGCGAGGCGCGAACATCGTGACCACGGTCACCGCCGACAAGACGAATGCGACCATCCTCACGCCGCAGATGCTGGAGCGCGGCATGCACGTCAACGCGGTGGGTGGCGATTGCCCGGGGAAGACCGAACTGCACCCGGGTGTGCTGGAGGTTGCTTCGGTGTTCGTCGAATACGAGCCGCAGACGCGGGCGGAAGGCGACATCCAGCAGATGCCGCGCGATTTTCCCGTGACAGAGGTTTGGCAGGTGCTGGCGGGCGCCCGTCCTGGCCGCCAACTCGATTCGGAGATCACCGTGTTCGACTCGGTGGGCTTCGCTCTGGAAGACTTCTCGGCGCTGCGCTACCTGCGCGATGCCGCCGAGGCGCTGGGTGTCGGTGAGACGCTTGACCTCGTTCCCGAGTTGCCGGACCCCAAGGACCTGTTCGGCCGAGTCAAAGGCAGGCGCCTCCGTCTCGCTGCCTGAGTCCGAGGCGCGGCCCGCGCCTATCCCCGGGTCCTGGTCAGCAACTCGTCGAGAGCATCGGTGATCGTCTGGCCGTGCTCGGCCAACGAGGCCACCTTGGGCCCAAGCTGGTCGACCGCCACGGAAACGACATCGAGCGGATGCAATACGACCTCGATGTTCTTCACCCGGAACACCGGGTTCATTCGCGACCGCAGATCGGTCCCGCCGGCAGGCACCATCTTGCTTCGCACCAGGGGAACAACCACGCGGCGCCGGTAGCGGTCGAACTGGGACGACTGCACGACCACCACGAAAGGGATCGCTTCCCGCAACGCCCCCTTGTTCTGGTGGACGTCGAATTGCGCCATCAGAGCGTGGAGTGCTCGTCGGCGAAGGAACCTATGGCTTCATGCACGGCGTTCCAGTCCGCGGCGCACGCGTCGGCCATTTCGCGCCGGCCCTGCCGGGCATCGTCTTGCGAAGCGACGTAGCCGGTGAGCAGTTCTTCAACCGTTGCGGACAGGTTGTCCGTATAGCCGCGGGCCTGTTCCACCAAGCCCTCGCTCAAGGTCAGGTTGACGGCACGTTTACGATCAGTTTGCGAAGGCATGACGGAATCCTCCAATGCGCATGCTATGCGCATTGGATTTCGAACGCAAGATCGCAACCCTCAGAGCGCCTGCCCCAGCCGCCCCAACCCCTCCTCGATCTTCTCCACCCCCGCCGTCGCAAACGACAGCCGCAGCGTGCTCAGGTCCGGATCCTTCGCGAAGAACGGCGCGCCAGGCACGAAGGCCACGCCCTTCTCGATCGCCCGCTTCGCGAACTCGTTCGCATCCTTGACCTTGCCGCCCGCGCCGGTCAGGCGGGCCCAGAAGAACAGCCCGCCCTGCGGCTCGATGAACTCGATCGCATCGCCCAGTTCGCGCTTCAGGGCCACGGCCATCGTGCGGGCACGCTCGGCATAGACCTCGCGCACGCGCTTCAAGGTGGCAGGCATGCGGCCGGCCTTCAGGTACTGGGCGGCGGTCGCCTGGGCGAAAGTGCTGGTGTGGGCGTCGCTGAACTGCTTGCACATCACCGCGCGCTGCAGCAGCTCCGGCTGCGCCACCAGCCAGCCCACGCGCAGGCCCGGGCTCAGCACCTTGCTCATGCTGCCGCAGTGGGCCACCCACTCGCGGCTGCCTGGCACGTCCCTGGACAAGGCCAGCATCGAAGGCGGCGGCGCATCGCCGAAATAGAGGTCGCCATAGGGATCGTCCTCGACGATCAGGGTCTGGTACTTCACCGCGAGCTCCAGCACCTTCAGGCGCCGCTCGCGCGTCAGCAGCGCGCCGCTGGGGTTGCCGAAGGTCGGCACCAGGTAGACGAACTTGGGCTTGTGCTCCTTGATCAGGGCTTCGAGCTTGTCGACCTGCACGCCCTGGGCGTCGATGGGCGCCGGGATCACGTCGGCGCCGTAGAGGCGGAAGCACTGGATGGTGGCCAGGAAGGTCGGGCCTTCGACGATCACCTTGTCGCCCGGGTTGACCAGGGTCTTGCCGATCAGGTCCAGCGCCTGCTGGCTGCCGGTGGTGACGATCAGCTGCTGCGGTTCGATGTCCGTCACGCCCTTGCTGCGCTCGAAGGCGGCCAGCTGTGTGCGCAGCGGTTCGTAGCCTTCGGTGGCGCCGTATTGCAGCGCGGCGCCCGGCTCCTCCTGCAGCGCGCGGGCGGAGGCCTCGCGCAGGCCCTCCACGTCGAACATGGCGCTGTCCGGGAAGCCGCCGGCAAAGCTGATGATGCCGGGCTTGCCCAGGAGCTTGAACAGCTCGCGGATGGCGGAAGTTTCAACGTTGTTCAGGCGGTCGGCGAATTGCAGGGGCATGTCGGTCTTCTTTCGGAGGGTCCAGCCCGTCATTTTGTCACTCCCCGAACAGCATCTCCCCCAGCCGGTCCCGCGCCTTCAGCAGCACCGGCAGCAGCTCGTCCCGGAACTCCGCCATCGTCATGCGCTCGGCCCGCACCGAGATGCTGAGCCCGCCGACGAAAGTGCCGTTGCGGTCGTACACCGGCGCGGCCATCGAGCGCACGCCCAGTTCCAGCTCGCCGTCGGCGCCGATCCAGCCTTCGCGGCGGCAGCGCTCCACCTCGGCCAGCACCGCATCCACTTCGTAGATCGTCCTGGTGGTCAGCGGCACGCGCTGCATCGCGCGCACGCGGCGCGCGGCCTCGGCCGGCGGCAGGCTGGCCAGGATCACCCGCCCCAACGCCGAACAATAGCCCGGCAAGCGCGACCCGATCCCCAGGCCGGTGGACAGCGAACGCCGCGCCGTCGAGCGCGCAATGATGATCACGTCGTCGTCCAGCAACTGGCCCAGCGAGGCCGACTGGCGCGTGCGCTCCGACAAAGCGTCCAGCAATGGTTGCGCCAGCGCGGGCGTCGGGCGCGACGAGAGATAGGCATGCGCCACCAGCAGCGCCCGCGGCGCCACCCAGAAGCGCTTGCCGTCGCTGCCCAGGTAGCCCAGCGCGTGCAGCGTCACCAGCGAGCGCCGCGCCGAAGCCGGCGAGCTGCCGGTGAGCCGCGCCACTTCCGACAAGGTCAGCCTGGAATTCTGCCGGTTGAACGCGGTCAATACATCCAGCCCCTTTTGCAAGGAGGCCACGAAGTCCTTGTCCTGGCGCAAGGGTGCGGTCGAGTTTTTGCGCATAGCGCAATTCTGGCTTGGCCGGCGCCCCCTCGGCGCGGACACTGGCGCATCGCTGTAGCAGTCCCTTCCGGAGACGTTCCCCCATGCAAGCTTCCATCACCCGGCGCGGCCTGCTCGCGCTGTCGGCCCTGGCCGCGGCCGCGCGCGCCCTGCCCGCCTTCGCCCAGCCCAAGTCCACGGTCAAGCTCGTCGTGCCCTTCCCGGCCGGCGGCACCGCCGACATCCTGCCCCGCATCCTGGCCGAGAAGGTGCACACCTCCTACCCGGCCGGCATCATCGTCGAGAACCGCGCGGGCGCCGGCGGCAACATCGGCGCCGAGTACGTGGCGCGCTCCGACCCGGACGGCCTGACCTTCCTGGTGTCGCCGCCCGGTCCGATCGCGATCAACCAGAACCTGTACAAGAAGCTCTCGTTCGACCCGTCCAAGTGGGTGCCGATCACGGTGATCGCCACCGTGCCGAACGTGCTGGACGTGCGCAAGGACTTCCCGGCAAAGAACCTCGCCGAGTTCATCGCCTACGTGAAGGCCAACCCGGGCAAGGTCACCTATGCGTCGCAGGGCAACGGTTCCACCTCGCACCTGACGGCGCACCTGTTCATGCAGCTCACGGGCACCGAGATGATCCACGTGCCGTACAAGGGCACGGCGCCGGCGCTGGTGGACATCGTGGGCGGCCAGGTCGACGTGTTCTTCGACAACCTGAGCTCCTCGTTCCCGTACCACAAGAGCGGCAAGCTGCGCATCCTGGCCGTGGCCGACCAGAAGCGCTCGCCGCAACTGCCCGACGTGCCGACCTTCGTCGAAAACAAGCTGCCCGGCATGGTGGCGGTCACCTTCTTCACGATGGTGGCGCCCCCTGGCACCTCCCAGGCCATCGTCGACGTGACCTACAAGAACTTCGCCGGCGCGCTGGCCCAGGCCGACACCCGCGGCAAGTTCGCCGCGCAGGGCGCCACGCCCGCGGGCTGGACGCCGCAGCAGACGGCCAGGTTCATCCAGGACGAGACGGCCAAGTGGGCCAAGGTCATCAAGACCGCCAACGTGACGGTGGAGTGAGCATGAGCGAGCAGACGACCCGTTGGCCCGGCCCGGGCTACACCCGGATCCCCTACGGCCTGTACAGCGACCCGCAGACGCAGCAGCAGGAACAGGAGCGCGTCTTCCGTGGCGCCACCTGGAACTACCTGTGCCTGGAAGCCGAACTGCCCGAGGCCGGCAGCTACCGCACGACCCACGTCGGCGAGACGCCGGTGATCGTGAACAAGGACGCCGACGGCGAGATCTACGCCTTCGAGAACCGCTGCGCGCATCGCGGCGCCCTGATCGCGCTGGACAAGAGCGGCAAGGCCGACAGCTTCCAGTGCGTGTACCACGCCTGGAGCTACGACCTGCAGGGCAACCTGACCGGCGTGGCCTTCGAGAAGGGCGTCAAGGGCAAGGGCGGCATGCCGGATTCCTTCTGCAAGGAGGACCATGGCCCGCGCAAGCTGCGCGTCGCGGTCTACTGCGGCCTGGTGTTCGGCAGCTTCAGCGACGACGTGCCCTCGGTCGAGGAGTACCTGGGCGACGAGATCTGCCAGCGCATCGAGCGCGTGATGAACCGGCCGGTCGAAGTCATCGGCCGCTTCACCCAGGCGCTGCCGAACGACTGGAAGCTGTACGTGGAGAACGTGCGTGACAGCTACCACGCCAGCCTGCTGCACCTGTTCTTCACCACCTTCGAGCTGAACCGCCTGTCGCAGAAGGGCGGCGTCATCGTCGACGAGAGCGGCGGCAACCACGTCAGCTACTCGATGATCGACAAGGCCGCGGCCGACGCTTCGTACAAGGAGCAGGGCCTGCGTTCCGACGCCGACCACAAGCTGAAGGACACGACGGTGCTGGAAGGCTTCGAGGAGTTCGACGACGGCATCACGCTGCAGATCCTCTCGGTGTTCCCCGGCTTCGTGCTGCAGCAGATCAAGAACTGCATCGCCGTGCGCCAGGTGCTGCCCAAGGGCGATGGCCGCTGCGAATTGAACTGGACCTACCTGGGCTACGCCGGCGACACGCCCCAGCAGCGCAAGGCGCGCCTGAAGCAGCTGAACCTGGTCGGCCCGGCCGGCTTCATCTCCATGGAAGACGGCGCGGTCGGCAGCTTCGTGCAGCGCGGCATCGCCGGCGCCGCCGACCTGCAAGCCATCGTCGAAATGGGTGGCGACACCACCGCCTCCAGCGATGGCCGCGCCACCGAAACCTCCGTGCGCGGCTTCTGGAAGGCCTACCGCAACCACATGGAAGCCTGAGCATGATCGACCTGCTGCAACTGTGCGCGTTCAACGCGGCCTACGCCCGGGCGATCGACAGCGACGCCCTGGAGACCTGGGCGGCCTTTTTCACCGAGGACTGCCACTACCGCATCACCAACGCGGAGAACGAGCGCGATGGCCTGCCCGCGGGCATCGTCTACGCCGACTCGCGCGCGATGCTGGAAGACCGCGTGGCTTCGCTGCGCCAGGCCAACATCTACGAGCGCCAGGCTTACCGGCACCTGCTGGGCGTGCCGCTGGTGGAGTCGGCCGATGACACGCAAGCGGTGGCCCGCACGCCCTTCTTCGTGGCGCGCATCATGCACACCGGCGAGACGGCGCTGTTCGCCACCGGCGAGTACCGCGACCGCTTCGTCAAGAGCGGCGGCAAGCTGCTGCTGGCCGAGCGCGTGGCCGTGTGCGACAGCACGGTGACGGACACCCTGCTCGCCCTGCCCCTGTAATTGCCATGCGTCGGATCGCGCTGTCGCTCGGCGACCCCAACGGCATCGGGCCCGAGATCGTGCTGAAGGCGCTGGCCGAACTGGCCGGCGACTCGCGGATCCAGGTCACCGTGTTCGGCGCGCCCGCGGTGCTGCAACGCGCCGCGGCCTCGACCGGCCTGCAGGCGCTGCTGCCCACGCTGGACCTGCGCCCCTGCGGCGAGTTGCCGATGGAAGCGCTGCGCTGGGGCGAGATCGACGCCAAGGCGGGCGCGAGCACCGTGGCCGCGGCCACTGCCGCCATCGAAGCGACGCGTGCCGGCGAGTTCGACGCCGTGGTCGCGGGCCCGCACCACGAGACCGCGATCGCCCAGGCCGGCATCCACTTCAGCGGCTATCCCTCGCTGGTGGCGCGCGTCTGCGGCCAGCCCGAAGGCAGCGTGTTCCTGCTGCTGGTGGGCGGCGGCCTGCGCATCGTGCACGTGACCTTGCACGAGAGCGTGGCTTCCGCGCTGGCGCGTCTCACGCCCGAACTGGTGGTCGCGGCCACCGAGGCCGGTGTGCGCGGCTGCAAGCTGATCGGCGTGGACCAGCCCAAGGTGGCCCTGTTCGGCATCAACCCGCATGCCTCCGAAGGCACGCTGTTCGGGCCCGAGGACGCGCAATGCGTGGCGCCCGCGGCCGAACGGCTGCGCGCCTGGGGTTACGCGATCACCGGCCCGCAAGGCGCCGACGTGCTGCTGGCCGAGCGCAAGCACGACCTCTACGTGGCCATGCTGCACGATCAAGGCCACATCCCGGTCAAGCTGCTGGCGCCGCAGGCGGCCAGCGCCATTTCCATCGGCGCGGACGTGCTGCTGGCCAGCACCGGCCACGGCAGCGCGATGGACATCGCCGGCACGGGCCTGGCCCGGCCGGATGCCCTGCTGCGCAGCCTGCGCCTCGTCGCCGGCCTCTCCTCCTGAGATTTCCATCATGGCTTTCGACATCCGCATCGCCGGAACGGACGTGCATTTCTCCTGCGCCTCCGGCCAGAACATCCTCGACGCCGCGCTGGCCGCCGGCATCGAGATGCCCTATTCCTGCCGCAAGGGCGTGTGCGGCAACTGCGCGGGCGGCGTGAGCGCCGGCGAGGTGCAGAGCCCGCCCAGCGAAGCCAGGCCGGCCGGCCAGCACCTGTACTGCCAGTGCCTGCCGCAGACCGACGTGGAGATCGTTCCCGAGAGCTGGCACCGCTTCGACCCGACGGCCCGCAAGACCTTCACCGCCAAGGTGTTCCGCAACACGCTGGCCGCGGGTGACGTCAGCGTGCTGCAGCTGCGCCTGCCCGCGGGCCAGCGCGCCAAGTTCAAGGCCGGCCAGTACCTGCAGGTCGCGCTGCCCGATGGCAGCCGCCGCTCGTATTCCATGGCCAACCCGCCGCACGAGAGCGACTCGTTGCAGCTGCACATCCGCCACGTGCCCGGCGGCCAGTTCACGCAGATCGTGCCGCAACTGAAGGCCGGCGACACGCTGCAGGTGGAGCTGCCCTATGGCAACTTCGAGCTGAAGGAAGAATCCACCGCGCCCATGCTCTGCGTGGTGGGCGGCACCGGCTTCGCGCCCGTCAAGTCCCTGCTGGACGACATGGTGAAAAAGAAGGTGCAGCGGCCGGTCACGCTGATCTGGGGCGGGCGCGACAAGGGCGGCCTGTACCTGCTGGCCGCCGTGGAGAAGTGGCAGAAGCAGTTGCCCGGCTTCACCTTCGTGCCGGCGCTGGAAGATGCAGGCGATGCCGCGGCCCTGGACGGCTTCAACGGCCGCGTCGACGACGCGGTCCGCCAGCGCTTCGACGCGCTCGCCGGCCACGAGGTCTACTGCTGCGGCTCGCCAGGCATGGTGGCCGCGGTGCGCAAGGCCTGCGTCGAAGAGCGCGGGCTGGACCCGCACCACTTCTTCAGCGACGTGTTCGTGCCGGGCCCCGCGGCGACCTGATCATCGGTCGTCGTTCGGCTTGTCCTTGGCGCCGGAGCGCGGGCCCTGCGGGTACAAGGCCTCCCGGTTCGCCGCCATGGCGCGCTCCCGCTCGGTCAGGCTCGTGTCGCCGCGCGCCGTGCCGAAGCTGTCGGCCATGTCCTTGGTCAGGCCGGTCATCGTCAGCTGGTCGTCCGTCACGATGTCGCGCAAAGCCGGCTGCGCCGGCCGCTGCACGACGTTGAGGTTGTCCGCTTCCATGTCGTGCATCATGTGCTGCGCGCGCATGGCGGCGGCATCGTCGCCGGCGTCCACGATCACCACGCACTGGCCGCGCTCCACCGCGCTGGAATAGGTGTCCGCATGGCGGCTGGCGTCGTCCTTGCCGAACAGGCTGGCGAAGAAGCGCCCGAAGGACGCGAGTACGCCCGGGTCGACGGCCACTTCGCGCTCCATGCCGTCCCACTGGTTCGTGCCGGAATGGCGGCCGTCGCCATGGCGGTGCTTCAGGTGGATGTTGCTGCGGTCGTAGCCGGCCTGCACCAGGCGCTCCACCGTGCGCTCGGCCTGCGCCCGGTCATCGAAGGAACAGATGGCCGTATGCATTGTTTGCTCTCCTTGCGTTGCACTGCTTCCGGTGTAAGCGCTGCAACGCCAGCGCGGCGTCGTCCGTGCAGGCGCGGCCGCGTAGGCGCGGGACTACCGGGCGCCGCGCTCAGGCCACGTGTTCCACCATCCGGCCGCGCAACTGGCTCACGGCGCGATAGAGCTTTTCGCCGGGGCAGGTGGTGGGCACGAAATCGCGATGCGTGAGGATGTCGGCCGGATGCACGCCGTAGTGGCGGCACAGGAAGGCCAGCAGCCGCTCCAGCGCATCCAGCGCCTCGGGCGTGGGCGTGTCGCAGCACTCGCCGCCCTCGGCGTCGAAGCACCCCAGCAGGCAGATGCCCAGCTTGTGCGAATCGACGTTGAGGATGTGGCCGCCCAGCGCGAACTCGGGCACGTCGTCCAGCGTGTCGCCGCCCAGGAAGGGCCTGCCCTGGTAGATGTGGCCGCCCGAATCGACGAGGAAGTGGTAGGCGATGTCGGGGCAGTTGCACTGCGGGCCCTGGTGCAGCTTCTGCAGGGCCGCGACCTGCCGCGCGCCTTCCTGCCGGGTGGCGGCGCCATAGCCGCCGGCGTGATGCACCACGATCTGTTGCACCGCACCAAGCGGTCGCGGCTGGCCCTTGAACGGCCGCGCGCCCCATTGCAGTCGGTTGATGACATCCGGTGCGTCCATGCGCTGCTCCTTTTGAATTGCCTGGAGATGGCATCCAAGGTAGTGCGCGGAAACCCGGGAGCCAATCCCCCGCTTGGAGGAAGCGCTTGTGCCGGCAACACGCGCCGGCATGGGGCGAATGGTGTCATCTCATGACACTACATTACAATGTTCTTCGCATGTCCAGCACACCCCGAATCCTCGTCGCCGACACCCGCGAAGGCGTCGCCGCCTTCCGGCGCGCGCTCACCGGCAGCTACGAGGTGGCGCCGGCCCTGCACCTGGCGGAAGCCCGGCACGTGCTGGACGAAGCCGTGCCCGCTGTTGTGGTCTGCGGCTGCCATTTCGACGAAGGCCGCATGTACGACTTGCTGAGGCACATGAAGGCCAGCGAGCCGCTGGCGCGCGTGCCCTTCGTCGCGGTGCGCTGCGTCGAAGGCGAACTGCAGCTGGACGACGCGCTCTACGAAAGCGTGAAGATCGCGGTGCGGGCGCTGGGCGGCAATGCCTTCGTCGACCTGGTGCGCTGGCAGCGGCGCTATGGCGAGGCCGAGGCGGCGGAGCGTTTGACGGAGTTGGTGGAGAAGCTGCTCTCCGAGCCGGATACCCAGTAGGCCGGCTTACCGTTCCAGCTTCAGGAACAAATCCCGGTCCGGCGCGAAGTTCGCATACAGCGGCAGCAGCGCTCCGCCCAGCGCGCGCGCATCGCTGCCGATGCTCCCGGCCCACAGCTGCGGCCGCGCCACGCCTTCCCAGTCGTAGCCCGCCAGGTCGGCCTCCACCTGCGCCAGCAGCGCGTCGCGCAGGCCGCGCCCGAAGGAGCCGTCGATGATCACGCCGTCCAGGTCCAGCAGGCAGGCCGCATGGTTGATCGCCAAGCCGATCGCGGGACTCGCCTCGCGGATCCACCGCTGCGTATGCGGCTGCCACGCGCCCTGCAGCGCGCGCTCGTCCTGCGCCGCATCCGCATCCAGCCCCGCGGCGCGATACGCCGCTTCCAGGTTGAACAGCGACGCCACGCTCAGCAACTGCCGCGGCGGCGCCTTGCCGCCATGCGTCTCGAGCGCCAGCGAACCCACCGCGCCGGCATTGCCGTTGACGCCCGAGCGCAGGTGGCTGTCGATCACCAGCCCGCCGCCGATGAAGGTGTCGACGAACACGTAGAGAAAGCTGCGCAGGTTGCGGCCCTGCCCTGCCACGAGTTCGGCGACGCAGGCCGCCGCCGTATCCTTGACGAAGTGCACCGGCAGGCCGCAGGCGCGCTCGACCCGCTCGGACAGGTCCACGTGGTTCCACTTGTCCGCCATCGCGGCGTCCACGCCCAGCAGCTCGTGCCAGCCGCCCAGCGACAGCGGCGCGGCGATGCCTATGCCCTGCAGCCGCTCGCGCCGCGCCGGCGCCAGCGCCTTGCGGAAGGCCTTCACCTGCTGCGTGATCTCGGGCAGCAGCGTGTCCGGATCGGGGAATGCATAGGGCACGCTGGCGCGTTCGCGCACGTTGCCGGCGAAATCCAGCAGCAGCAGGTCCATGCCGCGCCGCCCCACCTTGATGCCGATCGAATACGCGCCGTCCGCATCCAGCGCCAGCGGCACCGAGGGCTGGCCCACCTTGCCGCGCACCGGCTCGCCCTTCACCAGCAGGCCGTCGTCCAGCAGGCGCTTGGTGATGAGGGACACCGTCTGCGCCGTCAGGCGCGTGAGCCGCGCGATGTCCGCCCCCGCCATCGCGCCATGCTGGCGCACCGCCTGCAGCACGACCCGTTCGTTGTACTGGCGCACGCCACCCTGGCTGGACCCATGCGGGCGCAGCGGGCCGGCGCCGGCAGCGGCGGCGTCCATCACGAAGCTCAAGCCAGGCACTCCTGCGGGATGTCCTCCGGCCGCATGGCCCCCGTCATCACGGCGACGGTGTCGCTCATGCTGATGGTCTTGGGGTTGACCACCGCGGCGCGCTTGCCGAGGCGGGCGATGTGGATGCGGTCGGCGATTTCGAACACGTGCGGCATATTGTGGCTGATCAGGATCACCGGCAAGCCCTTGTCGCGGACGCGCCGAATGAGTTCCAGGACCATGTTGCCCTCCTTCACGCCCAGGGCCGCAGTGGGTTCGTCCATGATCACCACGTGCCGCGCGAAGGCGGCGCTGCGCGCCACCGCGACGCCCTGGCGCTGGCCGCCGGAGAGCGTCTCCACCGGCTGCGTCATGCTGCGGATGCCGATCTTCAGGTCCGCCATCGCCGCCTTGGCCTCCGCCACCATGCGCTTCTTGTCCAGGATGCGCAGCAGCTTGCCGAGGGCGCCGAAGCGCGTGACCTCGCGCCCGAGGAACAGGTTCTCGGCGATGGTCATCGCCGGCGCCACCGCGAGTTCCTGGTAGACCGTCTCGATGCCGGCCTTGCGCGCATCGCTGGGGCTCTTGAAGTGGATCACGTCGCCATCGAGGCGGATCTCGCCCGAGTCCGGCACCACCGCGCCCGACAGCGCCTTGATCAGCGAGGACTTGCCGGCGCCGTTGTCGCCGATCACCGCCAGGATCTCGCCGGCGCGCAGTTCGAAGTCGGCGCCATCCAGCGCCGTGACCTGGCCATAGCGCTTGACGAGGTTGTTCGCTTCCAGGACGACAGGGGTTTTCATCAGCGGCCTCCACGGCGAGAGAGTTGGTCCATGGCGACCGCCAGGATGACCAGGATGCCGGTGACCAGGATCTGGTACACCGAGGACACGCCCATCAGCGTGAGGCCGTTGCGGAACACGCCGACGATCAGCGCGCCCACCAGCGAGCCGAGGATGACGCCGCGGCCGCCGAACAGCGAGGTGCCGCCCAGCACCACGGCCGTGATCGCATCGAGGTTCTCGGTCTGGCCGGCATTCGGGTCGCCGACGCCCGTGCGCGCCACCGACAGCAGCGAGGCGACGCCATACAGCAGGCCCGCGATCGCGTACACCGCCAGCAGCACGCGGCGCACCGGGATGCCGGTGAGGCGCGCCGCCTCGGCGTTGTTGCCGACCGCGTAGACATGGCGGCCCGGCGCGGTCTCGCGCAGCGCCAGCCAGGCGATGAAGTACAGCGCCAGCATCAGCACCACGCCCCAACTGACCTCCGTGCCACCGAGCTTGAAGGTCTCGCCCAGCGCCGTCAGCGCATCAGGCAGGTTGGTCACCGTCTGCGAGGACGAATAGAGCTGCGTCAGCGCGAACGCGATGTTCATCGTGCCCAGCGTCACGATGAAGGACGGCAGCTTGATCCGCGTCACCAGCAGGCCGTTGACGATGCCGAACAGCGTGGTCACCGCCAGCCCGCAGGCGATGGCGAGCGCGGGCGGCACGCCGGACTCCACCGCCAGCTTGGACATGACGATGCCGCCCAGCGCCATCACCATGCCGCAGGACAGGTCGATGCCGGCCGTGAGGATGATCAAGGTCTGGCCGATGGCGATGAGCCCCACCACCATCACCTGCTGCAGCACCAGCGAGAAGTTCTGCGCGGTGAGGAAGCGGTCGTTCTGGGTGGCGAAGAACAGGCAGGCCGCGAGCAGCGCGACGAAGGGGCCGAGCGCCGTCAGCGGCGGCATGTGGCTGGTCTTCTTCTCGCCGGGGGCCGCATCGGTCTTGCGGTGCAGGAAATCGGGCAGGTGCAGGGCGCCGGGCATGGTCGTCCTCCTCACTTGCCCCAGCAGAGCGCCAGGCCCTGCTTGGCGTCGATGCTCTGGATGCCGGGCAGCGGCTTGTCGGCGATCAGCGCGACGCCGGTGTCGGTGTAGCCGCTGGCCTTCTTCCCGCCATTGGCGTAGGCGATGCCGGCTTCCACGCCCATGGCCGCCATCTTCAGCGGGTACTGCTGCGAGGTGGCCGCGATGACGCCGGCCTGCACGTTGCGCACGCCCGCGCAGCCGCCGTCGACCGAGACGACGATCACGCCCTTCTCCTTGCCGGCCTTCTTCAGCGCCTGGTAGGCGCCGGCGGCGGCGGGTTCGTTGATCGTGTAGACCACGTTGACCTCGGGCGACTTCTGCAGGCAGTTCTCCATCGCGGTCTGGCCCTTGGCCTGGTCGCCGTAGCTGTCGGCGGCGCACACCACTTCGGCGGGCCTGCCCAGGTCGTTGCTCTTGGCGTCGGGCGCGGCCAGGCCGAAACCCTTGAGGAAGCCGTTGTGGCGTTGCGCGCCCACCGGGTGGCCGGGGAACAGGTCCAGCGTGACGATCTTCGCCGGCTTGCCGCCGAGCGCGACCTTGGCGTATTCGCCGATCAACACGCCGGCCTGGTAGTTGTCGGTGGCGAACAGCGCGTCGGTGCCGTCGGCGGGGTCGGTCGGGCTGTCCAGCGCGATCACCTGCACGCCCTTGGCGCGCGCCTTCTGGATGGCGGGAAGGATGGCCTTGGAGTCGCTCGGCGTGATGAGGATCGTCTTCGCGCCGGCGTTGACCATGTTCTCCAGCGCCGTCACCTGGCCGGCGTTGTCGCCGTCGGCCTTGCCCGCGCCGGTGAGCAGCTTGCCGCCCTTGGCCTGGGCCGCCTGCTGGGCGCCCTCCTTCATCTTCACGAAGAACGGGTTGGTCTCGGTCTTGGTGATCAGGCCGATCACGGGTTGCTGTTGCTGGGCAAGGGCTCCGGCCGCGAAGGCCGTGGCGGTGAGGACGAGCAGGGCGGAACGCATGGTGTCTCCTGGTTGGCGTACGGGGGAAGCGTTGCGCGAAGTCTGGTCGTCGTGTTTTAATAAATCAAGTGGATTTACTTATGGATAACCCGAAGTCACCGATGATGGCGGGCGGGTGAAGGAGACGCGAAATGTTCCTGGTCTGTGGCGAAGCCTTGATGGACGTGTTCCCCGCCGGTACGACACCGGCCGGCGTGGCGCTGGATGCGCGCGTGGGCGGCTCCCCTTTCAACGTGGCAGTCGGCCTGGCGCGGCTGGGACAGCCGGTGGGCTTCATCGGCGGCATCTCCACCGACACCTTCGGCCAGCGCCTGCTGCACGCGCTGCGCGAGGAAGGCGTGGACCTGGCCACCGTGCAGCGGCAGGCCGCGCCCACCACGCTGAGCGTGGTCGCGGCGGATGCCGAAGGTGTGCCCACTTACGCCTTCCATGGCGAGCACGGCGCCGACCGCCTGCTGGACCCGCGCGCGCTGGAGACGCTGCCCGCGGCGGCGCAAGTGCTGCAGCTCGGGTCCTTCGCGCTGGTCGTGGAGCCGATCGCGACGACCTTGCGCCTGCTGGTCGAACGCGAGCACCAGCGGCGCCTCGTCGCCTACGACCCCAACGTGCGCCTGAACGTGGAGCCTTCCGTGCCGCGCTGGCGCGCCGCGGTGGAGTGGATGGCGCAGCGCACGCACCTGCTGAAGATCTCCTCGGAAGACGCCGCCCTGCTCTATCCCGACGAACAGCTGCAGGCCCTGGCGCGGCGCTGGCTCGCGCAGGGCGTGCGCCTGGTCGTCATCACCTGCGGCAGCCTGGGCGCGGCCGCCTTCACCGCGCGCGAAGGCGCGCGCACCGAGGCCGTGCCGGTGCAGCTGGTGGACACGGTGGGCGCCGGCGACACCTTCCAGGCCGCTTTGCTCACCTGGCTGGCGGAGCGCGACTTGCTGAAGCCGCAGGCCATGCAGGCGCTGCCGGCGGCGCAGTTGAAAGAGATGTTGGCGTTCGCCGCCAAGGCGGCTGCAATCACCTGCTCGCGGCGCGGGGCGGATCTGCCGCGGCGGTCGGAACTCTGATCGCTAAGGCAGACGCCCTGGGTCCCCGCCTGCGCGGGGATGACGCGAGGGCTGCCGGGCTCTATACTGCCGAAATGAACGAACTAGTACAAATCGGCAAGGCCGCGGCGAAGAAGCCGCACGGCAAGGCGCCGAAGGAGACGACCCGCACGAACGACCCGGAGCGCACCAGGGCCAACATCCTCGAAGTGGCCGCGGTGGAGTTCGGCGAGAAGGGCCTCGCAGGCGCGCGCATCGACGAGATTGCCGCCGCCACGCAGACCAGCAAGCGGATGATCTACTACTACTTCGGCAGCAAGGAAGGCCTGTACCTGGCCGTGCTGGAGGACTCGTACAAGCGCGTGCGCGACATCGAGGCGGAACTGCACCTGCAGGACCTCGAGCCCGAGGCCGCCCTGCGCCGGCTGGTGGCCTTCACCTTCGACCACCACCTCAATCACGAGAACTACATCCGCCTCGTGATGAGCGAGAACATCAACCGCGGCCAGTACATCTCGCAGAGCCGGCACATCCAGGAACTGAACGTGCCCGCCATCGCGGCCATCAAGAACCTGTACGAGCGCGGCGTGAAGGCCGGCGCCTTCCGCAAGGGCCTGGACGCGGTGGACATCCACGCCTCCATCTCCGCCCTGAGCTTCTTCAACGTGTCCAACCGCCATACCTTCGGCGTGATCTTCAAGCTGGACACGCGTTCGGCCAGCTACATCGCGCACCGGCGCGAGAGCTGCATCGAGATGATCGTGCGCTTCATGCGCAAGGATTGAGCCTGGCCTCGGGATAACCCGTAGGTTTAAAACTAACCAGTCCGTACAAAATCGCGGTCGAGAGGAGATTCCCTTCCGATGATCGACCGCGTGATCGACCGCTTCTGCCGCCTGCTGACCCTGGTGATGGTCGTCAGCCTGTTCCTGATGGTCGTGATGGTGTTCGGCAACGTCGTGCTGCGCTACGGTTTCAACCGGGGCATCACGATGTCCGAGGAGCTCTCGCGCTGGCTCTTCGTCTGGATGACCTTCCTCGGCGCGCTCACGGCCCTGCGCAAGCGCGCGCACCTGGGCACCGACAGCCTCGTTTCGCGCCTGCCCGTGGCCGGCAAGAAGTTCTGCCTCGGCGCCAGCCAGGTGCTGATGCTGTACCTGTGCTGGCTGATGTTCCAGGGCTCCTGGCAGCAGATGAAGATCAACCGGGAGACCACCAGCGCCGTGATGGAAGTGTCCATGGGCTGGTTCTACGCGAGCGGGGTGTTCTTTTCCGTGTTCGCCTTCCTCTTCATCCTCTTCGATCTGGCCAAGCTGCTCACCGGCCGGCTGGCCGAGTCCGAGCTGATCGGCGTCACCGAATCCGAAGACGAAGTCCCGCAAACGCCATGACCATCTTCCTCGGCGCGCTGCTCGGCGCCATGGCCCTGGGCGTGCCCATCGCGTTCTCGCTGCTCGCCTGCGGCGCGGCGCTGATGTGGCACATGGACACCTTCGATCCGCAGATCCTGGCGCAGAACACGATCGAGGGCGCCAACAGCTTCCCGCTGCTGGCCGTTCCCTTCTTCATGCTGGCCGGCGAGATCATGAACGCGGGCGGCTTGTCGCGCCGCATCGTCAATTTCGCGATGACGCTGGTGGGCCACGTGCGCGGCGGCCTGGGCTACGTCGGCATCATGGCCGCCATCATCATGGCGGCGCTCTCCGGCTCCGCGGTGGCCGACGCCGCGGCCCTGGCGGCGCTGCTGCTGCCCATGATGAACCGCGCCGGCTACGACACCGCGCGCTCGGCCGGCCTGCTGTCCGCGGCCAGCATCATCGCGCCCATCATCCCGCCCTCCATCGGCTTCGTCGTGTTCGGCGTGGCCGCCAACGTGTCGATCTCCAAGCTGTTCATGGCCGGCGTGGTGCCCGGCCTGCTGCTGGGCGTGGCGCTGTGGATCACCTGGTGGTGGCTGGTGCGCAAGGAGAAGATCGAGGCCGCGCCGCGCGCGAGCCTGGCCGAGGTCCTCCAGTCCTTCAAGGACGCCACCTTCGCGCTGGTGATGCCGGTGATCGTCGTGGTGGGCCTGAAGTTCGGCGTGTTCACGCCCACCGAGGCCGCCGTCGTCGCCGCGGTCTACGCGCTGTTCGTCTCCATGGTCATCTACCGGGAGCTGAAGCTCAACCAGCTGTACAAGCTGTTCGAGGCGGCCGCGCAGACCACGGCGGTCATCATGTTCCTGGTGGCCGCGGCCATGGTCTCGGCCTGGATGATCACGGTGGCCAACCTGCCGGCCGAAGTGGTGTCGCTGTTGCAGCCGATGCTGGACCGCCCCACCCTGCTGATGTTCGCCATCATGGTGCTGGTGATGATCGTGGGCACGGCGATGGACATGACGCCCACCATCCTGATCCTGACGCCGGTGCTGATGCCGCTGGTGAAGGCCGCGGGCATCGACCCCGTCTACTTCGGCGTGCTCTTCATGATCAACAACGCCATCGGCCTGATCACCCCGCCGGTGGGCACCGTGCTCAGCACCGTGGCCGGCGTCGGCAAGGTGAGCATGGACGCGGTGACGAAGGGCGTGTGGCCCTTCATGGTCGCGCAATTCATCTGCATGTTCCTGATGGTTTTCTTCCCGCAGCTGGTCACAGTACCGGCGCGGTGGTTCTACGGCTGATTTCCCTCAACGCAGTTCTCAAGCAAGGAGACAAGAAGCATGAAACGAGTGTTCCTGAAATCACTGGTGGCCGTCGCGGCGATCGCCGTCGCCGGCCTGGCGCAGGCGCAGACCCGGACCATCAAGTTCGCCAACCAGAACGCCGAAGGCCACCCCGTCATCCTCGGCATGAAGAAGTTCGCCGAGCTCGTGGACAAGAACTCCGGCGGCAAGCTGAAGGTCAACGTGTTCCCCGGCGGCGCGCTGGGCAGCGACCAGGCCAATGTCTCCGCGCTGCAGGGCGGCACGCTGGAAATGGCCTCGATGAACTCGGGCATCTTCGCCAACACGGTGAAGGACTTCGCGATCTACGACTTCCCCTTCCTGTTCGGCAGCGCCAAGGAGGCCGACATCGTCGTCGACGGCCCCTTCGGCCAGATGATGCACAAGAAGCTGGAAGACAAGGGCCTGGTGGGCCTGGGCTACTACGAGCTCGGCTTCCGCCACATCACCAACAGCAAGCGTCCCATCCACAAGGTCGAGGACATCGCGGGCCTCAAGCTGCGCGTCATTCCGAACCCCATCAACATCGACTGGGTGACCGCCCTGGGCGCCAACCCCACGCCGCTGCCCTTCCCCGAGCTGTACTCGGCCCTGGAACAGGGCGCCGTGGATGGCCAGGAAAACCCCGTGGCCACCATCGTCGGCGCCAAGCTGTACGAGGTGCAGAAGCAGATCACCTTCACCTACCACCAATACAATCCGCAGTCGATCGTGGTGAGCAAGAAGTTCTGGGACGGCCTGTCGGCGGGCGAGAAGAAGGTGCTGGAAGACGCCGCCGTCGAGTCCGTCAAGTACGAGCGCGAACAGTCGCGCGCCCAGCTGGCTGCCGGCATCGAGCAGCTGAAGAAGGGCGGCATGCAGGTCAGCGAGCTGCCGCCCGCCGAAGTGGCCAAGCTGCGCGAGAAAATGAAACCCGTGCTCGCCAAGCACACCGCCACGGTGGGCGAGGCGACGGTCAAGGCCATGATGGCCGAGCTGGAAAAGGCCCGCAAGTAGCGAGCCACGTAAAGAGAGCCCCAAGCCCCATGAAGAAGATCCTCGTCCTCAACGGACCCAACCTCAACCTCCTGGGCCAGCGCGAACCGACCCAGTACGGGTCCACATCGCTGGCCGACGTCGAGGCCATGTGCCGCGCCGCAGGCCAGCGGCTAGGCTATGAAGTCGAGTGCTTCCAGAGCAATTGGGAAGGGGCCCTCATCGACAAGATCCAGGAATACGGCCGCCTGGTGAAGGAAGGCCAGGCGCTCGGCTGCGTGTTCAACGCCGGCGCCTACACCCACACCTCGGTCGCGCTGCACGACGCCATCAAGGGCGTGGAGCTGCCGGTGATCGAGTGCCACATCTCCAACGTGCACGCGCGCGAGCCGTTCCGCCACCACTCGTACCTGTCGCCCGCGGCCGCCGGCATCGTCGTCGGCTTCGGCGTGACGGGCTACATCATCGCCATGGAAGGCCTGGCCCGCCTGCGTGACAAGGACAACCCGGCGCTGCGATGAACATCGACGGAAACACGGAGTTCGTGGCGCACCTCGGCTGGCCGACGCACTCCTTCAAGGCGCCGATGATCTACAACCCCTACTTCGAGTCGGTGGGGGTGAACGCGGTCGTGGTGCCCATGGGCTGCAAGCCCGAGAATTTCGCCCACGTGCTGCGCAGCGTGTTCGCGCTGGAGAACATCCGTGGCGCGCTGATCACCATGCCGCACAAGGTGAGCGTGGTGGACCTGCTGGACGAGGTGACGCCCACCGTCAAGGTGGCCGGTTCCTGCAACGCCGTGAAGCGCGATGCGCAGGGCCGCCTGGTCGGCGACATGTTCGACGGCGAAGGCTTCGTGCGCGGCGTCAAGCGCAAGGGCCTGCAGGTGCAGGGCGCGAAAGCGCTGGTGGTCGGCGCCGGCGGCGTCGGCTGCGCCATCGCGGCCTCGCTGGCCGCGGCCGGCGTGGGCGCATTGGACCTGTTCGACGTGCACGCCGAGTCGGCCGAGGCGCTGGCGCAGCGCCTGCGCACGCACTACCCTAGAATCGCCGTGCAGGCCGGCAGGCGCGACCCCGCCGGCCTGGACCTGGTGGTCAACGCGACGCCCCTGGGCATGAACCCGGGCGACCCGTTGCCGGTGGACATGAGCCGCCTGGAGCCCCGCACCTTCGTCGGCGAGGTGGTGATGAAGACCGAGATGACGGCCTTCCTCACCGAGGCGAAGCAGCGCGGCTGCCCGATCCAGGTGGGCACCGACATGTTGTTCGAGCAGATCCCCGCCTACCTGGAGTTCTTCGGCTTCCCCACCACCACCGCGGAGAACCTGCGGGCCGTCGCCCGCGTGCAGTATTGAAAGGCTTCCCCCATGAGTGACCTGTTGCTTCAGCCGGAACATGCCCGCGAACCGCTGCAGGATTCCTTCAGCGACGCATCCAACCCGATCGGGCTGGACGGCATCGAGTTCATCGAATACGCCACCGCCAAGCCGCAGGCCCTGGGCCAGGTGCTGGAGATGATGGGCTTCCGCCCGGTGGCGCGGCATCGCTCCCGCGAGGTGCTGCTGTACCGCCAGGGCGGCATGAACATCGTGGTCAACGCGCATCCGCTGGATGACGAAGGCACGCCGCTGCCGGAGGCGCCGCGCATCGCCGCCGTCGCCGTGCGCGTGCGCGACGCGCGCGCCGCCTACCAGTACGTGCTGGAGCGCGGCGCCTGGGAGGTGCCCACGCACCCGGCCGCGATGGAGCTGAACATCCCCGCCATCCACGGCGTGGGCGGCAGCCGCATCTTCTTCGTCGACCGCTACCGCGAGTTCTCGATCTACGACGTCGACTTCGTGCCGATCCCCACGGTGGACCCGAAGCCGCCGGCGGTGGCCGGCATCCATTTCTTCGGCGTGGTGCAGTACATCGGCAGCGGCCGCAGCTACGACTGGATCGAGTTCTACTCCGAGCTGTTCGGCACCGCGTTGATCCCCGACGAGCAGCGCTTCGGCATCATGCCGGCGGGCAAGCTGCTGCGCGCCCCCGCGCTGCAGCCGGAAAACCGCTTCATGCTGCAGCTGATCGAACCGGACCCGCTGGCGCGCGACAACAGCGAACGCCTGCAGCGCATCGGCCTGGGCGTGCCCGACGTGCTGGCCGCCGTGCGTGCGCTGCGCGCGCTGGGCATGGAATTCGTCGAGAGCCCGCACGCCCACACCGAGCAGCGTGGCGCCATCACCAAGACCTTCCTGGGCAGCGTCGTGTTCGAGCTGGTCCACAGCGAGCAGCAGGCATGACCGGAACCAGCCGCGGCGTGCAGCAAGCCATGCGCGATTTCGGCATGGACACCATCACCCTGGCCGGCCCGCTGGAGGCCAAGCTGGAAGCCATGGCCGAAGCCGGCTTCAAGCAGGTGATGCTGAAGGCCAACGACCTCAACGGCCATCCGCAAGGCTGGAAGGCCGCCGTGAAGGTGGTGCGCGAAAGCGGGCTGCGGGGCACCGGCTTCCAGGTGCTGCGCGACTTCGAAGGCTTGTCGGGCCACCTGCACCAGTACAAGGTGGACATCGCCAAGCAGATGCTGGAGATGTGCGCGGCGCTCGGCTGCGACGTGCTGCTGGCCTGTTCGTCGACCTCCGTGCATGCCAGCGCGGACCTGGACCACATCGCGCGCGACCTGCGCAAGCTGGCGATGCTGGCCATCCCCTTCGGCATCCGCATCGCCTACGAGGGCCTGTCCTGGGGCCGCAACGTCAACGAGTACACGACGGCCTGGGACGTGGTGTGCCGCGCCGACTGCCCCAACCTGGGCATCGGCATCGACTCCTTCCACATCCTGGCGGCCAAGACGCCGCTGGACGCGATCGAGGACCTGGACCCGGCCAAGATCTTCCTGGTGCAGCTGTCGGACTTCATGTGGCAGGAGACGCGCACCTTCGAGGAGCGCATGGCCACCGCCCGCACCTTCCGCGTGTTCCCCGGCGAGGGCGTGCATACGCCGCAGCTGGTGGACCTGGTGCTGAAGCTGGACGCGCTGGGCTACGCCGGCGACTACAGCTTCGAAGTGTTCAACGACGACTACGTGCAGATGCCGCTGCCCTTCGTGGCGCAGCGGGCCCGGCGCTCGGCGATCTGGCTGGCGGAGGACGTGCTGCATCGCTCCGTGCCTTTGCCCGGCCAGTTGCGCCTGCGCGATTGACGCGCCCTACCGCACCCTACACACGCACCCCGACACCTCACCGCTCCAGGATTCGAAGCACCTCCGGGTGGTTCGCCTCCCGGGCGATGTCCGCCGCCGTCTTGCCGCGGTCGTCGCGCAGCGCCAGGTCGGCGCCCTGCTCCACCAGCAGCTTCGTCGTGCCCTCCTGGCCCTGCCCCGCCGCCCACATCAGCAGCGTGAGCTGGTTGACCAGCCGGGCGTTCACCGGCGTGCCCGCCTGCAGCAGCGCCAGCAGGCAGTCGCCGCAGCCCTGCGCCGCCGCATAGGTGGCGGCGTTCTTGTGCACGCGGTCGACCGGTTCGATACGCGCGCCGGCGGCGAGCAGCCTACGCACCACCACGCCGCTGCCGGCATAGCTGGCCGCCATCAGCGGCGTGACGCCCGCGAGGTTGGGGGTTTCGGGATCGGCCTTCGCCTGCAGCAAAGCTTCGGCCAGGGCCAGGTTGCCGTGCCTGGCAGCCAGGTTCAAGGGTGAATCGCCATTGCCGTCGCGCGAGTTGGCCGCGGCCCCGGCCGCCAGCAGCTCGCGCACGCGCGGCAGGTTGTCCGAGCGGGCCGCGACCAGCAGCTGGCTGTTGGCGTTGATCTCGCCCATGCCGCGCTGCGCGTGGGCCGCGGCGCCCAGCGTTCCAAGAAGCAGGACAACGGCGAGGCGGGCGATGCGGTGTTCCATGCTCACTCCCTAGGGCTTCGGGCATTGTCATCCGTACTGGAAATCATGATACTGGCGCCGGCCCTAGTGCGGCCAGCCCGACGCTTGCGCGCCGGACTTCACTCGAAGAATCACGTCCACCACCTGATCGAGGAGAAGTCGTATGCAAGTCCCGTCCCCCCGCTTCCACTGGATTGCCGCCCTCCTGCTGGCCTTCGCGGCGGCGCCCTCCGCCGCCCAGGAAATCCAGGGCCAGGGCGGCCGCGGCCCGGCCATGATCATCAAGGCGCCGGACGTGTCGCAGCAGATGCTGGACAACGCCGACAAGCAGTCGGTGAACTGGCTGCACACCAATGGCGGCTACTCGCAGCACCGCTACTACCCCGGCAGCCAGATCAACACCACCAACGTCAAGCGGCTGCGCCCGGTCTACCTGTTCCAGACCGAGGTGAAGGAATCGATGGAGACCGCGCCCATCGTGGTCGACGGCATCATGTACATGACCACCGCGTTCAACCACGTGTACGCGCTGGACGCCACCACCGGGCAGGAGTTCTGGCACTACAAGCACAACATGGGGCCGATCACCACCTTCTGCTGCGGCCCCAACAACCGCGGCGTGGCCATCGAAGGCGGCCGGCTCTACATGGGCACGCTCGACGCCAAGCTGGTCGCGCTGGACGCCAAGACCGGCCAGAAGCTGTGGGAGACGCAGATCGCCGATCCCGAAAAGGGCTACAGCGAGACCATGGCGCCCACGGTCGTCGGCGGCAAGGTGCTGATAGGCACCAACGGCGGCGAATACGGCATCCGCGGTTTCGTGAAGGCCTTCGACTCGCGCGACGGCAAGGCGCTGTGGACCTTCTACACCATCCCCGACAAGGGCCATGAAGGCGTGTGGGCCGAGAACGATGCGACCGGCCGCAACATGAAGCGCGACATCCCCGCCGAGAAGGACGCGCTCGCGAAGAACAGCGACTTCTACCAGACGCTGGGCGGCGGCGTGTGGATGAATCCGGCCGTGGACCTGGCCAGCCGCACGATCTTCTTCGTGGTCGGCAATCCTTCACCCGACCTGTACGGCGCGGTGCGGCCCGGCGACAACCTGTACACTGACTCGATGGTCGCGGTGGACTTGGACACCGGCCAGTACAAGTGGCACTCGCAGTACATCGCCCACGACGTGTGGGACCTCGACGCGGTGAGCCCGCCGATCCTGGTCGATGCCAAGGACGCGAGCGGCAAGATGGTCCCGGCCGTCATCCACGGCGGCAAGACCGGCCACGTCTACGTCCACGACCGCGCCACGGGCAAGCTGATCCGCTACTCCGAGGCGATGATCCCGCAGGAGAACATGTGGGTGCTGCCCACCGCGACCGGCGCGCGCATGCTGCCGGGCGCCAACGGCGGCGTCGAATGGTCGCCCATGGCCTTCAGCCCGAAGACGCGCATGGCCTACGCGCTGAACCTGCACCAGCCCATGACCTACCACGTCGAAGCCGGCCAGTACCCGGGCGGCAAGCTCTGGCTGGGCGGCGCCTTCAAGGTGATCGAAGGCGAAAAGCAATGGGGCCGGCTCGCGGCCGTCAACGTCGACACCGGCAAGTTGGCCTGGAAGTTCGACACGGCGCAGCCCCTGATCGGCGGCGCGCTCGCCACCGGCGGCGACCTCGTGTTCTACGGCGAAGGCAACGGCCTGTTCCGCGCGCTCGACGCTCGCAACGGCAAGCTGCTGTGGGAATTCAACTGCGGCGCCGGCGCCAACGCCATGCCCGTGAGCTACAGCGTCAAGGGCAAGCAGTACGTGGCCATGGGCTGCGGCGGCAACACCCAGCTCGATTTCAAGCGCGGCAACACGCTCGCGGTGTTCGCCTTGCCGGACTGAAGGCGTGACGGCGCGCCTCCTGTTCCTGCTCGCCCTGCTGGCCACCGTGCCGGCGGCCGCGCAGGACCAGGAGGCCGTGCGCGCGAAGGCGCAGGTCTGCGCAGCCTGCCACGGGCCGGACGGCAACGCCGTCTCGCCCGAGTACCCGAACCTGGCAGGCCAGACCTGGCGCTACCTCTACGTGCAGTTGAAGGACTTCAACGAAGGCCGGCGCAGCAACCCGCTGATGTCGCCGATGGCGGCCAACCTCAGCCGCGAGGACATGATGGCGCTGGCCAACTTCTACGCGGCCCAGCCGCTGAAGCCTTCAGCCTTCAAGGTCGATGAAACGAAGGCCAAGGCCGGCAAGGCCAAGGCCGACGAGACGCTCTGCACCATGTGCCACCTGGGCGGCTTCATGGGCCAGAACGAGATTCCGCGCGTGGCCGGGCAGAACTACGAGTACATCGTCCTCCAGCTGAAGGCCTTCAAGGCGCGCACGCGCACCAACGACGCCGGCACCATGACGAGCGTCGCGCAGACGCTCAACGACACCGACATCGAGAACCTCGGGAATTACCTCACGGGCCTGCGGCCCTGATCAGGCCGGCCACCAGCGCACGGTAATCCGCGGGATCCACGGCAGCAGCCGTGCGGCTTCGGACTGCAGCCGCGATTGCTCCGACGGCCCGAAGCGATGCTCGAGCCCGCTCAGGTCCAGCATCAGCTCGTCGCGCGGCCACTGGCGGCTTTCCACTTGCAGCAACTGCAGGAGGGACAGCAGCTGCCCCAAGCTCGCGTCTCCCTTGATGGTCACGCGGGACTGCTGCGCTTCCCGCGTCACGCTGATGTCGAAACTCATGCTGCCTACTCTGAAGACTCCGCGGCCAAGGCGTTGTCAACAAATCGGCGGGCCGGTCCCGGAAACAGCTGTTGCGCAGCGGCGCACTTGCTTCACGGACGTTCACCCGCAAAGGAGAGACAACACGTGGCAAAGTCCCGCCTGCGCGGCCCGTGCACGACTCAGCCGGGAAAGCCTGCGCGGCCGCAGCGTAAGCGGATTTGCCCTGGCTCAGCCGGTGGCAAGGCCCTCACGCAGGCACGGCCTCGCCTTCGGCTAGCGGGCAGGTCCAGGCGTCGTAGCCGTACAGCCAGTCCGGGTTGGTGTTGTTGCGCATCCAGGTGTTGGCACTCGACCCGGCCTGCACCTGCGAAGTGCGGGCCTTGCGCGTGGCCTCGAAGCGGGCGAACACCGCGCCGGGATCGGCCAGGCCGGACTCGGCGACGCAGCGCGAAAGCACCGCGGCGTCTTCCAGCGCCATCGCCGCGCCCGAGGCCATGTATGGCGTCATGGGGTGGCAGGAGTCGCCCAGCAAGGTGATGCGGCCGCGGGTCCACAGCGGCAGTGGGTCGCGCTCGAAGATGCCCCACTTGTGCACCTCGGGCGCCGCGGCCAGCACGGCGCGCACATCGGGGTGGAAGGCGGAGAAGGATTCGCGCAGTTCGTCGACGTCGCCCTTGGCCGACCAGGATTCGCGCGTGATCCAGTCGGCCTTCTCGGGCTGGCTGGTCACGAAGTAGATTTCGTCGCGCTTGGCCGTCACGTAGTAGATGACGATGTGGCGGTCCTTGCCCCACCACTTGGTGCGGGAAGAACCGATGTCCGCGTCCTTCAGCAGCGCGGTCGGGAACACCGTGCGGTAGGCGACGCGGCCGGTGAAGCGGGCCTGCTCGACGCCCTGCACGACGTGCTCGCGAATGAGGGAGTGCACGCCGTCGGCGGCGATCACCGCGCTGGCGCGCAGGCGCTCGCCGTTGGCAAAGGACAGTTCGACGCCGCTCGCGTCCTGGTCCACCGCGACCAGCTTGTGGCCCAGGCGCAGCGTGTCCGCGGGCACGATGTCGGCCAGCGCCGCATGCAGGTCGGCGCGGTGCATGGCCAGGAAGGGCGCGCCATAGCGCTCTTCGACGGCATGGCCCTGGCCCAGCGGGAACTCGTTGGTGGTGTCGCCACTGTAGGCGTCGCGGTTCAGCGAAGTGGCGGGCTCGAAAGCGATGTCGCGCATGCGCTGCTCCAGGCCCAGGCCGCGCAGCACCTTCATGGCGTTGGGGCTCTGCTGGATGCCGGCGCCGATGCGGGCGAAGGCCTGCGCCTGCTCGCACACGATGGTTTCCACGCCGACGCGGCGCAGCGCGGCGGCCGCTGCCAGGCCGCCGATGCCGGCGCCCAGCACCACCACGGGATCGTTCTTCATACCTGCTGTCCTCAATCGAAAGTCACGTTGGCGGCGGCAATCACCTTGCGCCATTTCGCCGTGTCCGCGCGCACCTGGGCGGCCATCTGCTGCGGGGTGGAAGGCGTGATCTCGACGTCGGGCAGGCGCCGGGCCAGCTCGGGGTCGACCAGCGCGTGTTGCACCTCGGTGGCGATGCGCTCCACCAGCGGTTGCGGCGTGGCTGCCGGCGCGGCAAGGCCGAACCACACGCCCACTTCGCAGCCGGGCACGCCGGCTTCGGCGATGGTCGGCAGCTCCGGCGCGGCACGGGTGCGCTTGTTGCTGGCCACGGCCAGCGCGCGCAGCTGCCCCTTGCGGGCGTACTCGACGCCGTTGCCCTCGAACATGATGTCCACGGTGCCGGCCATCAGGTCGGTGATGGCGCCGCCCGCGCCCTTGTAAGGCACGTGCAGCATCTTCACGCCGGCCTGCTGCGCGAACAGCTCGCCGGCCAGGTGGTTGGTCGAGCCGTTGCCGCCGGAGGCGAAGGTCACCTTGCCGGGGTTGGCGCGCGCGTAGGCCACCAGCTCCTGCACGCTCTTCACCGGCAAGCTCGGGCGCACGATCAGGTACAGCGGCGCCGTGAAGCAGATGGCGATGGGCGCGAAGTCCTTCAGCGGATCGTAGGGCAGCTTCTTCTGCGCGATCGGGTTGATCGCCATGCTGGTCGTGCTGGCCCAGAACAGGGTCAGGCCGTCCGGCTCCGAGCGCATGGCGGCTTGCGCACCCAGCACCTGGCTGGCGCCGGGCTTGTTGTCGACGAGCACCGGCTGGCCGATGCGCGGCTGCAGCACGGAGGCAAGCGCCCGCGGCAGGATGTCGCCGAGGCCGCCCGCGGTGTACGGGGAAATGATGCGCACGGGCTTGGCGGGCCAGCCGGTCTGGGCCCAGGCCGAGGGCAGCAGCGCGGCCAGGCCGGCGCCCAGCAGGAGGCGGCGGCGCGGTTCGGATTGCAAGGTCATGGGGGAAGGCTGCGGTGAGTGTTTCGTCCGGCACGAAGTGTGCGGCCTGGGAAGGGGCGCGGCAACTCACGCGGCCACCCCGGGCTGTTCGTTTTTCTCACAAGGTCGGGCCGCGTGCGATCATCGGATGTGCCCGAGCCCAAGTCCGACGTTTCCCTCAACGCCCTGCGTGCCTTCGAGGCGGTGGCGCGCCACCTGAGCGTGTCGCGCGCCGCCGAAGTGCTGGGCGTCACGCACAGCGCGGTCAGCCGCCAGGTCACGGCGCTGGAGGCGCAGCTGGGGGTGCAACTGTTCACGCGCGACAAGGCGCGGCTGCAGTTGTCCAACTCCGGCCGCATCCTGTTCGCGGATGTCGCACCGGCCTTCGAGCGCCTGCAGGCCGCGGTGCGCAACGTGCAGGCGCAGGCCAGCCCATCGACCTTGTTGATCAACGTGCCACCGAGCTTCGCCATGCGCTGGCTGATCCCGCGCCTGGCCGCCTACCAGCGCCGCCGGCCGGATGCCGAGATCCGGCTGACGACGGGCAAGGAGCCGCTGGCCGAGGTCGTGGGCCGCGGCTTCGACCTGGTGGTGCGGCGCCAGTCCTCCGCCTCGCGCAAGCTCGACTCCGTGCCCTTCCTCACCGCCAGCCTGGTGCCGGTCTGCGCGCCGGAGCTGCTGGAGCAGCAGGCGATCCGCAAGCCCGGCGACCTGCGGCAGCACGTGCTGCTGCACTCCAACCAGCAGGCGCTGGAATGGCCCGAGTGGCTGGCGAAAGCCGGCGTGCCGGAGCTGAAGCCGCGCTCGGAGCTGGTGTTCGAGGAGATCTACTTCGCCATGCAGGCCGCGCTGGACGGCATGGGCGTGGCGCTGGTGCCCTCGCCGCTGGCCGCCGACGACATCGCCGCCGGCCGCCTGGTACTGCCGCTGTACCTGCCGCGCGTCGGCGCGCGCGACTACCACTACTTCGCCTCGCCGGCCTCGGGCAGCAAGGCCCTGGTCGAAGAGTTCGGGCAGTGGCTGCGCAAGGAAGGCAAGGAGTCGAACCGCTTCGCGGGCGAGTTGATCGCGGGCCTGTTCCCGGGCACGTAGGCCGGGTTTCGCGCAGCGAACCCCGGCTCGCCGCCTAGAAACCGGCCGCCAACCCGTCGCGCCGCGAATCGCTCGCGACGACGTAGCCCTCGCGCTTCGGGTCGCCCATGCGCCAGATGAACTGGCCGGCGCCGAAGTCCTGGTAGTTGTCGTTGATCACTTCGATGCGGTGGCCGCGGTTCACCAGCTCCTGCACGGTGGCCTTGTCCATCTGCTGTTCGACGTTGATCTCCAGCCCCTGGTTGAAGCGCCAGCGCGGCGCATCGCAGGCCGCCTGCGGGCTCTGGTGGTAGTCCAGCATGCGCACCGTGGTCTGCAGGTGGCCCTGCGGCTGCATGTTGCCGCCCATCACGCCGAAGCTCATGACCGGCTGGCCCGCGCGCGTCAGGAAGGCCGGGATGATCGTGTGGAACGGCCGCTTGCCCGGCGCCACCTGGTTGGGCCCCGGCCGCAGGCTGAAGCCGTGGCCGCGGTTCTGCAGGCTGATGCCGTACTGCGGCTCCACGCAACCCGAGCCGAAGCCCATGTAGTTGCTCTGGATGAAGCTGACCATCATGCCGTTCTCGTCGGCGGCGGTCAGGTAGATGGTGCCGCCCTTGACGATGTTGCCGGACTGGAAGTCCTGCGCGCGCTTCATGTCGATCAGCTTCGCGCGGCTGGCGAGGTAGGCGTCGTCCAGCATCTGCGCGGGCGTCACTTCCATGTGCGACGGCTCCGCGCAGTGGCGGTAGACGTCGGCGAAGGCGAGCTTCATCGCCTCGATCTGCACGTGCTGCGAATCGGCGCCGTCCACCTTCATGCCGGCGATGTCGAACTTCTCCACGATGCCCAGCGCCATCAGCGCCGCGATGCCCTGCCCGTTGGGCGGGATCTCGTGCAGCGCGTAGCCACGGTAGTCGCGCGAGATCGGCGTCACCCACTCCGGCTTGTAGGAAGCGAAGTCCTTGACCGTGTGCACGCCGCCGTTGGCCTGGCTGAATTTCGCCAGCGCCTCGGCGATTTCGCCTTCGTAGAAGGCCTTGCCCTTGGTCTCGGCGATGGCGCGCAGTGCGCGCGCCGCGGCCGGGAAAGTGAACAGCTCGCCCACGTTGGGCGCGCGGCCCCAGGGCAGGAAGCTCTGTGCGAAGCCCGGCAGGCCGCCCAATTCCGGCGTCGCCGCGGCCCACTTCTGCTGCACGACGATGGGCAGCAGGTAGCCACGTTCGGCGATCTCGATGGCGGGCGCCAGCAGGTCGGCGAAGGGCAGCTTGCCATAGCGTTCCGACAGGGCCATCCAGGTACCGACGGCGCCGGGGACGGTGGCGGAATCCATGCCGCGCTTGGGCGGCGTCTTCGCGTCCGCGCCGTATTTCTTCTGGAAGTAGGAAGGCGTCCAGCCGGCCGGCGCCGGGCCGGACCCGTTGATGCCCTGCAGTTGCTTGCCGTCCCACAGGATGGCGAAGGCATCGCTTCCCAGGCCGTTGCTGACCGGCTCGACCAGCGTCATGCAGGCGGCGGCGGCGATGGCCGCATCGACCGCATTGCCGCCCTTCCACAGGATGCGCAGGCCGGCCTGCGCGGCCAGCGGATGCGAAGTGGACACCGCATTGCGCGCGAAGACGGGAATGCGGGTGGTCGGATAGGGGTTGTGGAAGTCGAAGTTCTTCATGCTGCTCAATCGACCCGGATGTTGCGTTCGGTGATGATAGTGCGCCACTTGGCGCGGTCCTTGTCCAGCATCGCGGCAAACTGCTGCGGCGTGCCGCCCACCGGGTCGATGCCCAGCTTGGCCAGGCTGGCCTTGACCTCCGCGTCCTGCAGGGCCTGGTTGAGGCCGGCGTTGAGCTTCGCGACCAGTTCAGGCGGCAGCGCCTTGGGGCCGTACACGCCGAACCAGGTCACCGACTCGAAGCCGGGCACGGTTTCAGAAATGGCCGGCAGGTCCGGCAGCAGCGGCGAGCGCTTCAGGCTGGTGATGCCGAGCGCGCGCAGGCGGCCGGCCTTGACGTGCGGCAGGCCGCTGGGGAGCGCGTCGAACAGCAGGTCCACCTTGCCGCTCACGAGGTCGGGGATGGACAGCGCCGTGCCCTTGTAGGGGATGTGGACCAGGAACAGGTTGGCCTGCGACTTGAAGTATTCGGCCGTGAGGTGGACGATGGTGCCGGTGCCGCTGCTGGCGTAGTTCAGCTTGCCCGGGTTCTTGCGAGCGTAGTCCACCCACTCCTTTACCGTCTTCGCCGGCGAGCTGTTCGGCACCAGCATGATGCTGGGCGCGTCGCCCACGTGGGCGATCGGCGTGAAGTCGCGGACGGCGTCGTAAGGCAGCTTGCTCAGCGCCGGGCCGATGCTGTGCGTGCTGGTCGTGGCCAGCAGCAGCGTGTAGCCGTCCGGCTGCGCCTTGGCGACGATGTCGGAACCGATGGCGCCGCCCGCGCCGGGCTTGTTGTCGACGACCACGGTCTGGCCGAGGCGTTCGCCGAGCTTCTGCGAAACGGCGCGGGCGAAGATGTCGGTGGCGCCGCCGGCCGGGAAAGGCACGACCAGGCGGATGGGATGGGCGGGATAGCCCTGGGCTTGGGCGGCGGCCGTGAACAGCGTGGCCGCGGCGAGCAGGATCGAGGCAAACGACTTCGTCTTCATCACTCGATGATAAGAATGGCGTCGCCAAAGAAAAAGCGAAACCTTCTTTAACCACGCGAAAGCTTTCCTTTAGCATGGCGACATGAGCAGCATCCGGCTCCTGCGCACCTTTTCCGCCGTGGCGGCGGAAGGCTCCTTCGCCGCCGCGGCGGCCCGCGTGGCGCTCACGCAGGCGGCGGTCGGCCAGCAGATGCGCGCGCTGGAGTCGGACCTGCGCCGGCCCCTGTTCGAACGGCAAGGCAAGACGGTGGCCCTCAACGATGCCGGCCGGGCCCTGGTGCCGCAGGTGCGCCGCCTGCTCGCCCTGTACGACCAGATGCTGGCGCAGCCCGCCGGCACCGAAGGCATGGCCGGCACGGTGCACCTGGGCGCCGTGGTGTCGGCGGCGCGGCCGCTGATCCAGGCAACCTTGCGGCTGAAGGCGCGCCATGCCGGCCTCGACCTGCATGTGTCGGCCGCCAAGTCCATCGAGCTGATCGAGCGGGTGCGCTCCGGCGAGCTGGACGCCGCGCTGGTGGTGCGCGAGCCCGGCCCGGCGCGGCCCGAGCTGGCCTGGAGCTCGCTCTACACCGAGCCCATGGTGCTGCTCGCGCCGCGCAAGCTGGACGAAGCGCCACCGCGCCAGCTGCTCGCCGAACAGCCCTTCCTGCGCTTCGACCACACGCAGCACACCGGCCACCTGGTGGAGCGCACCCTCAAGCGCCTGCGCGTGCAGCCGCGCGAGCTGCTGGAGCTGAACGCGCTGGAGAGCATCGTCGAACTGGTGCGCTCCGGCCTGGGCGTGGCGCTGGTACCGCTGCTGCGCGACGCGCGCTGGGCCAGCGACCCCAAGCTGCGCCTCATCGAACTGCCCAACGCCGAGGAGCGCCGCATCGCGCTGGTGCAGCGGCGCGATTCGGAAAAGGCCGACGTGGTCACCGCCGTCGCGCGCGAGTTCCGCGGCAAAAATACACTCCCTCCATGAAAGACAAAGACGTCGTCCCCTTCTTCGCGACCTTGCGCGCCGCCAACCCCTCGCCCGTCTCCGAGCTGGAATACAGCACCGTGTTCGAGCTGCTGGCGGCAGTGCTGCTGTCGGCCCAGGCCACCGACGCCGGCGTGAACAAGGCGACCCGCCACCTGTTCCACGCGGCCAACACGCCGCAGAAGATCCTGGACCTGGGGCTGGAGCGGCTGGAGGGCTACATCAAGACCATCGGCCTCTATCGCACCAAGGCGAAGAACCTGCTGGAGACCTGCCGCATCCTGGTCGAACAGTACGGCGGCGAGGTGCCCCGCACCCGCGACGAACTGGTGGCGCTGCCCGGCGTCGGCCGCAAGACGGCCAACGTGGTCCTCAACGTCGCTTTTGGCGAGGAGACGATGGCGGTCGATACGCACATCTTCCGCGTCAGCAACCGCACCGGCCTGGCGCCGGGCAAGACGCCGGAGCAGGTCGAGGCCAAGCTGGAGCAACGCGTGCCCAAGGAATTCCGGGTGGACGCGCACCACTGGCTGATCCTGCACGGGCGCTACGTCTGCGTGGCGCGCACGCCCAAGTGCTGGCAGTGCGCGGTCTCGCAGTATTGCGACTTCCAGCCGAAGACTCCCGCGCCCAAAGCCTAGTCGAGGCTGATGTTCTTCGCCTTGATCAGGCGGCCCATCACCTCGGCGTCCTTGCGCACCACGGCCGCAGTTTCCTGCGGTGTGGCCGGCGCGGGTTCCAGGCCCTGGTCGGCGATGTACTTCCGCATCTCCGGCGAGTTGTTGATCGCCGTGACCTCGCGATAGAGCCGCTGCACCACCGCATCGGGCGTCTTCGCGGGAACCCAGAAGCCCAGCCAGGTCAGGACCTCCACGCCCGGCAAGGTCTCGGCAACGGTGGGGACCTCCGGCGCCGCGGCGCTGCGCTGCCCGCCGGTATAGGCCAGCACCTTGAGGCGGCCGGCACGGATGTGCGGCAGCGCGGACACCGGCGGTTCGAAACCCAGCATCACCTGCCCGCCGATCACGTCGGTGATGGCGCCCTGCTTGTACGGCACGTGCAGCAGCTCGATGCCCGCCGCGTCCTGCACCAGCTCCATGCCCAGATGCGCGGTGCTGCCCGGGCCGTAGGACGCATAGCTGATCTTGCCCGGCGCCGCCTTGGCGCGCGCAATGAGCTCGCCAATGGTGCGCGCGGGAAATGCGTTGTTGGCGACGATGAACGACCCACCGCGCAAGGCCTGCGTCACCGGCTGCAGGTCGGCCTGCGCGTCGTAGGGCAGTTTCTTCAGCAGGAAGGGCGTCATGGTGAACGGGTTGCTGGTGGAGAACAACACCGTGTAGCCATCGGGCGCGGCCTTCGCCACGGCGTCGGTGCCCAGCACGGAGGCGGCGCCGGGCCGGTTCTCCACCAGCACCGCAACGCCCAGCGCATGCGTCAGGCGCTCTGCGTACTGGCGCGCGAACAGGTCCGAGCCCACGCCTACCGGGCTGGGCGTGATGATGCGGATGGGGCGGCTGGGCCAGGAAGGCTGGGCCCAGGCGGGGACGCCGGCGCAGGCGAGCCCCGCCGCGGCGAAAGTGCGGCGATTCATTGGCATGTCTTGTCTCCTGTCCTAGGAATCCAGGCCCGGCACGGTCACGCGCGCGGGATCGTTGCCGTGGGCGACGAGCTGCGCCACCGCGTAGTCGGTGACGCAGCCGGAAAGCAGCTGGCGCGGGTCTTCCAGCACCACGCGCAGCCGCGTCGTGAGCGCGCGCCAGTCGTCGGGAGCGTGGATTGCAGGCATCTCGGCGACGGCCTGCGTGTCCGGCGTGAGGACCGGCCGCTGCACGGCGCCAGGCGCGTAAGCGGGATAGCCTTCGTACATCAGCGGGGCCAGCTCGCAGGTGGCGCGGACCTGCGCCCACAGCTCGCGCAGGGGCTGCTCCTGTGCGCGCAAGGCCGCGAGATCGGGCGGTTGTGACACGCGGAAGTCCGGCCCGTGCGGCGCGATGAAGATGCGCTCCAGCGCCAGCCGCCCGCGCGCCGCGCCGGTCATCATCGCGTGGACCGAATTGGTGGTCCAGGTGACGCCCGCCGTGGGCCGGCCCTGGCGGCCGACGATCAGCGCCATCGCCCGGGTCCAGTCCAGCGCCAGGCCGTCGAACCAGGCGATCACGCGGTGCGCGATGTCCATGCCCACCAGGAAGAAGGTGGCGATCATCACCGCGTTCAGCCTCGGCTCCAGCAGGCGCCGGCGCAGGTCTTCGCGGGTGAACTCCTGCGGCGCACGCAGCACGCGCTCCAGGTAGTCCTCGCTGGCCAGGCAGGCGTCGTTCACCAGCGCGGCGATCTTCTCTTCGCGGCCGCGGAAGGCGGCCACGGCGATCTGCTCGCGCCACATCCGCACCGAGTTCGCGGCGCGGGCCGTGCGTGTGCTCGCCAGCAAGCGCTCGGCCTCGGCCCGCCAGGGCCCGGCGTCGCCCTGCAGTTCGCGCAGGCGCAGCAGCGAGGCGATGGCGGGCCCCAGGTGCGACACGCCGGCCAGCTCCTTGAAGCCGCGCGTGCCGAGCCGGAAGCCCTGCACTTGCGGCGTGCCGCCGCCGCCCGGGAACAGCACCAGGTCGGCGCTGGTGGCGACGATCAGCGGATCGTCCGCATGCGCCTGCGCGGTCACCCGCGCCAGCGTCGCGCCCAGGCTGTCGGGGCCGCCGGTGTAGGTCTCGAACAGATGCAGCAGTTCGGGGCTGGCGTTCATGGCCGCTCCTCCTTGGCGATGCGGTACACGCGGCTGGGCGCGCGGAAGCGCACTTCCGGCGCCAGGCTTTCGGAGACCACGAGCACGATGGCACCGCCGTCCTCCTCGAAGGCCACGGCGTCGGTGCCACCGCTGGTGGGGAATTCCTGGTCCACCTGCCAGCGGCCATCTTCCAGCTTGTGCACCAGAGACTGCAGGCGGGTGATGGGAGCCTCGCGCGAGCCTTGCAGGAAGTTCACCTGCACCAGGCGGCCGCCGTCCCAGCCGGGCACCCAGCGGAACTCGCGGCCGCCGGGACCGGACAGCACCTGGGCCGGTTCGAAACGCTGGCCGTTCCAGCGCAGCATCAGCGTCTCGGAGAACAGGCGCGCGAAGGCCAGCCAGCGCTCGCCGCCCGCCTCGACGAAGCAGAAGGCGCGGCCCGCGCGGCCCTCCAGTTCCTGGAAAGGCTCGAAGCGCTCTCCCTTCCAGCGCCACAGCGTCGAGGGCACGACGTGGTCCGCATGTGCCAGCAGTGGCAGGCCGTCCACCTCGAAGAAGCACCAGTTGTAGCCCCAGGCGGAAGGCAGCGCCTGGAAGAAGGCGAAGCGCTCGCCATCCCATTCGAAGATGCAGGAGCGCTCATCGTCGCGGCCGCCATCGGCCTCGGCCGCGCCCTGCGCCAGCGCGAGGAAGTCGCGTTCGCCGATGCGGAAGTGCCGCCACTGCTTGGCCGCCACCGTGGGCATGGACTGGAACGGGGCCCAGCGGCCTTCGCTCCATTCGAAGATGGTGCTGTCGGTCCGCAACGAGTAAGGATCCTTGCCAGTCCGCAGGCTGGCGGTAGCCAGGAACTTGCGGCCGCCCAGCGTGAAGAACTCCGCGTCCTCGCCGCCCGGCACCGGCAGCGTCCCGCAAGGCGTGAATGCGCTCTGCTCCCAGCGGAACACCAGCGCCTCGATGTCGCTGTTGCCCAAGGTCATGGCGGCCGGCTGGCCGGGCACGTCCACCGCCAGTTGCGGCACCACGAGGTAGCGCTCGCCATCGACGACGAAGGTCTCGACGGCCCGCGCGCCGCTGGTGTCCAGCGTCTGGATGCAGTCCATGCGTTCAGCTCCCATAGCCGAACAGCCGCGCCGGGTTGTCCACCAGGATGCGCCGGCGCAGCGGCGCTTCCGGCACCCAGTCGGCCAGCAGGTTCAGCAGTTCGCCGGTGTCGCGGCCGCCCTCCGGGATGTGCGGCCAGTCGCTGCCCCAGATCACGCGGTCCGGCACCGCTTCGACGATGGCGCGCGCCAGCGGCCGCAGCTTCGCGTAGTTGCCGTCCTTCGCCAGCCGGTACGGGCCGGACAGCTTGAACCAGCCGCGGCCATCGGCCACGGCGCGCAGCAGGCGGTCGAAGTCGGCGCGCGTCAGGCCGTCGCTTTCCAGCATGTAGCCCATGTGGTCGATGACGAAGTCCGACTCGATGGCCGCCAGGTGCGGGATCAGGTCGCGCACCACCCCTCCCGGCGTGTAGAACTGCACGTGCCAGCCGAGCGCGCGGGTCCGCGCGACGCTGCGCTGGATGAAGGCGGCGAGTTCCGCCGTGGGCAGCGCCGAGCGCAGGAACAGGTCCAGCCGCAGGGCGCGCACGCCCAGCGCGTGCATGCGGCGCAGTTCCTCTTCGCTCGTATCGTCTTCCACCATGGCGACACCGCGCGCTTGCGGCCCGGCCGCGGCCAGCGCATCCAGCATGCAACGGTTGTCGGTGCCGTAGAAGGACGGCTGCACGATGACGAAGCGCTCCAGGCCCAGCGCCGCCGTCGCCGCCTGCAATTGCCGCAAGTTGCCATCGGGCAGCGTGTAGTGCGGCTTGGCGACGTGCGGGTAACGCTCGCCGGATTCGAAGACGTGGACGTGGCAATCGCAGGCGCCGGGCGGCACTTCGAAGGCGGGACGGCTCAGGCTGGCGGCCGACCGCATAGGCGTTGGAATCAGGATGTCGCTCATGCCTGGCAGGCCTCCAGGCCGTGGCGGGCGCGCTCGTTCAACGCGGCCAGCAGGATGTCGCTGTCGATGCCCGTCATCACGAAGGGCGCGGCGCCTTGCCGCATCAGCTCCGCGGCGTAGGCGGGATCGGCGATGCCGCCGATGGCCAGCGGCTTGCCGGCGCGGGCGCAGGCGGCCAGCGCCTCCTGGTGCGCGGCGCGCACCAGCGAATGGCGGAAGTCGCCCGGCACGCCCAGCTCCGCGCTCAGGTCGTTGGTGCCGATGGCCAGCATGTCGACGCCGGGCACCCGTGCGATGGCCTCCGCGTTGGCGATGCCGCGCGGGCTTTCCAGCAGCACCTGCAGCACGGTCGCCGCGTTCGCGGCCTGCTGCAGTTCGGCGGCCGGCATGCGCGCGTGGCCCCACTGCGGCAGCGAAGCGATCGCCGAGCGATGCCCCAGCGGCGGGAAGCGGCAGGCGGCCACCAGGTCCGCCGCCTGCTCCGGTGTCTCGATGCGAGGCGCGATGATGCCCAGCGCGCCCGCGTCGAGCAGCCGGCCGATGACGCCGTAGTCGCGCTCCGGGACGCGAACCAGGGGAACAAGACCGAGGTCGAGGGCGGCGGCGCAGATCTGCCCCGCAATGTCGACGGGCATGGTGCTGTGCTCCAGGTCGACCCACAGGCAGTGGTGGCCGCTGGCGCGCGCGTAGCGGGCGATGTCGGGGCTGCGCGCGTGGCGCACGCCCAGCGCGAGCACCGGTTCGCGCCGTTCCAGCATGGCGATGAGGGAGGGATGGGAAGGCATGGACGGCATCCTAGGCAGCCCATTCCATATCCGCAAATACTTGATTACGATAGAAATCGATACCCAGGAGATATGGATCGTGGAACTGCGCCACCTGCGCTACTTCGTCGCCGTCGCCGAGGAACTGAGCTTCACCCGCGCGGCACAGCGCCTGCACATTGCGCAGCCGCCGCTGTCCACGCAGATCCGCGCGCTGGAGGAGGAGCTGAAGGCGCCGCTGTTCGAGCGCGACAAGCGCCGCATCCACCTGACTCCCGCGGGCCAGCACCTGCTGGACAAGGCCCGCGCCATCCTCGCCGCCGTCGACGAGGCGCGGCACGAGACGCGCCATGCCGCCAGCGGCGAGGTCGGGCGCATCCACCTGGGCTACACGGCTTCGGCCATGCTGTCGCCGGTGCTGCCCGCCGTGCTGCGGCGCTTTGCCGCGGCGCATCCCTCGGTGCGCCTCATGCTGCAGGAGCGGACTTCGCTGGACCAGTTGGACGCGGTGCACGCGCGGACGCTGGACATCGGCGTGCTGCGCAAGCCGGAGGCCACGACGCCACCGGGCGTCGTGCTGGAACAATGGCTGGAGTCACCGCTGGTGGCTGCCGTGCCGGCGGATTCGCCGCTGGCGGCGAAGCGGGCGTTGCGCATCGCCGACTTGCGCGACCATCCCTTGATCGCCTACCCCAAGGATTCGGGCATCGGCCTGTACTGGAAGGTGCAGGCGCTGTGCACGCAGGCAGGCTTCCGGCCGCAGGTGGTGCAGGAGGCCCGCGACACGGGGACGATCGTCGGGCTGGTGGCGGCGGGCATCGGCATCGCCATCGTGCCGCGCGACACGCGCTGCTTCGCCCTGCCCGGCGTCGCCTACCAGCGCATCCTGGACCAGGACGCCACCTCGAGCCTGCACCTGGCCTGGCGCGAGGCCGGCGACAACCCGCATGCCCAGCGGCTGTTGCGCGATCTGCGCGCCGCCCGCAAGGCCGGGGCCTGAGCGGCGACAATGGGCGCATCTAGACAGAGGCCGTCATGGACGACAAGGAATTCAAGGAAACCCTGGAAGTGCACACGCAGAGCATCCAGGGCCTGATGGACAACCAGGTGCTGCTCGCCGCCCAGGTGCAGGTGCTGCAGGCCGCGCTGGCCACGGTGCTGCTGCACCACGGCGACCGCCCGGCGCTGCTGCGCACCTTCAAGGGCTACATGAAGATCTCGAAGGAATCCACGCCCCAACTGGCCAAGTACATGGATTCGCTGGAGGGCGGGATGCTGGCGCTGCTGGGACAAGGGACCGAGCCGACGTAACCCAGCTGAGCGCCGCGTTCACAGCCGCTGGCCGATCCACCCCACGATATCCGCCATCACCTCCTCCTTGCCGAGGTCGTTGAGCGGATCGTGGAAGCGCTCCTCGTAGATGCGCAGCGTCTTGTCGCTCGAGCCCGCCTGTTCGTGGAAACGCCGGCTGCCGTCGGGCCTCGCCGCCTTGTCCGCCGCGCCGTGGAGGATGAACAGGGGCAGCGTGAGCTGCGCAAACGACGTCGCCAGGCGCTGGTCGGCTCGCACCAGCGCCGCCATCGTGGCGAAGGGCTGGGATTCGCCGGCGATCAGCGGATCCTCGTTCAGCGCCTTCACCACCGCCGGGTCGCGCGAGAAGTCCTCGTTCTTCAGCTTCAGCGCATGGGCATGCGGCACGAAGTGGCTGATGCCCTTCAGGATCGCCAGGGCCGCATCCGGCGCCGGCACCTGGAAGGCGAAGTCCTCGCAGACCAGGCCGGCCAAGTCGCCCGGGTGGTCGAGTGCGTAGAGGCAGGAGATGACGCCGCCCGCGCTGTGTCCCAGCAGCATGACCGGCAGGCCAGGCTCGCTGGCCCTGGCATGCAGGATGAGCCGGTGCAGGTCGTCGACGTAGTCTTCGAAGCTCTCGACGTAGAAGCGCTCGCCTTCCGACCGGCCCCGGCCCCGCAGGTCGAGCGCATAGGCAGCCAGCCCGGCCTGCGCGAACTGCGTTCCGGACCAGGCGTACAGGCCGCTGTGGGCGTTGAAGCCATGGCAGATGGCCACGACGGCGCGCGGCGCCGTGGCGGGCCGCCAGGCCCGGACAAAAAGCTGGCCGGCGGCGCCCGCGATGGTTTCGTTCCCGGACTCGGACATGCTCATGCTCCCTTCAGGAAATTCCGGATCGCTTGCACGGTAGCCTGCGGCTGCTCCTCCATCAGCCAGTGGCCGCTGCCGGCAATCACTGCCTCGTGCACGTCATCGGCGGCAAAGCGCATCACCTGCGCCATGGTCGTCCCGAACGAGTGGTCGCCCCCGATGGCCAGCACCGGCATCAGCATGCGGGCGCCCGCCGCCGCCCAGGCGCGGTTGTCGATGGCATCCTGGTCGAAGGCGGCGAACTGCAGGAAGCCGGCATGCATGCGGCCAGGCTGCGCGTAGAGCAGCGCGTAGTGGTTCCGCGACGCCTCCGGGAAATGCGCGGGGTCGGCCGAGAACTCGTTCCAGAAGCGATCCAGGTAGATGCGCTCGCGTCCGGCCACCAGGCGTTCCATGTCCGGGCCGCCGAAGCGGAAGTGCCACAGCAGCGGGTTCTTGAGGATCTCGTCCCAGGGGCCGATGCCCGGAACGGGGGCGTCCATCATCACGAGCCGCGTCGTGCGGTCCGGGTGCAGTGCGGCGAACGCAAAGGCGACCATGTTGCCGATGTCATGGCCCACGACGTCGGCCCGCGCGATGCCCAGCGCGTCCATCACGCCGGCGATGTCCTGCGCCTGGTTCTTCTTGGTGAAGCCGTCGGCAGCGACCGCCGACCGCCCCATGCCGCGCAGGTCGGGCACGACGACGGTGTGGTCGCGCATCAGCTCCGCCGCCAGCGGCACCCACATGTCGCCCGTGTCGCCGTAGCCGTGAATGAGCACGACCGCCGGGCCCGACCCGCCGACGCGGACGTGCAAGGTCGTGCCGTTGGCCGGCACCTCCTGGGTGCGGAAGCCCGCGGGGAAATCGAAGCTGTCGGCCAGCGCCGGCCCGGCCGCCAGCGCCGTTGCCGCAAACGCCCAGGCCAGGGGCCGGAGCCAGGGGTGGAATCGCACGGGTACCCTCCTTGCCATCGATGGTGGCCGCCCGAGGATGGCGGCCGGCGGCCGGCAGCGCTTGAAGAATCCTGGCGCTTCTTGGCGGAAAACGCCGTGGCGCCTACCGGAGCTCCTTGCGCCAGGCGCCGGGGCTGGCCCCGACCAGTCCGGTGAAGACGCGCGTGAAGTGGCTCTGGTCGGCGAAACCGCAGGCCGTGGCGATGTCGGCCAGCGGCCGGCCGGCTTCCCGCAGCAGCGACTTGGCGCGCAGCACGCGCTGCTGCAGCAGCCAGCGGTGCGGCGACGTGCCGACGCTGGCCTTGAAGGCGCGGGAGAAGTAGCTGACCGACAGCCCGCAGGCCCGCGCGGGTTCGGCCAGGGAGAGGTCTTCCGCGAGCCGTTCGATCATCAGCTCCGTGGCACAGCGCAGTTGCCAGGGCGCCAGCGCGCCGCGGCGGCCGTGGCGCGGCGGGCGCATGCCCCCGAAGGCAAGCGCGAAGTGGGTGTGCGTCGCCAGCAGCAGGTGGTCGGCATACATCGAGCCGATTTCGGCGGGACGCTCCAGCGCCGGCAGCAGCGCCTCGCCGAGATGCCACACCGAAGGATCGAAGGCGCCGCGCTCCCACCGCAGCGTGTCGACGCGGCGGGCGCCGTGCTCGTCGGCGATCTCGTCGAGCGCGGCGCGCGACACGTAGAAATGCAGCGTGTCGAACGGGCTTTCCAGGTGGGCGGTGGGCCGCTCCTGCAGGTCGACGATGCTGGTGGTTCGCGCGCCATAACCGCCGCGAAAGACGGACTGGCCGCCGATGAAGAGCTCGCGCTTCGGGCAGTCCCGCAATTGCAGCAGCACCGAGAACGCGGGTTCCGGCGGGAGGGCAACGGTCATGCCATGCCCCGGCGCGTCGCGCCGCACGCGCGTGACCGCCAGCCTCGACTTGCGAAGAACGGTGGTGCTCAGGTGCGAGCTTGCGTCCGCCCGGAAGGCTTTCGAGAGACCTCCGCCATAGGCGCCGCCAGTTGCCGGTTCCATGTGCCTTCCCCTCGGCTGCTCGCACCGAGTGTTACCCATCGGCGGGGAAAGCTCAACTCCGGCGCGCTAGGCTGCCCAATCCCCGAAGACGAAGCGGAAGACGCGCGGCTTGGCCTCCCCCGGCCGCTGGACATGCATCTCCAGCTCCTTCGGCCGCGGCTTCAGCGCAATGAACTTGAGGACACCGGCACGGTGCGTGCCGCCTGCCGCTTCGCCTTCCCAGGCCAGCGGCTTCATGGTGCGGCCGTCGCCGACCAGCACGATGTTCTCCATCACCTCGTCGGTCAGTTTCGCCCCGCGGGCGGAGTCGAAGGCGATCGCGAAGTCCCAGATGCCGTTGGACGGATCCAGGTTGCCGGGCGTCACGGCCACCGTCACGCCCCGGTATTCGCTCTTCTGCGTGACCACCGGCCACGCCGCGACGCCCACCGAGATCAGCAGCGCGAGGATGAAGGCGAAGCGGAGGTTGGACACTGGGACACCTTAGCGCGGCTCGATGACAGCGGGTTGACGGGCGTCAAATGCCCCCGGCAACAGCAGGCAATCCCTGCCAGCCGCCGCCCAGCGCCTGGATCAGCGAGACGGCCGCCAGCTGGCGGTCGATCTGCGACTGCACCAGCGTGCGCTGGGCATTGAAGGCAGACACCTGCGCGGTGACCACGTCGGTGAAGTTCACCTGCCCGGCCTGGTAGCGGTTCAGCGTCTGCTGCTCCACCAGCAGCGCCGCTCGCAGCGCTTCCTGCCGCAGCACCTGCTGCTGCTGCAGGATACGCAGCGCCAGCAGCTGGTCCTCGACGTTCTGGAAGGCGGTCAGCACCGTCTGCCGGTAGGTCGCGGACGACTTCTCCAGGCCGGCGCGCGCCTGGTCCACGCGGGCCGTCGTGGCGCCGCCATCGAAGATCGTCTGCGCCAGCGACAGGCCCAGCGACCACACCAGGCTGGACGCGTTGAACAGGTCGCCGATGTGCGCGGCGCTGGAGCCGATGTTGCCGTTCAGCGTGAAGCTGGGGTAGTAGCCGGCGCGCGCAATGCCGATCTGCGCGTTGGCCTGGGCCACGGCGCGCTCGGCCGCGGCGATGTCGGGCCGCCGCTGCAGCAAGGTCGATGGCACTTCCGGCGGGACCGCCGGAACCTTCACCGTCCACTTCGGGTCGACCGGCAGGCTGAAATTGGCCGGCGCCTTGCCGATCAGCACCGCGATCGCGTGTTCGAACTGTCCGCGGTTCTGCTCCGTCGTCAGCAGGTCCGCCCGCGCGTTGGCGAGCTGGGTCTCCGCCTGCAGCACGTCGGTGCGCGGCACCACGCCGGCCTCGTAGCGGTTCTGCGTGATCTTCAGCGTGCGCTCGTAGCCGCCGATGGTGTCCTCGACGATCTTGTGGCCGACATCGTTCAGCCGCAGGCCGAAATAGGCGGACAGCAGTTCGCCCTGGGCGGCCAGTTCCGCCGCCGCCAGGTCGGCCTCCGAGGCCTGTTCGCCGAAGCGCGCGTTGTCCACGCCCAGGCGCAGGCGCCCGAACACGTCGGGCTCCCAGGTGCCGCCGATGTTCACGCGGTAGGCGCTGGCCGCGCCGCCGTTGCCGGTGCCGCTGCGGGTGGCACTGGCGTCCAGGCTGACCTGCGGGAACAGCGCGGCGCGCTGCTCGCGCGTCAGCGCGCGGGCCTGCGCGTACGAGGCGACGGCCGCGGCGACGTTCTGGTTGGACACGTTCACCTGCGAAGCCAGCGAACTGAGCACCGGGTCGTCGAACAGCTCCCACCAGGGGCCACGCTCCAGCGTGTCGGCGGGCGCCGCCGTCACCCAGGCGCCGGCGCCCTCCTTGAAGGCTGTGGGCGTGTCGACGGCGGGCACTTCGTACTTGGGCGCGAGGTTGCCACAGGCGGACAGCAGCAGGGCCGCCGCCAGGGCGGCCGCGGTAAGGCGCGAAGGAATCATGTTCTTGTTCATCACACGGTTTGCGGGTCGCCGTCCCGCGACAGCAGCTTTTCGTTGGCGGTGCGGCGGCGCATCTTGTCCATCAGCAGGTAGACGACCGGCGTGGTCAGCAGCGTGATCACCTGGCTGGCCACCAGGCCGCCGATGATGGCGATGCCCAGCGGCCGGCGCAGCTCGGCGCCCTCGCCGAAGCCGACGGCCAGCGGCAGCGCGCCCAGGATGGCGGCCATGGTGGTCATCAGGATCGGGCGGAAGCGCAGCAGGCAGGCCTCGCGCACCGCGTCCTCGGGCGACAGGCCGCGCGAGCGCTCGGCGTCCAGCGCGAAGTCGATGATCAGGATGGCGTTCTTCTTGACGATGCCGATCAGCAGGAACAGCCCGATCAGCGCCATGATGGAGAACTCCATCTTGAAGATCAGCAACGCCAGCACGGCGCCGATGCCCGCCGAGGGCAGCGTGGACAGCACCGTCACCGGGTGCACCAGGCTTTCGTACAGGATGCCCAGCACGATGTAGATGACGACGATGGCCGCGGCGATCAGGAAGGGCTGCTGCTGGTTGGTTTCCTGCGCCTGGCGTGCCGTACCCTGGAAGCTGCCGCGCACGTTGATCGGCATCTTGATCTCGTCCTGCGCCGCCCGGACCGCGGCCTGGGCCTGGTCCATGGTGAAGCCGTCGGCGATGTTGTACGAGACGGTGGCGGCCAGCTCCGCGTCCTGGTGGTTGACGCTGGTCGCGGCCGGCCGCTCGGCGAAATGCGCGATCGCCGACAGCGGCACCATGCTGGTGGCCGTGCTGCTGACGGCGTTGCCGGTGGAGGCGTCGCGCAGCGACAGGTTGGCCGACGTGCCGGTGCTGGCCGTCGCGGTGGCCGTGCTGGTGCTGGCCGTCGTCGCCGCGATGGTCGGGCCGTTGGCGCCCGAGGTCGTGCCCGCCAGGACAGTCGCCGCGCCGGTGTTGCGGGCCGGCAGGTAGACGTCGTGCAGCGCCTCGGGGCTGACGATGAAGCGCGGCGCCAGCTGCATGATCACCTTGTACTGGTTCAGCTCCTCGTAGATGGTCGCCACCTGGCGCTGGCCGAAGGCGTCGTACAGCGCGTTGTCGACCGTGCGCGAGTTGATGCCCATGCGCGACGCGCTGTTCTGGTCCACGTCGACGAAGGTCTCGACCCCGTTTTCCTGCAGGTCGTTGTCGACGTCGGTCACCGCCGCCTGTTCCTTCAGCGCCTCGGTCAGCTTGCCGCCCCACAGCTTCAGGTCGGCCACGTTGTCGCTCTTCAGCGTGTACTGGTAGGTGCTGTTGCTGGAGCGGCCGCCCATGCGCACGTCCTGCACCGGGTTCAGGAAGAGGCTCAGGCCGGTGACGCGCGCCAGCTGCGGCCGCAGCCGCGCGATGACGGCCTGGCCCTTGTCGGCGTTGCCACCGCGCTTGAGGTTCAGGAACATGAAGCCGCCGCCCGCCCGGCTGCCGCCGGTAAAGGCCACCACCGTGTCGACGGCCGGATCGGCGCGCACGATGTCCACCACCTGCCGCAGCTTGTCCTGCATCTGCTGGAAGGAGATGCTCTGGTCCGCCCGCATGCCGGCGTTGATCTGGCCGGTGTCCTGCTGCGGGAAGAAGCCCTTGGGCACGCGGACGAACAGGAAGAAGTTCAGGAAGATCAGCAGCACCAGCATCAGCAGCACCAGCCAGCGCGCCGACAGCGCCCAGTCCAGGCTGTAGGCATACATGTGCTGCACGCGGTCGAACATGCGCTCGGCCCAGCGCGAGATGCGGCCGGGCTCATTCTCGTGCGCCGTCGGGCTCAGCAGCCAGGCGCACATCATCGGCGTGGTGGTCAGCGACAGCACCAGCGAGATCATCACGGCCGCCGACAGCGAGACCGCGAATTCGCGGAACAAGCGCCCCACCTGCCCGCCCATGAACAGCAGCGGGATGAACACGGCGATCAGCGAGATGCTCATGGACAGCACCGTGAAACCCACCTCGCGGGCACCGCGCAGCGCGGCGTCGAAGCGGCCCATGCCCTCCTCGATGTGGCGCGAGGTGTTCTCCAGCACCACGATCGCATCGTCCACCACGAAGCCGGTGGCCACGGTCAAGGCCATCAGCGACAGGTTGTTCAGCGAGAAGCCGAGCAGGTACATGATGCCCAGCGTCCCCATCAGCGAGACGACTGTGGCCACCGCCGGGATGAAGGTCGCCCGCGCGCTGCGCAGGAACACGCTGACCACCAGCACCACCAGGATGATGGCGATGAACAGCGTCACCTCCACCTCGTGCAGCGAGGAGCGGATCGAGAAGGTGCGATCCGAGGCCACCTGGATCGCGATGTCCTTGGGGATCGACGCCTGCAGCTCCGGCAGCAGCGCGCGCACGCCGTCCACCGTCTCGATGACGTTGGCGCCCGGCTGCAAGGTCACGAGCACGATCACCGCGGGCTGGCCGTTGAACAGGCCCATGGTGTTGATGTTCTCGACGCCGTCGCTGACCTCGGCGATGTCCTGCAGCCGCACCGCGGACCCGTTGCGCCAGGCAACCACCAGGTTCTTGTAGTCGGACGCCGTCTTGCCGTTGTTCGGCATGTCGGCGGTGCCGGTGTAGATCTGCAGGCGGTTGCCACGCACCGTGACGTCGCCCTTGGGCCGGTTGGCCGTGCCGGCCTGCACCGCCGCGCGCACGTCCTCCATCGCGATGCCGTACTTGTTCAGCGCGAAGGGAATCAGGTCCACGCGCACCGCCGGCTGCGAACCGCCACCGAGCTCGACGTCGCCGACGCCGGGCACCTGGGCGATCTTCTGCTGCACGACGTTGTTGACGACGTCGTAGATCTGCCCCGGCGAACGCGAGTTCGACGTCATCGCCAGGATGATCACCGGCGCGGCCGAGGGGTTGGCCTTGCGGTAGGTCGGGTTGCTTTTCAGCGTGGCCGGCAGGTCGGCGCGGGTCGCGTTGATGGCGGCCTGCACTTCGCGCGCGGCCGCGTCGATGTCGCGGTTCAGGTCGAACTGCAAGGTGACGCGCGTGCTGCCGTTGCCGCTGGAGGACGTGACCTCGTTGACGCCGGCGATCACGCCCAGCCGCCGCTCCAGCGGCGTCGCCACGCTGCTGGCCATGGTCTGCGGGCTGGCGCCCGGCAGGCTGGCGGACACCGAGATCACCGGGTAGTCCACCTGCGGCAGCGAAGCCACCGGCAGCCGGAAGAAGGCGGCGATGCCGGCCAGCGCGATCCAGATCGTGAGCAGCACCGTGCCCACGGGCCGGCGGACGAAGGGGGCGGAAAGGTTCATGCCCCGCTCACTCCCCGCCGGCCGGGCCCGGCAGGTAGTCGCCGCGTTCGTCCTTGGGCGCGCTCACCGGGGCGCTCGCGCCCTCGCCCGCCCGCTTGCGCCAGCGCCTTCCCAGCTTGTCGAACCCGAGATAGATGACGGGCGTCGTGAACAGCGTCAGCAACTGGCTCACGATCAAGCCGCCGAAGATGGCCAGGCCCAGCGGCCGCCGCAGTTCCGCGCCCTGCCCGAAGCTGAGCATCAGCGGGACCGCCGCGAACAAAGCTGCCAGGGTCGTCATCAGGATCGGCCGGAAGCGCAGCAGCGCCGCCTGGTGGATGGCTTCGCGCGGCGACTTGCCCTGCTCGCGCTCGGCGTCGAGCGCGAAGTCGATCATCATGATCGCGTTCTTCTTCACGATGCCGATCAGCAGGATGATGCCGATGATGCCGATCACGCCCAGGCCGCTGCCGGAGATCCACAGCGCCAGCAGCGCGCCGACGCCTGCCGAAGGCAACGTGGACAGGATCGTCAAGGGGTGCACGTAGCTTTCGTACAGCACGCCCAGCACGATGTAGACGCAGACCACGGCCGCCAGGATCAGCCACAGCTGGTTGGCCAGCGAGGACTCGTAGGCGCCGGCGGCGCCCAGCATGGTCACGCTGACCGTGGGCGGCAGCTTCAGCTCCGTCAGCACGCTGTGGATGTTGTCCACGGCGGTGCCCAGCGCCACGCCCGGCGCGGTGTTGAAGCCGATGGTGGCCGCCGGGTACTGCGCCACGTGGGTCAGCTGCAGCGGCGCGCGGCGCTCGCTCACGTGGGCCAGCGCGGTCAGCGGCGTCGCGTCGCCGGAACTGCTGATCAACTGGATCGCGTTGAGGTCGCTGATGTCGGGCAGCTGGTCGGTCTGCGCTTCCAGAATCACGCGGTACTGGTTGGTCTCGGTGAAGATGGTGGAGACGATGCGCTGGCCGAAAGCGCTGTACAGCGCCTCGTCGATGGTGGTGGCGGCGATGCCCAGGCGGGCCGCGGTGCCGCGATCGACGTCCACGTACAGCGCGGCGCCCGTTGCGCCGGCGTCGGAGGTGACGTCGGCCAGCCGCCGCTCCTGCGACAGGCGCTCGACGATGCGCTGCGCCCAGTCATTGACGACCGTGGGGTCCGAGCCCTCCACCGACATGCGGTACAGCGTCGGGCCGGTCTCCGACTCGATCGTCAGGTCCTGCACCGGCTGCAGGTACAGCCGGATGCCGGCCACCTGCTCGCCGGCCTTGCGCAGCCGGTCCATCACCGCCTGCAGGCCACCGTGCGAATCCTTCAGGTTCACCAGCATGCTGCCGTTGTGCAGCATGGTGTTGTTCGCCGCATCCACGCCGACGAAGCTGGCGATGGATTGCACCGCCGGGTCATCCAGCAGCCGCCGCGCCACCTCCTGCTGCATGGAAGCCATGCGCGGGAAGGACGTCGACTGCGGCGCCTGCACCCGCACCTGCAGCTGGCCCGTGTCCTGCACCGGGAACAGCGACTTCGGGATCACCATGTACAGCAGCACCGTGACGACCAGCGTGGCCAGCGCCACCAGCAGGGTCAGCCGCTCGCGCGCCAGCACCCAGGTCAGCGCGCCGTCGTACTTGTCGATGACACGGTCGAAGTAATGCTGGATGCGTGCGCCGATACCATGCTCCGGCGGCTCCAGGCTGCGCACCATGCGCGCCGTCATCATCGGCACCAGGGTCAGCGAGACGACCGCGGAGATCAGGATCGTGATCGCCAAGGTCACCGCGAACTCGCGGAACAGCCGGCCGATCACCTCGCTCATGAACAGCAGCGGGATCAGCACCGCGATCAGCGAGACCGTCAGCGAAATGATGGTGAAGCCGATCTCCGCGGCGCCCTTCAGCGCAGCCTGCATCGGCGGCTCGCCGTTCTCCATGTGCCGCGCGATGTTCTCGATCATCACGATGGCGTCGTCGACGACGAAGCCGGTCGCGATGGTCAAGGCCATCAGGGACAGGTTGTTCAGGCTGTATCCCAGCAGGTACATGGCGCCGGCCGTGCCGATCAGCGAGATCGGCACCGACAGGCTCGCCACCAGCGTAGCCCGCGGGCTGTGCAGGAAGGCGAAGATCACCAGCACCACCAGGATCACGGCCAGCACCAGTTCCATCTCCACGTGTTCCACCGAGGCGCGGATGCCCGTGGTGCGGTCGGCCAGCACGTCCACCTGGATCGACGCCGGCAGGCCGCCTGTCAGCTGCGGCAGCCGCGCCTTGATGGCGTCCACCGTGGCGATCACGTTGGCGCCGGGCTGGCGTTGCACGTTCAGGATGATCGCCGGCGACAGGTTGGCCCAGGCGCCCAGCTTCACGTTCTCCGCGCTGTCCGCCACCGTGGCCACGTCACCCAGGCGTACCGGCGCGCCGTTGCGGAAGGCCACCACCAGGCTCTTGTAGTCCTGCGCGGTGACCAGCTGGTCGTTGGAGTTGATGGTGTACGAGCGGGTCGGCCCGTCGATGCTGCCCTTGGCGGCGTTGGCGTTGGCCGCGGCAATGCCGGTGCGTAGCGTGTCGATGGAGATGCCCAGCGAGGCCAGCGACTTGGTGTCGGCCTGGATGCGCACCGCCGGCCGCTGCCCGCCGGACAAGGTGACGAGCCCGACGCCATTGACCTGGCTGATCTTCAGCGCGAGCTGGGTGTCGACGATGTTGCGCACCTCGGTCAGCGGCAAGGTCGTCGACGTGATCGCCAAGGTCAGCACCGGCGCGTCGGCCGGGTTCACCTTGGCGTACACCGGCGGCGCCGGCAGGTCGGCCGGCAGCAGCGAGGCGCCGGCATTGATGGCGGCCTGCACCTGCTGCTCGGCGACGTCGAGCGCGAGGCCCAACGTGAACTGCAAGGTGATGATGGAGACGCCAGCCGCGCTGGTGGAACCCATGCGGGACAGCCCCGGCATCTGGCCGAACTGCCGCTCCAGCGGCGCGGTGACGGTCTGCGCCATCACCTCCGGGCTCGCGCCCGGGTACAGCGTCTGCACCTGGATCGTCGGGTAGTCGACTTGCGGCAGCGCGGACAGCGGCAGGAACTTCAGGCCCAGCAGGCCCGCCAGCACGATCGCCACCATCAGCAGCGAGGTGGCGACCGGCCGCAGGATAAAGGGACGCGAGGGGCTCATTGCTGGCTGGAAGTGGTTCCCGCTTCACGGCGCTTCTGGTACTCGGCGCGCCGCTTCTCCCGCTCCTCCGGTGACAGCTTCATGAATTCCTCGCGCCGTTTCGCGCGCTCCTCGCGGCTCAGGTTGGCCCAGGGCCCGGCGTTCGCGTTGGCATTGGGCTGGGCCGGCGCGCCCATGGCCGAATCGGCCGCGGCCTGCGCCGGCGTGACCGGCTGCGTCGGTTCGCCGCGCGGCCAGGTCTTGGCGCCGGGCGCCTGCTTCTGCGCCTCCAGCGACGCGGACGCGCCGGCAAAGGGATTGGTGGCCGGGCCAGGCGCGGCCTTGGCGGCGGACGCGCCGGTGAGGGGCGCGGAAGCCGCCGGCTCGGCACCCGATGCTGCGCCGGCGGGATGGCGCCGCCGCCCCGCGCCGCCGTACTGGCCGCCCGAAGGCGCTTCGCCCGGCAGGATCACCTTGGAGCCGTCGCGCAGGCGGTCGGCGCCTTCGGTGATGACGCGCTCGCCGATCTGCAGGCCGCTGGCGATCTGCACCTTGTCGTCCAGCTGCTGGCCGCGCACCACGGGGCGCTGCTTGACCGTGTGGTCCTGCTGCAGCACGAACACGAACTCGCCGCTGCCGCTCTGGCGCACCGCCGTCACCGGCACGACCACCGCGTTCTGGATGACGCGTACCTGCAGCTGCACGTTGACGAACTGGCTGGGGAACAGCTGCAGCCGCGCGTTGTTGAAGCGCGCCTTGGCGCGGACCGTGCCGGTCGTGGTGTCGATCTGGTTGTCGAGCGAGGCGAACACGCCGGTGTCCAGCAGCGTGGTGCGGGTACGGTCGAAGGCGCGCACTTCCATGAAGCCACCGCCGTTGTGCTGCAGCCAGGCCGCGTTGTCCTGCGGGATGGAGAACTGCACGTCGATCGGCGTCATCTTGGTGATGACGACGATGCCGTTGGTGTCGCTCGTGCTCACCTGGTTGCCGATGTCGACGTTGCGCAGGCCCACGCGGCCGTCGATGGGCGAGGTGATGCGCGTCCACGCCAGGTTCAGGCGCGCCGTGCCTTCGCCGGCCTGGTCGCTCACCACCGTGGCCTCCAGCTGCTTGACGGTCGCGCTCTGGGTGTCGACGTCCTGGCGGGCGATGGAATCCTGCTTCAGCAGCGTCTCGTAGCGGTTCAAGGTCACCTTGGCCGCGGCCAGCGAGGCTTCGTCCTTCATGCGCGTGCCGATGGCCTGCTGCAGCGCCATCTCGAAGGGCCGCGGGTCGATGGTGGCCAGCAGTTGCCCGCGCTTGACGTTCTGGCCCTCCTGGAACAGCACCTGCGTCAGCACGCCGCTCACCTGCGGGCGCACGCGTACGGTGGCCTGCGGCGTCACGGTGCCCAGCGCGTCGAGGTTGACGGGGATGTCGGCCGCTTCGGCGGTGGCGAAGCCCACCGTCACCGCGTTGCGGCCGCCGGGGCCGCCGGGGCCACCCGGCGCGCCGCGCGCACCCGCGCCGCCGCGCGCCGCGGCGGCGGTCTGGTCCGGCCGCGTCAGGTCCCAGGCCAGCCAGGCCAGGCCGGCCGCGACCAGCAGGGCCAGCACCGTGCCGATGATGGAGGCGCGCCGGCTCAGTTTCCTGCGGGGAGCGGGGGGAGGCGTGGGCTGCTCGAAATATTCGGGCGGCTCGGCCGGCGAGGGAGGCGGTACGGGCATCGGTGTCCTTCTTGTTCCGTCCAAAGGCGGGCAAGTTCAGCAGGGGCTGAGGGTGCATCCCCGTGGCTCAACGGCGAGCCAGCTTCCTGCTTCTTTGCGTGTAGGCGTAATTCTGCTGTGCTTTGGCGGCATTGCAGCATGCGAGATGTGCGTTGCACACACATGTGTCGCATGTATCGCCTTTGTGAAGACGACGTCAGCTTCTAGTGAGGTAGCGGGAGCGGCCGGCCTTCGCTGGCGGCGGGTGGCGGCAAACGCAGCAAGTTGGCCAAGGTCGGGGCGACGTCGACCATGTCGACCGGCTGCGCGGCGTGGCCGGCCCGGACCCAGGCCGGCCCCCACAGCAGCAGCGGGACGTGGGTGTCTTCCTCATAGGGCGAGCCGTGGGTCGCGCCCGCGGTGCCAAACATCCAGAACGGCTTCGTGACGTACTGGACGTCGCCGGAGCGCCCGGCGTTCCAGCTGCGCTGCATCGCCGCGAAGAACGGCGCCCCGGCGCGGCTGCCGCTGGCCAGTTCCTGGCGCGTATACGCCGCGGCGATGCCCGGCTGCGCGAGCAGCGCCTCGCGCGCCGCCGCCGCCACTTCATCCGGCGCCAGCCCTTGCGCGGCCAGCAGCCGGCGGTCCAGCAGCAGCGCGGAGGCGGAGGTGCCTGCCACCAGCTTGTCGGCCTGGAAGCGCGCCGCCAGCGCGGCGTTCACCCGCCCCACCATGGTGCTGCCGGTGATGCGGCCGGCATCCAGGCCCTGGGCCCGCGCCCATTCCGGGCTGGGCGTGAAACCGTGGTCGGCCGTCAGCAGCGCGACGTAGCGGGCGCGGCCGACCGCCGCATCCAGTTCGCGCAGGAAGGCCTGCAGCAGCGCGTCGAGCTGCAACAGGTGTTCGCGCGATTGCGGCGACTCCGCCGACCAGCGGTGGTTGACCAGGTCGTGGCCCGAGAGGCTGACCAGCAGCAGGTCGGGCGCGTCGCGGCGCCCCAGCTGCTCCGCGGCGACGGCGGCGCGGGCGAAGGCGAGCGTGGCGGCATCGAGCTGCGCCTCGGCGCTGCGGCCTTCCGCCGCCGGCGGCTGGAAGGCGTCCACCCAGGCCGGGTGCGCCGCCATGTAGAAGGTGCTGGAGGCGAAGCGGCCATCCGCCATCGCGATGTAGGCAGTGCCCGCCTGGCCGCCCGGCAGGATGGCGCCGCGGTCCTTGCCGGACACCGCGATCACGCGCGATTGCGGGCTGATGCGCCGGAGCACGTCGCCGACCGTTTCCGCCTGCAGCTTGCGGGGGCTGGTTCCATCCAGCGCTCGGGTCGGGTGGCCGATGTAGTGCTCTTGCGGGTCGCTGGCGCAGTAGACGGCGGCGCCGGTCTGCGGGTCGCGCCATTCGTTGCCGATGATGCCGTGGCGGCTGGGCGAAACACCGGTCAGAAGCGTCGCGTGTCCCGCCGCCGTCACGGTGAACGCATGGCCGTAGTGGGCGGCGTCGAACACGGCGCCCTCTTTCAGGAAGCGGTTGAGGCCATCTGGCGCGAAGTCGCCGCGCAGCTGCTCCACCTGGCGGTAGGGCAATCCATCGACCACGAAGACGACCACGAGCGGCGGCCGCTGCGCCTCCGGCAAGTTCGCGCAAGCCGCAAGCAGCAGCGCCGCCAGCAGCAGCGCCAGGCGTCTCACGCCAGCCGCCCTTGCGCCACGAACACGCCACCCAGCATGCCGTCATGGACCTGGAAACCGGTGAGGCGGCGCGACAACCGCTCCCAAGGGCAGTCCAGCCCCGCCAGCGAGGACACCGAATAGAGCGCGGCGCCCAGCACGAAGGCATTGGTGGGCACCATCCAGAACGGCGCCCACTGCAGGCCGCAGGCGACGACGTGCGCGCCGGGCTTGAGGTGGCCGCAGACGTTGTCCAGCGCCACCTCGTCCTGCAGCACGTCGTGGGTGAAGTGGAACAAGGCTGCGTCGGCGGCTACTTGCAGCGGTGCGTCGGCCGCGCAGGCGCGCACCAGTTCGACGTTGGCCCAGTGGTGTTGCGTGACGCGGCTGCCGGCGCGCGCCAGCATGTCGGGACTCGGGTCCACGCCGACGATGTGGCCGCGCGGGCCGATGCGCTGCTCCAGCGCCGCGAAGCTCAGGCCGGTGCCGCAGCCGACGTCCAGCACCGTGTCGCCGTCGTGCAGGTCCAGCAAGCCGATCGCCTCCGCGCGGAACGGCTCGAAAGGCAGCAGCTCCAGGTCATAGTGCTCGGCGCGCCGCCGGTACTGCGCCAGCGACACCGAAAGGTCGGGCCGCCGGCGCGGCCCGGAGGGCAAGGCCATGGGATTGCGGAGGCTCGCTCGGCTCTAGTGCGTGATGACGACCAGCACGCTGCAGGGAGAGTGCTCGATCAGCGCCCCGGAAATGGAGCCGCGCCACCAGCGGGCGGCCCAGCTGTCCAGGTGCTTGTGGCCGACGATGACGAGGTCGGCGCCGCATTTCCTGGCGTACTTGGTGATCTCCTCGACGGCTTCACCGGTGACCACTTCGCCCTTGGCCGTCCAGCCGGCGTCGGCCATGCGGTGCAGGCCGTCGTCGAGCACGCCCTGGTACTTCTTCTTCTCGCGCTCTTCGAGTTCGACGTCGTAGACGCCGCCTTCCAGGCCGACGAAGCTCATGGCTGAGGGCATCACGGCGACGAGGCAGAGCTCGGCATGGCTCCAGTTGGCCAGCTCCCTGCATTCCAGCAGGGCCTTCTGGCCGGCATCGGAGCCGTCATAGGCCACCAGGATCTTCTTGTACATGACATGCCCCCAAGACAGTGCTGCGGCCGGGGTGCCGCGGCTGCGCAAGCATAGTCCGTGCACGCTGCTTCCGGCAAACACGAGCGCTGGCGTTTACCCTGAGAAACCTTTGTGCCAAAGCTTCGACGTTCGATCGTCGAAGCGCGTGGCACCATGCGACGCGAACATCACATCGGAAAGCACTGCAACTCTCCGAAAGCCAGCCCCTCGCGCGGCCAGTCGGCGGCTTGCAGCGGCGCGGTGACACCGGTGGCCAGCAGCCGCACTGCGCGGGCCACGCCGGCGTGGGTGATCCACAGCACGTCGCCGCCGCCGCGTGCGTCGGCCAGCGCGGCGCCGACGCGCGCCATGAATTCACCAACGCTTTCGCGGCCGCCGAAACGGTAGCCGGCGAAGTCCGCTTCCCAGCGCGCGTACTCGGCGCGCGCGATGGCATCCCAGCGCTCGCCTTCGAACAAGCCGAAATCCATTTCCGCCAAGCGGGACTCGACGCGGAACTCCAGGCCCGGCCGCAAGGCCTGCAGCGCCTCGGCCAGCTGCAGGCAACGCCGCAGCGGCGAACACGCGACGGCGACGTGCGGCGGCAATTGCGCAGCCAACACCGACGCAGCGAACGCCGTTGCGTCCGCATCGGCGTCGACATCCGTCACGCCATAGCACAGCCCCGGCGCCAGCAGCGGCCGCGCGTGGCGCACCAGCCAGAGTTTCATGGGAGGAAGGCGAGGCCCAGGTAGCAGGCAATCTCGCACACTTGCTGCGTCGTGCCCAGGCAATCGCCGGTGAAACCCTGCAGCCGCCGCCGGAACAGGCGCAGCACCCAGGCAAAGGCCAGCGCCGAAGCCAGCAGCGGCGCGACGACGAACAGCGGCCCCTGCAGTCCCGCGACCGCGGCCACGACCAGCGCCGTCCACGCCGCGCCGGCGGCCAGGGCCCGGCCACTGATCGCATCGGCCAGCGGCTTGGATTTGCTGCCGCCCGCGTCGCCCACGTGCGGCAAGCAGCGGATCAGCAACAGCGGCCAGGCACGCGACAGCACGTGCGCCAGCACCAGGCCGGTGCACAGTGCGCGCACGTCGTGCGCGCCCAGCAGCGCCAGCAAGGCCAGCTTGGTCGCGATCGCGAGCACCAGCGCCAGCGCGCCGAAGCTGCCGATGCGCGAGTCCTTCATGATCTCCAGCGCGCGCTGGCGGTCCGGCGAACCGCCCAGGCCGTCGGCGACGTCGCCCAGGCCGTCCTCGTGCAAGGCGCCGGTGAAGAGCAAGGTGGCGATGGTGGAAAACGCCGCCGCCACCAACGGCGCATACGGATTGGGCGGCAGCAGCACGAGCAGCCCGCCGGCCACCAGCGCCGCCAGCGCGCCCACCAGCAGGCCGATGCCGGGGAAATGCGCGGCACTCGCTCGCAGCATGGCGGGGCTGTAGCCCACCCAGCCGGCGAGCCGGCCCGTCACCGGCACCCGGGTGAAGAACTGCAGCGCCAGCAGCCAGTGCCGCAGCCACATCATGTCAGGCCTTGTCCGAAACGCCGGCCGATTCGAAGCTGGCCATCTCGGCGAGGATGGCGCAGGCCGATTGCAGCAGCGGCCAGGCCAGCGCCGCGCCCGAGCCCTCGCCCAGGCGCAAGCCCAGGTCCAGCAGCGCGCGCGCCGGCGTCGCGGCATCCGGGCCCAGGTGGCGCAGCATCAGCTGGTGGCCGAATTCGTCCGACCGGTGCGAGAACACGCAGCGCTGCGTCACGTGCGGCTGCAGCTTCTTCGCCACCAGCACCGCGGCGCTGGAAATGAAGCCGTCGACGACGATCACGCGCCGCTCGCGCGCGGCCTGCAGCACCGCGCCCACCAGGGTCGCGATCTCGAAGCCGCCGAAGGCCGCCAGCGCCTGCAGCGGCTCGCGCGCACCGGCGTGCCTGGCCAGCACCTGCTCCAGCACGGCGCGCTTGCGGGCGATGCCCGCTTCGTCCAGGCCGGTGCCGGCACCGACGCAATCCGCAATCGGCGTGCCGGTCAACGCCGCCAGCAGCAAGGAAGCGGCCGAGGTATTGCCGATGCCCATCTCGCCCAGCAGCACCGCGTTGCCCGGCAGCCCGGCCACCAGCTCGCGGCCGTTGGCGATGGCCTGCTCGCACTGCGCCGCGGTCATCGCCGGGCCTTCTGCACTGTCGGCGGTGCCGGGGCCGATCTTGCGGATGGCCAGGCCGGGCCGCGGCGCGAAGTCATGCCGCACGCCGCAATCGACCACCGTCAGTGCCAGGCCATGCTGGCGGGCCAGCACGCTCACGGCCGCGCCGCCAGCCAGGAAGTTCTCCACCATCTGCCAGGTGACGTCGCTCGGATAGGCCGACACGCCGCGGGCGGCCAGGCCATGGTCGCCGGCGCACACCAGCAGCTGCGGCTCGCGCAGTTGCGGCGTCTCGCTGCCCAGGATCAGCCCGAGTTGCAAGGCCAGCGTTTCCAGCCGGCCCAGCGCGCCCAGCGGCTTGGTCTTGCGGTCGATCTTGTGCTGCAGGCTTTGCGCCAGCACGGGGTCGTGGAGGTCTTCGATGTGTTGGATCTGCATTCAGTTGCAGGCGATCAGCCCGCCCAGGTAAGCCGCGGGGAACTCCCGCTCTATGAAATCGGCCAGGCCGTCGAACACGCTGTCCAGCGTCGGCGCCGCCGCGCCGAACAGCGCGTGCAGCACGGCCGGGTCTTCGAACAGGCCGTGCAGGTACACGCCCAGCACGTTGCCTTGCGCGTTCTGCCAGCCCAGGCCGCCGGGCAGCACCGTGTGCGCCGCCGCCATGCCGGCGTGCTGCACCGTCCTGCCGTGGTGGATCTCGTAGCCGGACGCTTCCACGCCCGAAAGCGCCGTCCACGGCCCGTGCATCGCGCCGAAGCTCGCCTGCGTGCGCCGCACCGTCTTGGCCGGCTCGAACTGCGTGACCAGCGGCAGCAGCCCCAGGCCCGGCCCGTTGCCGTCGATGGCGTACGGGTCGATCAGCGCCTCGCCCAGCATCTGCAGGCCGCCGCACACGCCCAGCACGGCGCGGCCGGCTTCGGCGTGGCGCGCGATGGCGCGGTCCAGGCCTTGTGTGCGCAGCCACTGCAGGTCGGAACTCGTGTGCTTGGAGCCGGGCAGCACGATCCAGTCGGCGCCGGCCACGTCCGCCGGGCTGCGCGCCCACAGCAGGCGCAGGCCGGGCACGTTCTTCAGCGGCTGGAATTCGTCGAGGTTGCTCAGGCGCGGATAGGCGACGACGGCGACCGTGCGCGTGACCGCGCCGGCCACGACGCTGCGATCGTCGAACACGCCGTCCTCTTCCGGCAGGCCGTGCTGCCACCACATGGGCAATGTGGCCACGGTGGGCACGCCGGTCAGGCGCTCCAGTTGCTGCGGGCCCGGCGCGAGCAGCGCCGCGTCGCCGCGGAACTTGTTCAGCACGAAGCCGCGCAGCAGGCGCCGCTCCGCTTCGTCCAGCAGCGCCCAGGTGCCGTACAGGTGGGCGAAGGCGCCGCCGCGGTCGATGTCGGTGACCAGCAGGCAGGCGGCATCGGCATGCAGCGCCACGCGCATGTTGACGATGTCGCTGGACTTCAGGTTGATTTCCGCCGGCGAACCGGCGCCTTCGATGACGACGACGTCGTTCTCTGCCCGCAACGCATCCAGCGACTGCGCGATCTGCGGCCACACCTTCTCGCTGCGGCCCCGCCAGGGCTCGTTCGCAAGCGCATCGTCGACCTGCCCCAGCAGGATGACCTGGCTATGGGTGTCGCGCTCGGGCTTCAGCAGCAGCGGGTTCATGCGCACGTCCGGCTCGGCCCGCGCGGCCAGCGCCTGGAAGTACTGCGCGCTGCCGATCTCCCCGCCGGCCACGACGCGCGCGTTGTTGGACATGTTCTGCGCCTTGAACGGCGCCACCTTCAGGCCCTGGCGCGCATACCAGCGGCACAAAGCCGTCGTCAGCCAGCTCTTGCCGGCGCCGCTGGTGGTGCCCAGCACCATCACGCAACGGGCGGTCATCGCGCATTCCTCCAGGCGAGCGCCAGCGCGTCCTGCGCCGCGGGCGGCTGCACGCTCAGGCGCGCATGCCCCCGCAGGCCGAAGGAAGCGCAGTCACGCAACTGCACGCCCTGCCCGCGCAGCGCCGGCAAGGCCGCAGTCAATTGCGGGGCCTGCACGACGAAGAAGTTGGCGTCGCTGGGCTGCAGCGACCAGCCGAGGTCGCGACACAGCGCCTGCTGCCGGTCTTTCCAGTTGCGCAGGGTGGCGCGGCTTGCGGCCAGCCATTGCTGCACGGCACTTTCGCACCACGCGAGGAGCATGGCCTCGCCGTGCGCGCCCAGGGGCCAGGACGGTGCCATCGCTTCGGCTTCCGCCGTGTCCACGGCGACCGGCGCGATGGCATAGGCGCCGCGCACGCCGGTGAGTCCCAGCGCCTTGTTGGGCGACCACAGCTGCCACATGGCATCGCATTGTGCGCCGCTGAAGGAGCTGGCGCCCGTCAATCGCAAGGGTTCGTAGGCACGATCCAGCACCACGATGGCACCGTCGGCCCCATGCAGATCGCGCTCCCCCTGCCCCAACGGGCTGGAAGGCTCGCAGGCCCAGGCCAGCGCGGCGTCCGCGGCCGGCACGAGGCCCCAGGCGCGCGCGGCCTGGGCATAGTCGCCATAGGAATGCCTGGGCAAGGCCACCTGCCGCACGCCGCTGCGCGCCGCCCAGGCGGTGAGCCGGAAGATCATCTCGCTGGCGCTCGCGGCCGGCACGATGCGCTCGACGGCCACGCCATGGAAGGCAGCCAAGGCTTCGCGCACGCGGGTCGAAGCCGGGTCCGGATAGCGCAGGGCGTCCGCGCCCTGCACGGCCGCCAATGCTTGCGGGCAAGGTCCGCAGGCATTGGCGTTGGTGGAGAAGTCGTAGCAGGCCGCGCCTTGCGCGCCGGGCCCGCCGTGCACGCGTCCGGTCATGCGCCTTCCACCAGCAACACGAGCACGCTCAACGCGAGCAACCAACCGACCGCCCGCGCGGCGAGCACCTGAGCCCGCGCGCCATCGGCCGGTTGCGCGCAGCGCGCGCCTGCATTCAGGACGTAGACACCCGGCTTTCCCAGGCGGACGTCCAATGCCAGCGCCATGGCCGCCATCGGCCAGCCGCTGTTCGGCGAAGCGGTGCGTGCCGCCTCCGCGCGCAGCGGGCGCCAGGGCAGCCCGTGATGCGCCAGGGCGATCAGCAGCGCCGTGAGGCGCGCCGGCAGCCAGGACAGCGCGTCGTCGGCACGCGCCGCGAACTTGCCGGCCCACTCCCAGTCGCGGCCGCCGCGCGGGCCGCGGTAGCCCCACATCGCATCGGCGGTGTTGGCGAAGCGGTACAACGTGGCGCCGGGCAGCCCGAGCAGCAGGAACCAGAACACCGGCGCGACGACGGAGTCGTTGAGGTTCTCCGCCAGCGATTCGATCGCGCTCTCGCGCACGCCGGCCTCGTCGAGCGCATTGACGTCTCGGCTGACCAGCCGCGCGAGGCGTTCACGTCCCGCGGCCAGCGAGACGGACAGCGCCTGCTCCACGGCCGCGGTCTCTTCGCGCAACATCCGCCAGGCCAGCAACGGCTTCAGCGCGATGCCTGCCAGCAAGGCCGTGGCCCATGCAGGCAACAGCAGCAAGGCGTGTTGCAGCGACCAGGCGAGCGCGACGACAAGCAAGGCACCGAGCAGCCAGGCAAGCGCGCCAAGCGTGAAGACGCGTGCCGTTGCAGTGGCAGCCTCACCGGCCCGCGGCGCAACCCGCCGCCCCGCCAGCTCCAGGTAGCGCCCCATCCCTACCACCGGATGCCAGCGCGCCCGCGGTTCGCCGAACACATGGTCCAACGCGAACGCGAGCAGCAGCGCCGCCAGGACAAGCCACGCGCCCATTCAGTCCTCGATGCCCCGCTGCGCCGGCACGCCGGCGTTGAAGGCGTGCTTGACCTTCTGCATCTCGGTCACGGTGTCGGCCAGCTCGATGATCTCCGGCGGGCAGCGCCGCCCCGTGATCGCCACGTGCACTTCGCGCGGGCGCTCGCGCAAGGTCGCCAGCACCTCGTCCAGCGGGAGCCAGCCGTAGATCAGCGGATAGGTCAGCTCGTCGAGGACGACCAGGAAGAACTCGCCGCCCAGGATGGCCGCCCTCGCCTTCTGCCAGCCATCGCGCGCGAGCTGCGCCGAACGCTCCAGGTCCTGGCTCTTCCAGGAGAAGCCATCGCCGAGGCCTTCGATCGGAATGCCGATCTGCTCGAACATGCGGTGTTCGCCGAAGCGCGCGGTGGGCACTTTCATGAACTGGAAGATCTTCACCGCCTTGCCGCGCCCGTGCGCCCGCAGCGCGAGACCGAAGGCGGCCGTGCTCTTGCCCTTGCCGTCGCCGGTGTTGACGATGACGAGGCCGCGGCGCTCGCCTTCGGGCTTCTCGTAGGGTTTCGCCGCGGGCGGCGTCTCGATCTGCATGGGAGTCTCTTTCAGTCGTGCGGCAGCGTGATCCACTGGCCTTCCAGCGAACGCACGCGGATGCGATGGTCGAATACGCGGGCCAGTTCGGCGTGGGTCTCGGCCGCGCCGCAGGGGCCGTGGTGGACGACGCGACCGCCGGCCAGCACCACCATGTCGTCGGCCTGCAAGGCCATGGAGAGTTCGTGCAGCACGCTGACCACCGTCGTGCCACGCGCGACGAGTTCGCGCACCAGCACCAGCCAGTCGGCCTGGTGCGGCGGGTCCAGGTTGGCGAGCGGCTCGTCCATCAGCAGCACGCCGGCGCGCACCGCGAGCGCGCGCGCCAGCAGCACGCGCTGGCGTTCGCCGCCGGACAGGTGCCCCAGCAGGCGTTCGCGCCAGTCCCAGGCCTGCGTCGCGCGCAAGGCTTCTTCCACCGCTTGATGGTCCGCGGGCGCCGGCGGCGCCAGCCAGGCGCGATGCGGCAGGCGGCCCAGCATCGCGACGTCATAGACCGTGAGGTCGTCGGCTGCCGATTCGTTCTGCCCCAGCCAGCCCAATTGGCGCGCGCGTTCGCGCAGGCTGAAAGTGGGCAGGTCGCGCCCATGCAGCAGCACGCCGCCCTCGTGGGGCAGCAGGCCCGCCAGCGCCCGCAGCAAGGTCGACTTGCCCGCGCCGTTCGGACCGACGATGCTGGTCCAGCGGCCGGCGGCGAAGCGCAGGTCGATGCCGTGCAGGACCTCGCGCCGGTCGCCGCGCGGGCCCAGGCTGGCGCGCAATGCGCGCGCTTCGAGGGCGCTCACGAGAACACGCCCCGCCGGCTGCGCCGGTGCATCAGCCACAGCAGATAGGTGCCACCGAGCACCGCGGTGAGCACTCCCACCGGCAACTCCTGCGGCGCGATCAGCCAGCGGGCCAGCACGTCGGCGCCCATCAACAGCAGCCCCCCCATCAAGGCCGCCAGCAGCACGAGGCGGCCATGCGGCACCGGCGCGAAGGAGCGCACCAGGTGCGGCGCCGCCAGTCCCACGAAACCAATCAGGCCCGTCTGCGCCACCGCGCCGCCGGTGGCAAGTGCCAGCACGGCGACCAGCGCCGCGCGCATCGCACCGAGCGGCAGGCCCAGGCTGGCCGCCGTGGCCTCGCCCAGGGCCAGCGCATCCAGCATGCGTCCCAGCGCCCAGGCCACGGCGAGCAGCGGCACCAGCAAGGCCAGCATCACGCCGCAGGCCGGCCAGCCGACGAAGCCGGTGGTGCCCAGCATGAAGCCCTGCATTGCCTGCAAGGTGTCGGGCACGGCCAGCGTCAGCAGGTCGCGCGCGGCGCCGAGCACCACGCCCACGATCACGCCGGCCAGCAACAGGCGCAAGGTGTGCAGCACGCCGCGCGCCAGCACCAGCGTCATCAGCACGCCGACCACGGCGCCACAGAAGGCCGCGCCCGTGAGGCCCACGCGCGGCAGCCAGTGCGCGGCGAAAGGCGAGGCGCCGACGAAGACCAGCGCCAGCGCGACGCCCAGCGCGGCCCCGGACGCGCTTCCAAGCAGGTAAGGATCCGCCAGCGGATTGCGGAACAAGCCCTGCGCCACGGCGCCAGCCAGTCCCAGCAGCGCGCCGGCGGCCCAGGCGCCCAGGGTGCGCGGCAGGCGGATGTCCCACAGGATCTGCCAGGCCGCGGCATCGTGGCGGGCCCGCAGCACGCTTTCGAAGCCGGTGCTGCCGACGCCGGCACCGACGGCCGCCACCAGCGCCGCGACCAGCAGCAGCACGAAGCCCAGCACCAGTCCGCGGCGGTCGACGACGGCTGCAGCGCTCATTTGCCAGCCTTGGCCGCCAGGCAGCCCGCCAGCAGGCGCGCGGCTTCGGCCATGCGCGGGCCGGGGCGGACCAGCACGTCCGACTGCGCGGCATCGAACACGCAGATGCGCTTCTCGCGCACCGCGCGCAGCTTCGCCCAGCCGGGACGCTGCTCCAGGCCGTCGGCGTTGCGGTCGCCGATCAGGATCAGGTCGGGATCGGCCTTCACCACGAACTCGGGGTTGATGCGCGGGAAAGGCCCCATCTCCGGCGTGATGATGTTGCGCGCGCCCAGCCGCTGCAGGACGTCGCCGATGAAGGAGCCGGGCCCGGCCGCATAGGGACCGCGGCTCACCTCGAAGTACACGCGCGCGCCGCGCGCCGCCGGCGGCAGCGACTGCGCGGCCGCCGCCACGCCGGCGTTGATGGCGCGCCAGATGCGCTGCGCATCGGGCACCTGCAGCAGCTGGCCCAGCTTCTCCATCACGCGCGGCACGTCGGCGGCCGTGCGCGGCTCCATCGCCAGCACCTTGACGCCCAGCGACTCCAGCCGCTCGGCGCCGCGCGAAGAGGTGGCCATCAGCACCACGTCGGGTTTGAGCGCGACCACCGCCTCGATGTTCGGATCGATGCCACCGCCCACCCTGGGCAGGGCCAGCACCGAAGCCGGATAGTTGGAATAGCGGTCCACGCCGACCAGCCGGCCGCATTCGCCCAGCTCGCAGACGGTCTCGGTCAGCGAAGGCAGCAGGCTCACGATGCGGCGCGGCGACTGCGGCAGCGTCACGGTGACGCCGCGGTCGTCGGTCACTTTCAGTTCCGCCCGGGCCGGCGCCGCCAGCACGAGCGCGAGGACCAGCGCCCCCAGGATCCTCTTCACGACTGTCCTTTCAGCGGCAGCGGCAGGCCCGCGGCCATCAGCGTCACGCGCTCGCAAGCCCTTGCGGCCTGCTGGTTGAGGCGGCCCAGCGCATCGACGAAGGCGCGCGACTCGCGGCCCATCGGGATCACGCCCAGGCCGATCTCGTTGCTCACCAGCACCAGCGGCCCGGCGGCCGCGGCGACCGCGCGTTCGATCAATTCATCGTCAGGCGCCGGCAGCGCCTGGAGGGCATCGACCGGCAGCAGGCGCGCCGTCAGCCACAAGGTCAGGCAGTCGACGACCACCAGCGTGTCGGCGCGGCTGTGCGCACCGATCGCGCGCACCAGCTCCAGAGGTTCTTCCACGGTTTCCATCGCCGGCACGCGCAGCGCGCGGTCCCGGCGATGCCGCGCAATGCGCTCGCGCATCTCCTCGTCCCAGGCCTGCGCCGTGGCGATGTAGACGGCGCGATGCGCCGGCGAGCGCGCCAGCCACGCCGCGGCCAGCGCCTCGGCGCGCGCGGTCTTGCCGCTTTTCTGGCCGCCCAGGATCAGCTCGCTGCGCGCCACCGCCAGTTCAGCCATGCGTGCGGCTCCATTCCAGGACGATGCGATGCAACTGCTCGACGCCGTCGGTCAGCGCCGCCGGCCCCGGCTGCAGGATGTCCGCGGACTTGATCTCGAACAGCTGCCCTGCGCGCACCGCGTTCACGTTCTCCCAGCCCGGACGCGCAGCAACCTTCTCGGGCCGGAACTTCTTGCCGCACCAGGAGCCGACCACGATGTCCGGATTGCGGCGGACGATCTCCGCCCCGTCCGCGATGATGCGGTCCTTGCCCATGGGCATCAGCGCCAGTTCGGGAAAGACGTCGTCGGCGCCGGCGATGCCGGCCAGCTGCGACACCCAGCGGATCGCGCTGATATGCGGCTCGTCCCACTCCTCGAAGAAGATGCGGGGCCGGCGTGGCAGCGCGCGCCCCGCGGCCTCGATCTCCAGCAGGCGCGCACGCATCGCCTCCAGCCGGCGCAGGCCGTCGGCGGCGCGGCCCACCATCGCCGCCACCTGGTACAGCATGGCGAAGATCTCCTCCACGCTGCGCTGGTTGAAGATGGTGACCTGCACGCCCTTGCGCACCAGCTCCGCGGCGATGTCGGCCTGCAGGTCGGAGAAACCGAAGACGCAATCCGGTTGCAGTTCCAGGATCTTGGCTATCTTGGCGCTGAGGAAGGCGCTGACCTTCGGCTTCTCCTCGCGGGCCCGGCGCGGGCGCACCGTGTAGCCGGAGATGCCCACGATGCGCGCATCCTCGCCCAGCAGGTAGAGCCACTCGGTGGCTTCCTCGGTGAGGCAGACGATGCGGCGCGGGCCGCGGGCGATCTCCAGAGACATGCGACGACTTTACTTCGGCTGCCAGCGCAGCGTCACGTAGAAGGCCCGCCCCGGCTGGTTGTAGCCCATGGCCGTCTCGTACACGCGGGCGGCGAGGTTGTTCACCTTGGCCTGCACGCTCCAGTCGCGCGCCACCTGCCAGTCGGCGTACAGGTCGATCGTGGCGTAGCCACCCAGGCGGTTGGCGTTGGCCGCGTCGTCATAGCGCTGGCCGGCGGCCAGCACGTTGCCGCCGTAGGTCCAGGCGCCTTGCGACCAGTCGGCGCCCGCGGTCACCTGCTGCTTGGCCCGGCGCGGCAGCTGCTTGCCGTTGGCCTCGTTGCGCGGGTCCAGCAGGTCCAGCGAGCTGTGCAGGCCCAGCTGGCCGAAACTGCCGGTGTAGCCCAAGGTCCAGCCGTCGATGCGCGCGTGCGGGATGTTCTGCGGCAAGGTGGTGTTGGTCATGAAGCCGCGGATCTTGTTGTCGAAGCGCACCAGCTTCACTTCCTGGCCGTCCTGCGACCAGGTCAGCGCCAGGTCGTAGTTCTTGCCCTTTTCCGGCTGCAAGGCCGGGTTGCCGAAGCCGGGGTAGTACAGCTGGTTGAACGAAGGCGCGACGAAGCTGGTGCCGTAGGACGCGCTGGCGCGCCAGGCCGGCGCGATGCGGTAGCCGTAGCCGGCGAAGCCGGTGGTGGCGCCGCCGAACTGCGAGTTTTCGTCGCGGCGCAGGTTGGCCTGCCAGCTGTGCGGGCCGCTGTTGCCGTTGATGCCGGCGAAGCCGGAGTTGATGGTGCGCTCGGTGACGGTGTAGGCCGTGGAACCGCTGACCTTCTGTACCCGCTGTTCCAGGCCGGCCAGCACCACGCCGGCGGCGGTGTCGATGTCGTTCTGCCAGCTCAGTTCGCTCTGTTCCGTCTTGAAGGCGCCGGGGGAGCTGGCCACGATGGCGTCGGACGTGTCGTTGCCCTGGTTGACGCGCAACGAGGTCTGCCACTTCGCCATGGGCCGGCCCTTGATGCCGGCATGCGCCACCAGGTTGCGCACGGTGGTGCGCGAGTCGCGTCCCGGGCCGTCGTCGATCGAGGTTACGCCGTCCGAATAGAGTGCCCCGGCGTCCACGCGCCAGCCGCCGCCCAGGTCGTACTGCAGCGAGCCGTTGAAGGCGTTCTGCTCGAAGGGGTCGTTGTCGGGGTTGTAGTTGCCGAAGGCGACGCGCGGGTTGGTGGCGGAGAAGCCGCCCTCTTGCGTGCGCTGCGCGCCCAGCGAGTAGCTCAGGTCGCCCTGCCCGCCGGCGATGCCGGCCGACGCGTTGTAGTGCGAATAGGTGCCCGCGGTGATGGAGGCAAAGGGGTGGAAGCCTTGCGTGCCCTTGCGGGTGAAGATCTGCACCACGCCACCCACGCCTTCGCTGCCGTAAAGCGCAGACGCGGGGCCGCGGAGGATCTCGATGCGCTCGATCATCTCCACCGGGATGTTGTCCCAGCTGGGCGTGCCGGCGGTGGCAGAGCCGAGGCGCACGCCATCCACCATCAGGATCGTGTGGCGGCTCTCGGTGCCGCGGATGAAGACGCTGGACTGCTTGCCCAGGCCGCCGTTGGACGACATCTGCAGGCCGGCGTTGCGGGCCAGCAGTTCGGCCAGCGTGCGCGCGGTGGAGGCTTCGATCTGCTCGCGGCCGATCACGGTGACGTCGCTCACCAGTTCGTCGGCGCGTGTTTCCACGCGGGTCGCGGTGACGACGGTTTCCTTCAGGGTGGTTTGCGCCCAGGCGGGCACGGCGGAGCACAGCGCAAGCGGCAGCAGCGCGAGGCGTGCGCGGGGCACGGACTTGGTTTTCATTGTTGGCAGGAACGGATATCACCCGCGCCGGCTTCCCCGCCGGCATTGGGCAACCACGGCCGCGCGCATGACACGCGCGGCCACCTCGTTGGCCGGTATCCGGGCTGGCGGAACTTTGATCCCATCGCCTTCCCGGCGGCGCTGTTTCAGGCGCCTGCCAGTGGCTTGCGATGATGGGAGCGGCAAGGCAACCGGAGGGTCGCCCTGCCTCCGCTTACCGTTGCGGGGGCAGCGCAGGTTGGCTTTGGCGCGTGCGCGCGGCGGCCTCCTGCTTCCCGTTGAACCGCGACATGCGAACCATGCCGCGAGCACCAACGACAGGGATTGTAATCAGATGCTAGAACTGCACCCGCACGGACGCCGTGAACGCGCGCCCTGCTTCCGGATAGATCGAGGTCGTCGTGCCCGCCACGCAACCGAAAGCCTGCGTGTAGTACTTGCGATCGAACAGGTTGGTCACGCCCAGCGCGAATTCGGCCATCTTGTAGGTGATGGCGTAGCGGGCGTCGGCCGTCGTGTACGAGGGCATCGAGCAGGTGTTGGCGAAGTCCGGGTGCTGCGAGGACACCCACGCCACGCCGCCGCTCACGCGCTGGTTCGCCACCGGCGTCCAGTCGGCCCGCACGGCCAAAGTGGCATGCGGCGCCAGCGGGATGTCGTTGCCGGCATAAGGGCCGGAGCGGAAGGTGGCTTCGCGCCAGGCCGCATTCACGCGCATGCCGACGGTGCGCGTCAGCGCATGCTGCGCGTCCACTTCCAGGCCCTGGCGGCGCGTCGGGTCGAAGTTGACGTTGGCGCCAAACGGTCCGAAGGGCCCGACCGCATTGGGGTCGAAGCCGATCTCGTTCTTCAACAGGCTGCGGTACAGGCGCGCATCCAGCTGGCCACCGTGCCAGGCGAAGCGCGCGCCGATCTCGGCGTCGTTGGAGGTCTGCGGCTGCAGCGCCACGCCCGGCGTCGTGAAGTTGAACTCGTCGACGTTGGGCAGGCGGAAGCTGCGGCCGGCGCGCGCATAGCCGGTGAAGGCCGGCGTGAAGGGATGGCTCACGCCCAGCTCCCACGCGTTCTGGCCGTCGGAGATGCCGCTGTCGCCGTCGTTCTTGTCCAGGTTGGCGTGGCGGCCACCGAGCGAGATGCGCGTGCCGCCGGCCAGGATGACGTCGTCCTTCGCATAGAAGGAGCGCGTCTGCTGCGTCGCCGTGGCGGGGAAGCTGCCCAGGGTGTCGCGCTGCCAGTCGTCGACGTCGACGCCGAGCACCAGCACGTTGTCCAGGCCGGCGATGCGGCCCTGGTTGCGCCCCCGCACGCCATAGTTGTCGGCCGCGATGTCGTAGTCGAAGGGGAAGCCGCTGTTCAGGCTGCGCAGGGCCTTGGTGCGATGGCCGGCGTCGAAGGCCAGCTGCCAGTTGCCGACGTCCGCATTGCCGAACACCGAGGCGCGCTCGTTGCGGATGTGCGCGTGGTCGTTGGGCGTGGAGGCCTGGTGCGGGTCCTGCGCGTACTCCTGCGCGGTCAACGCGCCCGGCAGGCCGGTGTCCAGGTTGTCCTGCGCCAGCCGCGCGCCCAGGCGCAGCCAGTCGTTCGACCATTGGCCGGTGGCGGAAACGGCGTCGCTGTCGCTGGCGAAGTTGTCGCGGTAGTTGTCGGTCTTGCGCTTCTGCGCATTGGCATCCAGGCTGAAGCCGTTGCCGCCCACCGTGGCGCCCGCGCGCAGGTCGGTCGTCGCGAAGCTGCCCACGCCGCCGTAGACGTAGGCGGAGTTCGGTTGCTGGCGGCCACTGCCGGACTTGGTGGTGATGGCGATGACGCCGCCGGTGGCGCCCTCGCCGTACAGCACCGCGCCGCTGCCGCGCAGCACCTCGATGCGTTCCACCGATTCGATGGGGATGCCGGAGATGCGCGTGCCACCGAGGTCGGCCTCGGAGATGCGCACGCCATCGAGCACGACCACCTGGTTCTGGTCCGCGGTGGTGCCGAAGCCGCGCAGGTCCAGGTTGTATTCGCCGCCGCCGTACAGGTCCTGCCGCCCCGGCACGCCCAGCAGGCGCACGATGGCGTCGTTGACGTTGGTGGCGCCGCTGGCGCGGATCTGGTCGGCGGTGATGACGCTGACGCCGAAAGGCAGCGTGCGTTCCAGCTCGGGAAAGCGGGTCGCGGTGACGCGGGTTTCGGCCAGGGTCGGAGTCGTCTGCGCGAAGAGCGCGGGCGCGGCGAAGGCGGCGGCCGCGGCGAGCAGCGCGCGCGCGAAGGGAGGCACGGTCGTTGTTGTCATGGGAAGGACCCGGATGCAAGCCCGCGTCCGGCTTCCCCGCCGGCGCCTTGGGCAAACCGGCCGCGCACGCATGCACGGCCCCTGCGTTGGCCGGTATCCGGGCTGGCGGATGGGCCTTCCATCGCCTTCCCAGGCCGCGCCGTGTCGAACGCGTCCCAGTGGCTGACGAGGATGGAAGCGGGCAGCGCCGCGCTTGGACGGCGCCGCCCTCCGCTTACCGTTGCGGGGGCAGCGCAGGTTGGCGGGGCACTGTTGCGCCGCGGCCTCCTGCTTCCCGTTGAACTGCGGCATGCGAACCACACCGCGAGCACCAACCCCTTGATTCTAAAGCGCTTGCAGACACAAAACCCTACAATTCGCCCATGGCCAGCGGCTCCCAGATCGACCCCTTCGTCGAACGCGTAGAGCGCCTGCTCGTACGCTACGAGGAGCTGCAACGCACGAACGCCCTGCTGCAGGAGCAGGTGGACCTGCTCACGCAGGAACGCGATTCGCTCAAGTCCCGCCTGTCGGCTGCGCGTGCGCGCGTAGACGCCTTGCTGGAACGCCTGCCGGACCTCAACACGCCCGCATGAAGCAGCTGGAAGTGCAGATCATGGGCCAGAGCTACCTGCTCGGTTGCCCCGAAGGCGGCGAGCAGCGCCTGCTCGAAGCCGTGGAAAAAGTCGACACCGCGATGTGCCGCATCCGTGATGCCGGCAAGGTCAAGGCCCGCGACCGCATCGCGGTGCTCGCCGCGCTGAACCTCGCCTTCGACCTCACCGACCGGCCCGCGCCGGCGGCGCAGCCTATCGTGGCGAACCACAGCGAGAAGACGCTCACCGGCATCCGCAACCTCGCCGACGACGTCCGCCTCGCGCAGCTGATGGTGCGCCTGGACAACGCGCTGGGCGAAGACGGCCGGCTGCTCTGACCGTCTGTGGCAGTTGAGCTTCGTGCTGCAATTGTCAAGCCCTAAAACTTGCAGGACTTCACACGCGGACTTTCGCGAACGCGCGATTTGCGTCCTAGAATGAACCCGTCTGCTGTGAGTGCCGGGCTTTATATTTCCTTGAACCAATGCTCTTTGAGCGCGGGCTTGGAACATCGCTGGCGAGCGTGATCATCTCGCGTCAGATGAACCCAACGCCATGCTGACCTCGCCCACCTGAACTCCGGTTCAGGATGCGGTCCGGTGCCACCGCAGACACCCTCTACCAGGGGCTGCCCATTCGGGCAGCCCCTTTTTCTTCGCCATGTCCTTCCTCCAACCGCAACTCATACTCGAACTCCTGCTTCTCGGCACGGCCACCGGCTTCGCGGCGGGGCTGCTGGGCATAGGCGGCGGCATGCTGCTGGTGCCCTTCATGACCATGATCCTCGCGGCCAAGGGCGTGGCGCCGGACCTCACGGTGAAGATGGCGGTGGCGACCTCGCTCGCCACCATCTGCTTCACCTCGCTGTCCTCGGTGCGCGCGCACCACAAGCGCGGCGCCGTGCTGTGGCACGTGGTGAAGGTGCTCGCGCCGGGCATCTTCGTCGGCTCGCTCATTGGCGCGCACATCGCCTCGGCGCTGCCCGGCAAGGTGGTGGGCATCCTGTTCGCGGTGTTCGTCGGCTTCTCCGCCACGCAGATGTTCCTGGGCCGCAAGCCCGAAGCCGGCCGCACCCTGCCCGGGCCAGCCGGTACCTTCGCGGCCGGCGGCGTCATCGGCATGCTGTCGGCCATCGTCGGCGCGGGCGGCGGCTTCATCAGCGTGCCCTTCATGACCTGGTGCAACATCAAGATCCACGACGCGGTGGGCACCTCCGCGGCGCTGGGCTTCCCCATCGCGCTCTCGGGCACCCTCGGCTACCTCTGGGCCGGCCGCGGCCTCACCGGCGTGCCGGAGGGCGCCATCGGCTACCTGTACCTGCCGGGCCTGGCGTGCATCGCGATCGCCAGCATGCTGATGGCGCCGGTGGGCGCGCGCACCGCGCACCGCATGGACGTGCGGCCGCTGAAGAAGGTGTTCGGCATCTTGTTGTACGCTCTGGCCGCCTACTTCGTCTTCAGGTAGGCGCGAACAACGAGCCGGAGGCCATCATCGCGCGCATCGCCTTCATCGGGCAGCAGGAATTCGGCAAGGCCGTCCTGGATGCCTTCCTCGCCCGCGGCGACACCATCGCCGGCGTCTTCTGCATCCCCGACCGGCCCGGCACCCGGCCGGACGCCCTGCGCGCCGACGCGCAGGCGCTGGGGCTGCCCGTGTTCACCTTCGCCAGCCTGCGCAGCGAGGAAGCGGTGCAGACCATGCGCTCGCTCGAGGCCGACCTGGGCATCATGGCCTACGTGCTGCAGTTCGCGCCGCAGGAGTTCGTGAACATCCCGCGCCACGGCACCATCCAGTTCCATCCCTCGCTGCTGCCACGGCATCGCGGGCCCAGCTCCATCAGCTGGCCGATCGCGCTGGGCGCCAAGGAAACGGGCCTCACCATCTTCCGCCCCACCGACGGCCTGGACGAAGGCCCGATCGTGCTGCAGAAGTCCTGCCCCATCGGCCCCGACGAGACGCTGGGCGAGGTCTACTTCCACAAGCTGTTCCCGCTGGGCGTGGCCGCCTTGCTGGAAGCCGCCGACCTGGTGATGGCGGGCAGGCACGTGGAACACCCGCAGGACGAGAGCCTGGCCACCTACGAAGGCTGGCTGCGCGACGAAGAAGCGCAGATCCGCTGGGCCGCGCCGCTGGACCACGTCTACGACCTGGTCCGCGCCTGCAACCCCGCGCCCGGCGCCTGGACGGTGCTCGATGGCGTGCACGTGCGCGTCTACGACTGCCGCAAGCACGTGGTCGGCCATTTCGTGCCCGGCGGCCACAAGCCGGGCGACATCGCGCGTGTCGGCAGCGACTCCATCTTCGTCTGGTCGCAGGGCGGGATGATCGAGATCCTCAAGCTGCGCCCCGAAGGCGGCGGCAAGGTGAGCGCCGGCGAATTCGCCCGCCAGCGCGGACTATCAACGATCGTTGATGGTTCGCATAAAAACGTTTAACTATCATTGATTGCTCGCAGCGCCTAGATTCCCTTCCAACCGAAGGAGATCCTGATGCTGCAGCTGGTGACGACCCCGGACCCCGCCGCGGAGGCGCAACGCCACGCGTACAACGCCGCCTTCCACGAGCTGGACCTCAGCTGGCACTGGGACGCCGCGACCTTCGCCCGCGTGCGGCTCGAAGGCGTGCGCGCCTGGATCGCGGCGGAGCACCCGCACCTGCTGCGCGCCTACGCCCTGGAGTTCCTGGCCGAGGCGATCGAGCAGACGCAGGCCCGCTGGCTCGCCGGCAGCTACGCGCCGGCCGCGCCGCAAGACGCACGGCTCGCCGCCTGAGGAGGCCCGCATGCAACAGCACTGGGTGCGTTTCGCCGAGAACGGGCGCGAGGGCTTCGGCACCCTCGAAGGCGAGCGGGTGCGCCACTGGCACGGCAACCTGTTCGAATACCCGGAGCGCGGCGACCGCACGGTGGCGCTGTCGGATGTGAGCCTGCTCACGCCCGTGCAGCCCAGCAAGGTGATCGCCTTGTGGAACAACTTCGGCGCGCTGCGCGAAAAGCTCAAGCTCGACGTGCCCGCCGAACCGCTGTACCTGGTGAAGACGCCCAATACCTACCTGGAGCCGGGCGGCACGATCCGCCATCCCGGCAACGGCGCCAAGATCGTCTTCGAAGGCGAGCTGGGCATCGTCATCGGACAGCGCTGCAAGCAGGTGAGCGAAGCGGATGCGCCGCGCTACGTGCTGGGCTACACCTGCGCCAATGACGTCACGCTGGCCGGCGTCGTCGATCGCGACCCGTCCTTCGGGCAATGGGTGCGCGCCAAGGGCCTGGACACCTTCTGCCCGTTCGGGCCGGCGGTGGCGACCGGCATCGACCCGCAGCAGCTGGTCGTGCGCACCTGGCTCGACGGCCAGCTGCGGCAGGACTACCCCATCAGCGACATGCGCTTTTCGGTGGCGCAGCTGGTGAGCCACATCTCCCAGGACATGACCCTGTTCCCGGGCGACATCATTCTCTGCGGCACTTCCGTCGGCGTCGGCTCGATGCAGCCGGGCAGCACGGTGGAAGTGGAAATTGCCGGCGTCGGCCGGCTGGCGAACCGCATCGCCTGATTCCCAAACCAGGAGCTCTCCGTGAAGATCGCGATCATCGGCGCCGGCGCCATCGGCGGGTATGTGGGCGCGCGCCTGGCGCTGGCCGGCGAGGACGTCACCTTCCTCGCCCGCGGCGCCAACCTGCAGGCCCTGCGCGCCAACGGCATCACGCTGCGGCAGGAAGGCAGCGAACAGGTGGCGCGCAACATCCGCGCCACCAACGACTACGGCGAAGCCGGCCCGCAGGACATCGTCGTGCTGGCGACCAAGGCGCACCAGGTGGCGGCGGTGGCCGGCGAACTGCCCAAGCTGTTCGGGCCGGACACCGTCGTGGTCACCATGCAGAACGGCATCCCCTTCTGGTACTTCCATCGCCTTGGCGGCCCGATGGAGGGCACGGCCGTGCGCAGCGTCGACGCCGACGGTTCATTGGCGCGCCGCATCCCGCCCGAGCGCGTGCTGGGCTGCGTGGTCTACCCCGCGACCGAGCTGGTGGCGCCGGGCGTGGTGCGGCACATCGAGGGCGACCGCTTCCCGCTGGGCGAGCTCGATGGCAGCAGCAGCGAACGCGTACATCGCGTCGCCGGCTGCTTCGTGCGCGCCGGGTTGAAGGCGCCGGTGCTGGACGACATCCGCGCGGAGATCTGGCTGAAGCTGTGGGGCAACCTCACCTTCAACCCGATCAGCGCGCTGACGCACGCGACACTGGTCGACATCTGCCAGGACCCGCTGGCGCGCAGCCTGGCGGCGGACATGATGCGCGAGGCGCAGGCCGTGGCCGGCAAGCTGGGCATCACCTTCCGCGTGCCGCTGGACAAGCGCATCGCCGGCGCCGAGAAGGTCGGCAAGCACAAGACCTCGATGCTGCAGGACGTGGAAGCCGGCCGCGAGCCGGAGATCGACGCGCTGGTCGGCTCGGTGGTGGAGCTCGCGCGGCTCACCGACACGCCGACGCCGCATATCGATGCGCTTTATGCGTTGGTGAAGTTGCTGGCGAAGACGATGGGTGAGAACGGCCATGCGCGAGTGCGCATGGAAAGCGTTTAACGCGCTTTCCGCACCGGCTTCGTCCCCAACGCCTGCTCGATCAGCTTCGCCCCGTCCTTCAACAGGAAGGCCTTGAAGGCCTGGGCGACGGGCGGCAGGCGCTTGGTGCGCCGGTGCACCACGTACCAGTTCAGCATCAGCGGAAAGCCCTGCACGTCCAGCACCACCAGGCTGCCCGCCTGCAGCTCGCGGCTGACGGTGTGCGCCGACAGGAAGCTGATGCCCATGCCGGCCATCACCGCCTGCTTGATGGTCTCGGTGCTGCGGATCTCCATCGCCACGTTCACGCTGGCCAGCTGTGGCCCGAAGCCCTGCGCCATCGAGTTCCAGGTGTCCGAGCCCTGCTCGCGCACCACGAAGGGCTCGCGCGCGATGCGGTTCACGGTGATGCGCCGGGTGCGCGCGAGCGCGTGCCCCGGCGGCGCGACGATCACGTAAGGGTGCGGCGCGAAGGCTTCGGCGTTGGTGTCCAGGTCGTCCGGCGGCCGCACCATCACCGCCAGGTCGGTCTGGTTGTCCTTCAGGCGCGTGAGCAGCTCCTCGCGGTTGACGACGCCGAAGTTGAAGCTGACGTCGGCATGGCGCTGCGCGAAATCCACCAGCAGCCGCGGAAAGAAATAGTCGCCGGCGCTGATCACCGACACGTTCAGCCGGCCGCCCGAGACGCCGCGGAAGTGCGCCATCGCCTCCTCGGCTTCCTGGAATTTCTGGATGATCTCGCGGCTGGACTCCAGCATCTGCGCGCCCGCGGGCGTCAGGTGGATCTTCTTGCCCAATTGCTCGAACAGCGGCAGCCCCGCGTGCTCCTGCAGCTTGCGCACCTGCGTCGACACCGCGGGCTGCGTGAGGTGCAGTTCTTCGGCCGCGCGCGAAAAACTGCGCAGGCGGGCCACCGCTTCGAACACCTTCAACTGCCGCAAGGTCGCATTGCGCATGGCCGTCAACTATAAGCGTTCGTGCATGGAAACCATGAATAACTTTGACTGTCCTTTATGGCGCGTCCGGCCTAGATTGCGCCCACAAGGAGACAGCCATGCAGACCCACACCGCCACCGCCGACGACCAGCGCCTCGCCTACAACGCCGCCTTCGAAGAGCTCGATCTCAACTGGGAATGGGACGCCGCCACCTGGGCCAGCCTGCCGCATGCGCAGGGTGAATGCGTGCGCGCCTACCTGCAGCGCGAGCGCCCGCACCTGCTGCGCGCCTACGACACCGAATTCCTCGTGAACGCCGTGGAGTGCGCGCGCCAGCGCTGGCAGGCGCGCTGATGCGCTCCCATTGCGATTGCAAGACGGGCCGTCCCGCGCAGCCGCGCCGGGCGGCCTTAGGGCGTTCGCCTAAGACCGGCGCGGACTCCCCCGGACAAACCCTGAACGGCCCACTGAATCTCGCAATCTTGACCGCAGTCAAGAGAAATCCAACCCGCTTGGTTGGAGCATCCGCCTGCGGTCTGGTGATCACGCCATCACTTCCCACGAATGGCGAACGCCGGGCGTAACGCAGGAGACAAGCCATGATGCAAGCGAGCTTCAGCACCCGGTTGGCGGCTCTCGCCTCCACCGTCCTCCTAGCGGGCCTAGCCGCCACGGCAGCCCCCCGCGCCCACGCAGCTTGGGAGCCGACCAAGCCCGTCGAATTCGTGGTGCCAGCCGGCACCGGCGGCGGCGCCGACCAGATGGCGCGCCTGATCCAGGGCATCGTGGTCAAGCACAGCCTCATGAAGCAGCCGATGATCGTCGTGAACAAGTCGGGCGGCGCCGGCGCCGAAGGCTTCCTCGACGTCAAGGGCGCCAAGGGCGACCCGCACAAGCTGGTGGTGACCCTCTCGAACCTGTTCACGACGCCGCTGGCGACCGGCGTGCCCTTCAACTGGCGCGACATGACGCCGGTGTCGATGATGGCCCTGGACAACTTCGTGCTGTGGGTCAACGCCGAGACGCCGTACAAGACGGCCGGCGACTACCTCGCCGCCGTCAAGGCGGGCGGTGCCAACAAGTTCAAGATGGGCGGCACCGGCTCCAAGCAGGAAGACCAGATCCTCACCGTCGGCATCGAGAAGGCCACCGGCGCCAAGTTCATCTACGTGCCCTTCAAGGGCGGCGGCGAAGTGGCCGTGCAGCTGGTGGGCAAGCACATCGACTCCACGGTGAACAACCCGATCGAGGCCGTGGCGCAGTGGCGCGCCGGCCAGCTGCGGCCGCTGTGCGTGTTCGACGACAAGCGCATGCCCTACCCGGCCAAGATCACCGACAAGCAGTCCTGGCAGGACATCCCCACCTGCAAGGAAGCCGGCGTGCCCACCGCTTACACCATGCTGCGCGGCGTCTTCATGCCCCCGGGCGTGAGCAAGGACCAGGTCGACTTCTACGTGAACCTGCTGAAGAAGGTCCGCGAGACGCCCGAGTGGAAGGACTACATGGAGAAGGGCGCCTTCAACCAGACCTCCATGGACGGCGACAAGTACTTCCAGTGGCTCGGCGCGGCGGAACAGCAGCACCGCGAGCTGATGAAGAGCGCGGGTTTCATCTCCCAGTAAGCCCCCTGCCCCCGCCGCGCGCGGGGGCTTCTCCTTGGAGATTCCACACATGGATTCGCAAGACCAGGCCAGCGAAGCCGAAGGCCACGGCGTGCCCACGTTTGCCATCGAAGCCGTGATGGCGCTGCTGGTGCTGGCCCTCGGGCTCGTCATCGTCGTCGCCAGCCACAAGCTCGGCGCCGGCTGGACCAGCGACGGCCCCGGCGCCGGCTACTTCCCCTTCTACGTCGGCCTCATCCTGTGCATCTCCGCGCTGGGAGTGCTGTACCAATCGCTGCTGGGCAAGAACCGCAGCCACGGCATCTTCGTCACCGGCGAGCAGCTGCGGCGCGTGCTGGTGGTGTTCGTGCCGGCGGTGATCTACGTGCTGGCCGTGCAGTTCGTCGGCATCTACATCGCCTCCGCCGTCTACATCGCGCTGTTCATGGTGCGGCTGGGGAAGATCAGCGTGATCAAGAGCGTCGTGACGGCGGTGCTGATCAACGCCGCCTTCTTCCTCATGTTCGAAGTCTGGTTCAAGGTGCCGCTCGCCAAGGGCACGCTGGACCTGCTGTCCTTCCTCGGCTACTGAAAACCTGAGGCGCCAAGAACCATGACCGAACTCAGCGCCCTGTTCCACGGCTTCGCCGTGGTCCTGAGCCCGATGAACATGCTGCTGATGCTGGTGGGCATTTCCCTCGGCGTCCTCATCGGCGTGCTGCCAGGGCTGGGAGGCGCCAACGGCGTCGCCATCCTGCTGCCGCTCACCTTCACGATGTCGCCGACCTCGGCGATCATCATGCTGTCCTGCATCTACTGGGGCGCCCTCTTCGGCGGCGCCATCACCTCGATCCTGTTCAACATCCCGGGCGAGCCGTGGTCGGTGGCGACCACCTTCGACGGCTACCCGATGGCGCAGGACGGGCGCGCGGGGCAGGCGCTGACCGCGGCCTTCACGTCGTCGTTCGTCGGCGCCTTCGTCGCGGTGGTGATGATCACCTTCCTCGCGCCGGTGGTCGCGAAGTTCGCGCTCAAGTTCGGGCCGCCGGAATTCTTCGCGGTCTACCTGCTCACCTTCTGCAGCTTCGTCGGCATGGGCAAGGGCTCGCCGTTCAAGATCCTCGCTTCGATGGCGATCGGCTTCGCGCTGGCCGCGGTCGGCATGGACACCGTCACCGGCCAGCTGCGCCTGACCTTCGGCATCCCCGACCTGATGCGCGGCTTCGACTTCCTGATCGCGGTGATCGGACTGTTCGGCATCGGCGAGATCCTGCTGTCGATGGAGGAAGGACTGGCCTTCACCGGCAAGAGCGCCAGGATCAACCCGAAGGTGGTGCTGGAGACCTGGAAGCAGCTGCCGAAGTACTGGGTCACCTCCATTCGCAGCTCGCTGGTGGGCATCTGGATGGGCATCACGCCCGGCGGCGCGACGCCCGCTTCCTTCATGAGCTACGGCCTGGCGAAGAAGATGTCCAAGGACGGCGCCAAGTTCGGCACCGGCCAGATGGAAGGCGTGATCGCGCCCGAGACCGCGGCCCACGCCGCCGGCACCAGCGCGCTGCTGCCCATGCTGGCCCTGGGCATCCCCGGCTCGCCGACCGCCGCCGTGCTGCTGGGCGGCCTGCTGATCTGGGGCCTGCAACCCGGCCCGCTGCTGTTCGTGGAGCAGAAGGACTTCGTTTGGGGCCTGATCGCCTCGATGTACCTGGGCAACCTGGCCGGCCTGCTGGTGGTGCTGACCACGGTGCCGCTGTTCGCCGCCATCCTGCGCATCCCCTTCGCCATCATCGCGCCGGTGATCGTGGTGATCTGCGCGATCGGCGCCTACACCGTGCACAACGCGATGCTGGACGTGTGGTTCATGCTGGGCTTCGGCGCGCTGGGCTACATCTTCAAGAAGCTGGATTACCCGCTGGCGCCGCTGGTGCTCGCCCTGGTGCTGGGCGACAAGGCGGAAGACTCGTTCCGCCAGGCCATGCTGGTGTCGCAGGGCGACCTGTCGATCATGGTCTCCAACCCGCTGGTGGGCACCATCACCGGCCTGGCGCTGCTGCTGCTGTTCTGGCCGGTCATCGGCCGCCTCATCGCGATGGTGCGCAAGCCCAAGGCAAGCACCTTCACCACCGAACAGCCGGTCGACTGAGGAAGGGCCCGCCATGCCGGTCATCGCACTGACGCAGGAGATGGGCTCGCTGGCCAAGGACGTGGCCCTGCGGCTCGCCGAAACCAGCGGCCTCGCCGTGCTGCGCGACGAGGTGGTGGACAACGTGGCCGGCCGCATGCAGGTGGCGCCCAGCCTGATCCGGCGCCTGCGCGAAGGCAAGGCCGGCCTGGTCGAACGCCTGTCCACCGACAAGCAGCAGGTGGCGCTCTACACCGCCGAGGAGGTGCTGGCGCAGGCCGCGCGCGGCAACGTCATCCTGCGCGGCTGGGGCGCGACCTGCCTGCTGCGCCCCGTCTCGCACGTGCTGCGGGTGCGCGTCACGCGCCCTTTCGCGCTGCGCGTGGGCTGGCTGATGGAGCACCTGGGAACCGACGACCGCCAGGCCGCGGAGAACGAAGTGCGCCGCAGCGACAACGCGCACATCGCGCGCATGAACGCGCAGTTCGGCGTGAGCTGGGGCGACCCCCTGCTCTATGACGTGGTGCTGAACACCGAGCGGCTGTCCGTGGACAGCTGCGTGGAGCAGATCGTGCAACTGGCGCAGCGGCCGGAGTTCCAGGAAACGACGGAATCGCGCGCCGTGCTGGAAGGCCTGGCGCTGGGCGCCCGCGTCCGCGCGGCGCTCAAGTCGCAGCCCGCCACGCGCGACGTCGACGTGCAGATCGAAGCGCGCGACGGCCGCGTGGTGCTCGCCGGCCTGGTCGCGAGCGATGAAGAAAAACAGGACAGCGAACGCGTGGCTTCGACGGTCGCCGGCCTGGGCAAGGTGGACAACCGGCTGCAGTTGATGACGGTATCGCGCCGGTTCATGCACTCGAAGACCTGATTGCTTCCCTCCTCCTAAACCTACATTACAGGAGACATCGATGGACAAGATCGTAGACGCGCTACCCGGCGCGGGCCTGGCCGCACCCGCCGCGGCGGAACACGGACCAGCCTACCGCTGGAGCCAGCTGGTCCTGGGCATCATCTGCATGGCGATGATCGCCAACCTGCAGTACGGCTGGACGCTGTTCGTGAACCCGATCGCGGAGCAGCACCACTGGACCAAGGCGGCGATCCAGGTCGCCTTCACCATCTTCGTGCTCACTGAAACCTGGCTGGTTCCGGTGGAGGGCTACCTGGTCGACAAGTACGGTCCGCGCGTGGTCGTCATGGCCGGCGGCCTGCTCGCGGGCCTGGGCTGGGTCATCAATGCCCATGCCGACACGCTGACCTTGCTGTACGTGGGCGCGGCCGTCGGCGGCGTCGGCGCCGGCGCGGTCTACGGCACCTGCGTTGGCAATGCGCTCAAGTGGTTCCCGGATCGCCGCGGTCTCGCGGCCGGCCTGACGGCCGCCGGCTTCGGCGCCGGCTCCGCATTGACGGTGGTGCCGATCTCGATGTACATCCAGGCGCACGGCTACCAGGCCGCCTTCCTGTACTTCGGCATCGGCCAGGGCGCGATCATCTTCGTGCTGTCCTGGTTCCTGCACGCGGCGCCGGCGGGCAACCGCTACGCCTCGCGCGCCTCCGACGCGGCGAAGGTGCAGCAGACCCGCAAGGAATACACGCCGGGCGAAATGCTGGGCAAGCCCGTGTTCTGGGTGATGTACCTGATGTTCGTGCTGGTTGCGGCCGGCGGCCTGATGGCCACCGCGCAGCTCGCGCCCATCGCCAAGGACTTCAAGGTCGCCGACACGCCGGTGAGCCTGGCCGGCATCGTGCTGCCCGCGCTGACCTTCGCGCTGGCGATGGACCGCGTGCTGAACGGCCTGACCCGCCCCTTCTTCGGCTGGGTCTCCGACCGCATCGGCCGCGAACAGACCATGTTCATCGCCTTCGGGCTGGAAGCGCTGGGCATCCTGGCGCTGTACGCCTTCGGCAGCAACCCGGTCATGTTCGTCATCCTGACCGGCCTGGTGTTCTTCGCCTGGGGCGAGATCTACAGCCTGTTCCCCTCGACCTGCGCGGACACCTTCGGCGCCAAGTACGCCGCCGCCAACGCCGGCCTGCTGTACACCGCCAAGGGCACCGCGGCGCTGCTGGTGCCGCTGTCCAGCGTGCTCTCGGCGGCCAGCGGCAGCTGGCATGCGGTGTTCATCACGGCGAGCATCATGAACGCGGCGGCCGCGATCCTGGCCTGGGTGGCGCTGCGGCCGATGCGCCGCACGCTGATCGAACGCTCGCAGGCCTAGATCTTGCCCTTGGCCTTCAGCCGGCTGAGCGTTTCTGCCGAGAGATTGAGATATGAGGCCAGCTCTTTCTTCGGCAGCCGCTCCTCCAGTTCCGGGTGCTTGCGCAGGAAGCGCTTCACCCGGCCTGGCGCGTCCAGCAGGTGCAAGGTGATCGTGTGCGCCATGATTTCACTCATGTGGTGCATCACCTCGTACTCGAAGGCCTGCTTCACGCCCGGATGGCGCTCGAGGAATACCACCCACTCGCGCAGCGGCAGCTTGGCCACCCGCGCGCGCGTCACGCACACGATGCTGTACGGCGCCGGCGTGCCGAGCCGCCAGGCGGCGTAGCTGGTCTCCATCTGGCCCTCTTCCGCGAAGCGCAGGATCATCTCCTTGGCTTCCTGGTTGCCCACCACCCGCTTCAGGATGCCGTCGAGGATGAAGTACTGCTCCATCTCGTGCACGCCCTGGTTCAGCAGCGCCTCGCCCTTCTGGCAATCGACGATGGTGAGCATGGGCTCGAGCTCCTGCATCTGCGCCGCCGTCATGCCCTTGAGGGCGACGTTGTGCGCGAGCTGCACGCGAATGACGTTCCGTTCGGGATGCTTTTCGATCGATGTCATCGGGTCTGGAGCAGGGATTCCCCTAGGAATTTCCGAAACTTGACTGCGGTCAAGAGGCTTTGCGGAAGGCGACTTCTACCATTCTCTCACTCTCAACGCGGGACTCTCCGACCATGACCACCTCCATGCAGGATCAAGAGACAACGGATGGTTTCCATCTGGTCATCGACGCTCTGAAGTTGAACGGCATCGACACGATCTTCGCGCTGCCGGGCATCCCCATCACCGACTTCCTGCGCCAGGCGCAAGGCGAAGGCGTCAAGGTCATCTCCTTCCGCCACGAACAGCACGCGGGCAACGCCGCGGCGGCGGCCGGCTTCATCACGGGCAAGCCCGGCATCTGCTTCACGGTGTCGGCGCCCGGCTTCTTGAACGGCCTGACGGCGCTGGCCAACGCCACCACCAACTGCTTCCCCATGATCCTCATCTCGGGCTCCAGTGAGCGCGAGGTGGTCGACCTGCAACAGGGCGACTACGAGGAGATGGACCAGCTCGCCATCGCCAAGCCGCTGTGCAAGGCGGCCTTCCGCGTGCTGCACGCCGAGGACATCGGCGTGGGCATCGCACGCGCCATCCGCGCCGCCGCGTCGGGCCGCCCCGGCGGCGTCTACCTGGACCTGCCGGCCAAGCTGTTCGCGCAGGTCGTGTCCAGGGAAGTCGGCCAGCGTTCGCTGATCAAGGTCGTCGACCCGGCGCCGAAGCAGATCCCCGGCCCCGATGCCGTGCAGCGCGCCATCGACCTGCTGAAGGGCGCGAAGAAGCCGCTGGTGATCCTGGGCAAGGGCGCCGCCTACGCGCAGGCCGACGAAGCGATCAAGCAGTTCGTCGAGAAGACCGGCATTCCCTACCTGCCGATGTCCATGGCCAAGGGCCTGCTGCCGGACAACCACGCGCAGTCCGCCTCCGCCGCCCGCTCCTACGTGCTGGCCGAAGCCGACGTCGTGATGCTGGTGGGCGCACGCCTCAACTGGCTGCTGTCGCACGGCAAGGGCAAGACCTGGGGCGCGGCCGATTCCAAGGGCTGGGGCCAGCAGCAGTTCATCCAGGTCGACATCTCGCCGACCGAAGCGGACAGCAACGTCGCCGTCGCCGCGCCGGTGATCGGCGACATCGGCTCCTGCATCGCCGCGATGAACCAGGCGATCGGCTCCTCCTGGAGCAAGCCGCCCAGCGACTGGACCGGCGCCATCGCCGAACGCAAGGACAAGAACCTCACCAAGATGGCCGAGACGCTGGCGAAGAACCCGCCGGTGATGAACTTCCACAGCGCGCTCAACGTCATCCGCGACACCATCAAGGCCAACCCGGACGCCTACCTGGTGAACGAAGGCGCCAACACGCTGGACTTCGCCCGCTCCATCGTCGACATGTACGAGCCGCGCAAGCGCCTCGACGTCGGCACCTGGGGGATCATGGGCATCGGCATGGGCTTCGCCGTCGCGGCCGCGGCCGTCACCGGCAAGCAGGTCATCGCCGTCTGCGGCGACAGCGCCTTCGGCTTCTCCGGCATGGAGGTCGAGACGGTCTGCCGCTACGACCTGCCGGTGTGCGTGGTCGTCTTCAACAACAACGGCATCTACAAGGGCACCGACGTCAACCCGCTGGGCAAGGAAGTCGCGCCCACGGTGTTCGTCAAGGACGCGAAGTACGAGCTGATGATGGAAGCCTTCGGCGGCAAGGGCGTGCGCGCGGCGACGCCGGCCGAACTGAAGCGCGCCATCGACGAGGCCATCGCCAGCGGCAAGCCGACGCTGATCAACGCGATCATCGACGAGACGGCCGGCACCGAATCGGGGCGGATCACGAACCTGAATCCGGCGGCGAAGAAGAAGGCCTGAACGAAATTCAACATCTGGAGCAAGCAATGGGCAAAGCACTCGAAGGCGTCAAGATCCTCGACTTCACGCACGTGCAGTCGGGTCCCACCTGCACGCAGCTGCTGGCATGGTTCGGCGCGGACGTCATCAAGGTCGAGAAGGCGGGTGAAGGCGACGTCACGCGGCAGCAGCTGCGCGACATCGACGGCGTGGACAGCCTCTACTTCACGATGCTGAACCACAACAAGCGCTCCATCACGCTGGACACCAAGAGCCCCAAGGGCAAGGAAGTGCTGATCGAGCTGATCAAGCATTGCGACGTGCTGGTGGAGAACTTCGCGCCCGGCGCGCTGGACCGCATGGGCTTCAGCTGGGACCGCATCCAGCAGATCAACCCGCGCATGATCGTCGCTTCGATCAAGGGCTTCGGCCCCGGCCCCTACGAGGACTGCAAGGTCTACGAGAACGTGGCGCAGTGCGCCGGCGGCGCCGCTTCCACCACCGGCTTCGACGACGGCCCGCCCATCGTCACCGGCGCGCAGATCGGCGACAGCGGCACCGGCCTGCACCTGTGCCTGGGCATCGTCACCGCGCTGTACCAGCGCCAGGCCACCGGCAAGGGCCAGCGCGTGCAGGCGGCCATGCAGGACGCCGTGCTGAACCTGTGCCGCGTGAAGCTGCGCGACCAGCAGCGCCTGGACCGCAAGGGCGTGATGGAGGAGTACCCGCAATACCCCGAAGGCGAGTTCGGCGAAGCGGTGCCGCGCGCGGGCAATGCGTCGGGTGGCGGCCAGCCGGGCTGGATCCTGAAGTGCAAGGGCTGGCAGCATGATCCCAACGCCTACATCTACTTCATCACGCAGGCCCCGGTGTGGGAAAAGATCTGCAAGGTCATCGGCGAAGAGACCTGGATCACCGACCCCAGCTACGCCACGCCCAAGGCACGCCTGCCGCACCTGAAGACCATCTTCTCGCGCATCGAGGAATGGACCAAGACCAAGACCAAGTTCGAGGCGATGGAGATCCTGAACGAGTACGACATCCCCTGCGGCCCGATCCTGTCGATGAAGGAGCTGGCCAACGAGGAGTCGCTGCGCGCCACCGGCACCGTGGTCGAAGTGGACCACCCCAAGCGCGGCAAGTACCTGAGCGTGGGCAACCCGATCAAGCTGTCGGACAGCCCCACCGAAGTCACGCGCTCGCCCCTGCTGGGCGAGCACACCGATGAAGTGCTGGCGCAACTGGGTTTCGGCAAGGACCAGATCGCCGAGCTGCGCCAGTCCAAAGTGATTTAACTCTCTCAAGGAGAAAGCCATGGGCAACTTCCAGGGTGACAAGGCCAAGGTCCGCCAGGTCCTCGATGCAGTCAAGAAGGCCGGGCGCGACGCGCTGACGGCGCCGGAAGGCAAGGTGGTCTGCGAGGCCTATGGCATCGCGGTGCCGAAGGAGGCGGTGTCCACGAGCGCGGCGGAAGCCTCCAAGCTGGCCAGTTCCATGGGCTTTCCCGTGGTGATGAAGATCGTCTCGCCCGACATCCTGCACAAGACGGAAGCCGGCGGCGTGATGGTGGGCCTGAAGAACGCCGACGAGGCCGCCACCGCCTACGAGCAGATCATCGCCAACGCGAAGAAGTACAAGGCCGACGCCAAGATCCTCGGCGTGCAGGTCCAGCAGATGATCAAGGGCGGCCAGGAGGTGATCGTCGGCGCGATGACCGACAACAGCTTCGGCAAGCTCGTGGCCTTCGGCATGGGCGGCGTGCTGGTGGAGGTGCTGAAGGACGTCACCTTCCGCCTGGCCCCGGCCACCATGGAAGACGCGGCCTCGATGCTGGATGGCATCCAGGCGAGCGAGATGCTGAAGGGCGTGCGCGGCGGCAAGCCGGTGAACCGCGAGGCGGTGCAGGACATCATCGTGCGCGTGTCGCAGCTGGTGCACGACTTCCCCGAGATCTCGGAGATGGACCTGAACCCGGTGTTCGCCAGCGAAACCGGCGCCATCGCGGCCGACGTGCGCATCGTGGTCAACTTCGCCCCGAAGGAGCCGCGCTACCGCCCGGACGAGAAGGCCGTCGTCACGTCCATGAACCGCATCATGAAGCCGAAGGCGGTAGCGGTGATCGGCGCGTCCGACCAGGCCGGCAAGATCGGCAACTCGGTGATGAAGAACCTGATCAACGGCGGCTACCAGGGCAAGATCTATCCGATCACGCCCAAGGGCGGCGAGATCATGGGCCTCACGGCCTACAAGAGCGTGAAGGACGTTCCGGGCGACATCGACACCGCGGTGTTCGCGATCCCCGCCCCGCTGGTGGCCGCCGCCCTCAAGGAATGCGGCGAGAAGAAGATCGCCGGCGCCATCCTCATCCCGTCCGGCTTCGGCGAGACGGGCAACATCGAAGGCCAGGAGGAACTGCAGCGGATCGGGCGCGAGTACAACATCCGCCTGATGGGGCCCAACATCTACGGCTTCTACTACACGCCGGCGAACCTGTGCGCCACCTTCTGCACGGCCTACGACGTCAAGGGCTCCACGGCCCTCAGCTCGCAGTCCGGCGGCATCGGCATGGCCATCATCGGCTTCTCGCGCTCCGCCAAGATGGGCGTGTCGGCCATCGTCGGCCTGGGCAACAAGTCGGACATCGACGAGGACGACCTGCTCCTCTTCTTCGAGCAGGACGACAACACGAAGGTGATCGCCCAGCACGCCGAGGACCTGAAGGACGGCCGCGCCTTCGCCGAAGTCGCCAAGCGCGTGTCGAAGAAGAAGCCGGTGATCATGCTCAAGGCGGGCCGCACCGCCATGGGCGCCGCCGCCGCGGCGTCGCACACCGGCGCCGTGGCCGGCACTGACAAGATCTACGAGGACGTCCTCAAGCAGTCCGGCGTCATCCGCGCCCGCAGCCTGCGCCAGATGCTGGAGCTGTCGCGCGGCGTGCCCATCCTGCCCACGCCCAAGGGCGAGAACGTGGTCATCATCACGGGCGCCGGCGGCTCCGGCGTGCTGCTGTCCGACGCCTGCGTGGACAACGGCCTGAAGCTGCTCAAGCCCATGCCGGCCGACCTGGACGCGGCTTTCCGCAAGTTCATCCCGCCCTTCGGCGCGGCCGGCAACCCGGTGGACATCACCGGCGGCGAGCCGCCCATCACCTACATGAACACGGTGCGCCTGGGCCTGGAGGACGACCGCATCCACGCGCTGATCCTGGGCTACTGGCACACCATCGTGACGCCGCCCATGGTGTTCGCGCGCAACATGGTGCAGGTGGTCAACGAGATGAAGGAGAAGGGCAAGGTCAAGCCCGTGGTCGCCTCGCTCGCGGGCGACGTGGAGGTCGAGGAAGCCGCGCAGTACCTGTACGAGAACGGCATCCCCGCCTATGCGTACTCCACCGAACTGCCGGTGGAAGTGCTGGGCGCCAAGTACCAGTGGGCGCGGGCGGCCGGCCTGCTGTGAGGCATGGCCAGCCGCGGGCGGCGCAAGGCTGAAACAGGGCCTGCCGTCACGGTCCACGTCTGCACCGGCGCGTCCTGCGTGGCGGCCGGTGCGCCGGGACTGCTGCACAAGCTGCCGCCCCTGCTGGGGCGCGAAATCCCGGTGCAGCCGGCCGGCTGCATCGGCCGCTGCGACCAGGCGCCGGCTGCGATGGTCGGCCAATTCCCGGTGGCCTGCGCCACGGCGCAGCGCGTCATCGATTGCGTCCAGGACGGCAGCGTCACGCACGAACCCGAGGGCTACATCGGCCTGTCGCAATACCGCGCCGCCGGCGGCTACGCGATGCTGGAGCAGTGCCTCAAGGGCGAGCGCGAAGCGCGCTTCGTCATCGCCGCCCTGGCCGCCGCCGGCCTGCCGGCCGCGCGCCAGTGGCGCGGCGCCCGCAAGCAGGGGGTACGGCTGCTCGCCGTCGATGCCTCCGACTTCCGCCACCGCTCCCGGCTGGAGCGCGACCCGCACCGCCTGCTGGAAGGGCTGCTGATCGCCGCCTGGGCTTGCGGCAGCGCCAGCGCCTGCGCCGTGCTGCACCCGGCCTGGCATGGCTGCCGCGCGCTGCTGCTGCAGGAGCTCGCCAGGCTGCAGGCCGAGCCGCCCTCGCCCGCCCTGCCGCGCCTCGAGCTGCGCAGCGCAGGCGACGCCTCCGCGCTGGCGCAGGACTTCGAAACCCTGTTCGGCTTGCGGGTGCTGCTGGAGCATGGCCCCGAGTGGTTCGCCGCGACCGGCGGCCACGGCCGCGAGGACTTCCAGTCGTACGCGAATTGAAGTACCGTCGCCTCCGTCTGCCCAGGAGGTGACCATGGCCAGCTACCGCTTGACAGTGAACGGCGCCCCGCGCGAGGTGGACGCCTGGGACGGCGACATGCCGCTGCTCTACGCCCTGCGCAACACGCTGGGCCTGCACGCCGCCAAGTTCGGCTGCGGGCTGGGCCAGTGCGGCGCCTGCACCGTGCTGCTCGATGGCAGCCCAGTGCGCTCCTGCCTGCTGAAGCTGTCCGACGCCGCCGGGCACGCGATCACCACCAACGAAGGCCTGGGCACGCCGGAGAAGCCGCATCCCGTGCAAGCGGCCTTCATCGCCGAACAGGCGGCGCAATGCGGCTACTGCACCAACGGCATGGTCATGACCTCGGTGGCGCTGCTGCAGCGCACGCCGCGGCCCACGCGCGAGCAGGCGCAGGCCGCGCTGGGCGGCAACCTGTGCCGCTGCGGCTCGCAGGACCGCGTGCTGAAAGCGATCGCGCGGGCGTCCGGACAAGGAGAAGCATGATGGCAGCCGTCACGCTCTCGCGCCGCGAACTGCTGAAGGGCAGCGTCTGCATCGTCGGCTTCTCGCTGCTGGGTCTTCCCGCCTACGGACAGCAGCAGGCGCCACGCGGCGCGCTGCCGCTGGACCAGGCCGATTCCTTCCTCGCGCTGCGCCCGGACGGCACGCTGGTCGTCTACTCCGGCAAGGTGGACCTGGGCACCGGCCACCGCATCTCCATGCGGCAGATGGTGGGCGAAGAACTCACCTTGCCGGTGAACCGCATCGAATTGATCGAGGGCGACAGCGCGCTCACGCCCAACCAGGGCCCCACCGCCGGCAGCACCGGCGTGATGCGCGGCGGCGTCGAACTGCGCCGCGCCGCAGCCACGATGCGCGAAGCGCTGCTGGCGCAGGCCGCGCAGCGCTGGGGCGTGGAAGCTTCCACCTTGAAGCTGCGCGACGGCCGCGTGCTGGGCGCCGACGGCCGCAGCATCGCCTGGACCGAGCTGCCGCTGCAGAAGCTGGCGGTCGACGCCAACGCGCCGCTGAAGCCGCCCGCGCAGTACGAGATCGTCGGCAAGTCGCTGCCCCGGCCCGACCTGCCGGCCAAGGTCACCGGCCAGCATGTGTGGATGCACGATTTCGCCGTGCCGGGCATGCTGCATGCGCGCGTGATCCGGCCGCCGGCAATCGGCGCGAAGCTGCTGGCCGTCGACGAAGGCTCGGTCGCGCAGTTGCCGGACGTGCGCGTGGTGCGCGTCAACGACTTCCTGGCCGTCGCCGCGCCGGATGAATGGGCCGCGATCCGCGCCTCGCGCGAGCTGAAGACGCAATGGAGCGAGAACGAGCCGCTGCCCTCCAGCCAGAAGGTCGCCGACTGGGCGCGCTCGGGGCCTTTCGTGGCCGAGGAAACTCTGGTCGACAAGGGCGACAAGACCCGGCTGGAAGCGCTGGCCGGCGACGCGCGCAAGCTGCACGCCAGCTACTACTGGCCGCTGCAGTCGCATGCGTCGATGGGCCCGTCGTGTTCGGTCGCGGACGTGCGCAGCGATGGCGCGACCATCTGGACCGCTTCGCAGGCCAGCCACCGGCTGGTCGTCTCCTGCGCCGCGGCGCTGGGCCTGGAGCAGGCCAGGGTCCGCACCATCTACCTCGACGGCGCCGGCTGCTACGGCATGAACGGGCATGACGATGCCAGCGTCGAAGCCGCGATGCTGTCGAAGGCGCTCGGCAAGCCGGTGCGGGTGCAATGGAGCCGCGAAGACGAACTTGGCTGGGACCCCAAGGGGCCCCCGCAGCTGCTGGAGATCAGCGCCAGCCTGACGCCCGAAGGCGGCATCGACGCCTGGTCCACCGAGATGTGGCTGCCGCGCGCGACGGCCAACCTGGCGTGGATCCCCCTGCTCTCACCTGTCGCTGCGGGCCTGCCGCAACCGAAGGGGCAATCGACCGGGCTGGTGTCGCAGAACGGCGATCCGCCTTACGGTGCCAAGGCGATGCGGGTGCACGTGCACTGGATCGAGGGCTCGCCGCTGCGGCCGTCCAACATCCGCGCGCCGGGCAAGGTGGGCAACTGCTTCGCGGTGGAGAGCTTCGTCGACGAACTGGCCGCGCGCGCCAACGTGGATCCGCTGCAATTCCGCTTGCGCGACCTGGCGCAGCCGCGCGGGCGCGAAGTGGTCGAGCGGCTCGCACGCCTGATGAAGTGGGAGACGCGTGCGGGCGCCGCCGGCCAGGGCCGCGGGCGCGGCATGGCCTACATCCACTACAAGCACAACGAGACCTTCGTCGCGATGGGCATGGACGTGGCGGTGGACCGCAAGAGCGGAGAGATCCGCGTGCTGCGCGTGGCCTGCGTGCACGACTGCGGGCTGATGATCAACCCCGATGCGGTGCGGGCACAGGTGGAGGGCAACATCCTGCAGACCTTGTCGCGTACCTTGCACGAGGAGACCACCTTCGACCGCAGCCGCGTGACCAGCGTCGACTGGCGCGGCTATCCCCTGCTGCGTTTCCCGGAGGTGCCGCGGCTGGACATCGAGCTGGTGCAGCGCCTGGACCAGCCGCCGCTGGGCGCGGGCGAAGCGGCCGCCGCGCCGGTGCCGGCGGCACTGGCCAATGCCGTCTTCGATGCGACCGGCAGGCGCGTGCGCAGCGTGCCTTTCACGCGCGAGCGCGTGCAGCCCTTGCTGGCCTGATCAGCCGTGCACCCGGCGGGAATCCGCCGGGGCTTCCTCGCGCTCCGTCTTGCCATAATCGCGCAGGACCTCGGCGACGCGCAGCCGGTATTCGCGGAACATCGTGCGCCGGCCGGCGGACTGCGCGGCGCGGTGCGCTTCCAGGTTGCGCCAGGCCTGCAGGCACTGCTCGTCGCGCCAGAATTGCAGCGACAGCAGCTTGCCGGGTTCGGTGAGGCTCTGGAAGCGCTCGATGGAGAGGAAGCCCTCCATCTTCACGAGCTCCTCCTTGAGCTCCGCGGCCCAGTCCAGGTAGCCCTGCTTGTGTTCGGGGTGCGGCCAGACTTCGAAGATGACGGTGACCATGATTTCCTCTGCTTGTTGTTCGACGCTACGAGAACACGGGAATCCGCGCGTTGGGCAATGGCCGATAGCCGCGCACCGCCCGGAACTTGTCCTGAAGAGGCTCGAGCACCTGCAGCGTCCGCAGCGCCGACACCGCGATCTGCAACGCAATGCGATCCCCGGGGCACGCATGCGCACCGCCGCCGAAAGGATGCTCGTTCACCAGCAGCAGCAACAGCGCGTCTCCAGCGGCGATCCGTTCGCCGCCCAATTCGACATCGGCGGCCGCGAAACGGCGCGTGTTGTGCACGGCCGGATCGTGCCGCGCCACGTGCGCGACCAGCTCGCCGGCATCCGGCGCCTCTTCCCCTTGCCGCAGCGCCGCGCACACCGCATTGCCGATCAAGCCCGCCGTCGCATCCAGCGACTGCTGCATGAAGGCGATGCGGTTCGCGGCGGCGAAAGGCTGCAGGCCGTCCCGCTCGCCTTGCGCCAGCAGCGCACGCGCTGCCGTATCGGAGCGCTCCAGCGTGTCCGCATCCACCCCGGGCCCGATGCCGCGAGTGAACTCGTGCACCCACTCCACCGTGCGATCCAGGGACGCGCCCGCCACGCCCAGCAGCCGCGCCATTGCTTGCACGGGGATCGCGGACAGCAGCGCGTTGGCCTCCAGGCGCGGCGCGAGGTCCCGCGTCGCCGCTTCCGTCGCCTGCGCCACGGCGGCCGGCGCGAAGCGCGCAGCCGCGGCTTCGACCGCGGGCCGGTGCCGCGCGTGGAAATCGCCGTCGTTCATGCGCACCAGCTGCGCGAACACATCGCCGGTGGGCCGCCCCAGCAGCGCCTTCGGCACGGGCTCGGCCGGTGGCCGCACGCGCAGCTGCAGGTGCTGCAGCGCTTGCTCCACCAGGTAAGGGCCGGCGACGACCCAGAGCTTCAGCTGGGCATCGTAGGCCAGCGGGCTGCGCACGCGCAGCCGCGCGTACCAGGCATAAGGATCGGTGTGGCTGGGCGCCGCCAGCGCGTCGCGCGGTTCTTCCATGCAGGCAGTGTGGTTCGCGGCCCGGGGTTTGTCGAGCGGCAACAGTTTGGCTAGCATCGAAGCATGCATGCCGAACCCGACCTCGCCCGCATCGCCACCACCGTGGGAGATCCGCGCCGCATCCAGATGCTGGCCCTGCTGATGGAGGGCCGCGCGCTCACGGCCAAGGAGCTCGCGCTGGGCGTGGGCGTGGAACCGGCCACCGCGAGCGCGCACCTCAAACGCCTGCTGGAAGACGGGCTGCTCGAATCGACGGCGCAAGGCCGGCACAAGTACTTCCGCTTCGCGTCCGAGCAGGTGGCGCAGATGGTGGAAGGCCTGATGCGCGTCGCGCCGCCGCTCAAGACCCCAGCCGCGAAACCGGCAACGCCCTCGCCCGAGCGGCGCGCCCGCTACTGCTACGACCACCTCGCCGGCTCGCTGGGCACGGGCCTGCTGGCGCTGATGCTGCGCAAGGGCTGGGTCAGGGACGACAGCGAGCCGAAGCAGCTGGCGCTGACGCCGCGCGGCGAAAAGGCGCTGCATGAACTCGGTGTCGACGTGGATGCGGCACAGGCCAGGCGCCGCCAGTTCGCCTGCCGCTGCCTCGACTGGTCCGAGCGGCGCGACCACCTGGCCGGCGCGCTCGGCGCCGCCTTGGCGCAGCAGTTGACGGAACGCCGGTGGATCGAGCGGAAGAAGCATTCACGCGCGGTGCGCATCACGCCGGCGGGTGAAGAAGGGTTTGCGGCACTGGGTGTGTCGGTGTGACGCTTGCTGGGGTGCGCGGCGCGCAACCCGGTCTACGTGACCCGGCAGGATTCGACGAGTTCTTCCAGCACTTCCAGCACCAGCTCCGGCTGCGACAGCTGCGGGAAATGCCCGCTCTTCCCGGCGATCACCTGCTCGCCGAGCGGCGACAGGGCCGCCAGCGCCTGCTGGTTTGCGCGCCGCGAAGCGATCACGCCGGGCAACAGCATCGCCCCCGTTGGCGTGATGCCGCCGCTGATGACGCGCACCGGCACGGGCGGGAATTCGCCGGCCGAAGCGATCTCGCGCACCGTCTCTTCAGCGGCGTCCAGCTCCGCGTGCACATTGGATTCGAACAGGAGCTGCGGCAAGCCCTGCACCTTCTCCAGCCCGCGCACGACGTGCTTCCTGTGCTTCTGCAGCATCGCGTTGTCGTCGGGATGCGCCGCTTCCAGGAACAGCACGCCCGCCACGTCGTCCGGATACAGGCGCGCGCACAGGTTGGCATAGAGGCCGCCGAGCGAGTGCCCCACCAGCACGAAGGGCGGCTTGAGGCCGGCGTACTTCAGCAGCTGGCGCAGCGACGCCAGCACCACGGTGCCGCTTTGCAGCGGGCCGGGCTCGTCGCTGCCCTGCAGGCCGAAGCGGTTCCAGGCGAACACCCTGGCGATCCCTTCGATCTGCGGGTACAGCGCGCGCCAGCCTTCGAGCGTCACGCCCGCGCCGTTGAACAGCAGCAGCGTCGGCTTGCCTTCGCCCGAGACGATGAAGGAGAGCCGGCCGCTGCGCGTCTGCAGCGCCCGGATCGCAGGCATGGTGCCCAGGCGCTGCAGCGAAGCCATGTCACGCTTTGCCGGTGGGTTGGGTGTCCTCCGGCGCTTGCGGCTTGGCCGGCTTGTCCGCGGCCTGTCCGGCCGGCTGGTCGGCGCGGCCGGGCGCATCGAAGGACGCGCCCGGGTCTTCCTCGCCCGCAACCGAGGTCGCCAGGTCGATGGGATCGCCGGGCTTGGCGGGCTGGTTCATGGGGGGCGTCTTGTTTGCCATGCTGGGCTCCAGGGTTGAACCTATCGTATGCAGGAGCAACAGCCGGACGCGTAGGACGCAGCCGGGGCGGCCTAAGGCATATCCGCAATGCGCCTGGTGCGCATGCCACCCGACCTGGCCCATCAGCGAGCAGGCCAGCACGAAGCCCGCCACGTTCAGGGCCACCGTGATCCGGAACACGGACAGGAACGCCGCCTTGCTGGATTTGTGCCGCAGCAGCTGCTGGGCCAGCCAGGCACCGGGCCAGCCCCCGGCGAGCGCAAGCAGGTGCAAGGTGTTTTCGGAAATCCGGCGAGCCCTGCGCCTGGCGGCGTTCTTGTCGAAAGCGTAGGTGCAGAAAGCGACGACGCTGGCGACGACGTAGATCGCCGCGATGAACACCCACGAACTCATGCCTGCATTGTCAGTGCAGTGAGCTTCCTCCGGTTCAGGAACAGCGGCACGGCGCCGATGGCGATGCCGCCCATGCCGACCACGTTGGTCACGACGTCGAAGGTCGGCACGCTGTACAGCGCGATGAAGAACATGAAGGCGCCGCTGGCGGCCGGCCACAGCACGTGGGTCACGGCGGCCAGCGCGCCGGCGGAAAGCTTGCGCCGGTAGTACCAGGCGCAGGCCAGCCCGGTGAGCCCCAGGTAGAAGCAGATCTGGAAACCGATGGCGTTGATCGAATCCTGCAGGATCACGTTGATCGTCGGCAGGTAGGACGACACGAGCAGCAGCCCCATGCCCGCCGCCCAGATGAAGAAGATGGCGACGTGCGGCGTCTTCCAGCGCGGATGCAGCTTCGAGTAGCGCGGGTGCAGCGCGCCGTCGCGGCCCTTGGCGAACAGCGTGCGGGTGAACTGCAGCATCTGCGTCTCCACCGTGCCCACGGTGCTCAGGAGCACGGCGATGATGGCGATGTAGCCCCAGGTGCGTCCGAGCACCTTCTCGCCGATGGCGAAGATGATGTTGGTGTTGTAGTGCTGGATCTCGGCGTCCGTCAGCCCCAGCAGCGCGATGGTGATGAACACCAGGAAGAACGCCATCAGGAACACCATGGACCAGAAGGCCGCCCGCCCCGGCGTGCGGTTCGGGTCGCGCGTTTCCTCGCTGAGGTTCAAGGTCACGTCCCAGCCGTAGTAGAAGAAGATGGCCACCAGCGCGGAACTGGCGAACAGCTTGGGCGAGAAGGCGAAGGGCGAGAACCAGGTCCACGCGAAGGCATGCTGCGGGTGCGCCGGGAAGATCCGCAGCGCCATGACGACGATGGCCAGCAGGATCGCGCCTTCGGCCAGGGTCATCGCCACCTGCACGTAGCTGGTGAGCTTGATGCCCTTCACCACCACCGCGCTCACGAAGGTGAGCCACAGCGCGGCGATCAAGGTCACCCAGTGCACGTTGTTCATCAGCTGCGGCTGCAGGATGAGCAGCGTGGCGTTGGCCGCGGGGATCATCGCCGACACCATGAACACGCAGCACAGCACCAGCAGCGCCCAGCCGGCGAAGAAGCCCGCGACCCGGCCGAACACCATGCTGACCCAGGCGTAGGAGGTGCCGGCGCTCGCGACCGCGCGATTGAGGTGGATGAAGGCGAAGGCGATGCCGAACATCACCAGGCCGCAGACCAGGATGCTGGCCGGGGCCAGCGTGCCGGCGGCGCCGATCAGCGTCGACGTGGTGATCTCGATGCTGTAGGCCGGCGCGGTGCCGGCAATGCCCATGATCACCGATTCGGTGATGCCGAGCGCGCCGGCGCTCAGGGTGGCAGTGGCAGTTGCGTCGGCCATGGTCACACCTCCGCGGCAAGCTTGTGCGGGCGCATTGTCGCGCGCATCCCGCGCCAGGACCAGGGGTTGCTCGCCCGGGGGCGGCCTGGCGGACTTGCGGCGGGGGCGGGACAGGCGCAGCATGCCGGGGTGATCGACCCGCGCCAGGAGCCCACCTTCGAGCCCTCGACCGGGCCGCCGCGGGTGCGGCCGCCTCGAAGAGCATCGCGCTGGCCGCTCGTGCTGCTCGTCCTGGCGCTCGCCGCGGGTGGGTGGCTGTGGTTCTACGGCGTCCGCCTGCCGGACTTCCTGGGTGGCCAGGACAAGAGCGCGCCCGTGGTGCTCGACACCGGCGAGCGCAGCGCCCCCGAGCGCGAAGTCCATCCGCCGCCAACCGACGAACCACCGCGCGTGGCCCAGGGCGACGAAGTCGAGACCGCGCTGGCCGACGCGCTGGGCCGCGAAGCCGTGCTGCGCTTCCTGCAGGTGGGCGGCTTCCAGCGCCGGCTGGTCGCCACCCTCGACAACCTCGGGCGCGAACATGCGCCGGTGGCGGCCTGGCCGGTGCTGGCCACGCCGGGACGCTTCGCGGTGGAAGGCCAGGCCGGCAGCGAACACATCGCCGCGGCGAATGCGGCGCGCTATGCCCCCTTCGTCGACTTCGCGACTTCCGTGCGGGCCACGACCGTCGTCGACCTGTACCGGCGGCTCTACCCGGTGCTGCAGCAGTCCTACATCGAGCTCGGCTTCGGCGGGCGCTCCTTCCACGAGCGCGTGATCGCGGTGGTCGACCTGCTGCTGGCCACGCCGGAGCCGCAGCAGGCACCGGCGGTGGAACTCACCGCCGTCCACGGCCCCATCCCCTCCGTGCAGCCTTGGACCCGCTATGCCTTCGCGGACCCGCGGCTGCAGGCGCTGCCCGCCGGCCAGAAGATGCTGCTGCGCCTGGACGCAGACCAGCGGCTGCGCGTGAAAGCCAGGCTGCGCGAGATCCGCACGCTGCTGGTCCAGCCGCCGCCGGCACGCTGACGATGTGCTGACGCGCGGGCCGCCTCGCGCGAACCGTTACGCTTGCGTCCCATGACGAAAGCGAATGAAGTCGCGCTGCGGGTGCTGGAGCGGCTGCGGCCCGGCGACTGGCAGCGCATGCTGGCCTGGGCGGCGCTGGTCGGCGCCACCGGCGCGCTGGCCACCCTGGGCTTCCGTGCCAGCCTGGGCTGGATCGAGCACTGGCTCTATGGAACCTCCGGGCTGGTGCAGGCCGCGGAGTCGCTGCCCTGGTGGCAGCGCCTGCTGGCGCCGGTGATCGGCGGCGCGCTGGCGGGGAGCTTCCTGGTGCTCGCGCGCCGCCTGCCGCGCGCGCCGCATGGCGACTACATGGAAGCCACCGTGCTCGGGCGCGGCCAGTTGCCGGTGCGCGCTTCGCTGCTGCGCGCGCTGTCCTCGGCCTGCACCGTCGCCAGCGGCGGCGCGATCGGCCGCGAAGGCCCGATGGTGCAATTGGCGGCGCTGACCGGTTCGCTGCTGGCCGGCTGGCGCGCCATGCCGGTCCCACGCCGGCGCTTGCTCGTTGCCTGCGGCGCGGCGGCGGGCCTGGCCACGGCCTATGGCGCGCCGATCGCCGGCGCGCTGTTCATCGCCGAGATCGTGCTGCAGTCGCTGGCCACCGAAACGCTGGCCGCGCTGCTGATCGCCTCGGTCAGCGCCCATGCCACCGTGGCCGTGCTGGTCGGCGCCCAGCCGCTGTATCACATGCCCGCCCTGCCCCCTCTGGGCGGGCAGGCGCTGCTGGCCTGCGGCCTGCTGGGCCTGCTGGCGGGCCTGGTGGCGCCGCTCTACCTGTGGTTGCTGGACCTGTCCAAGAAGGCGTTCGGCGCGTTGCAGGTGCCGCTGCCGCTGAAGCTCGCGGTGGGCGGCCTCATCGTCGGCGCGATCTCGGTCTACGCGCCGCAGGTGTGGGGCAACGGCTTCAGCGTGGTCGACAGCGTGCTGCAGGGCGGCTGGGCCTGGCAGGCGCTGCTGGTGATCCTGGCCCTGAAGATCGCCGCGGTGGCGGCCACCACCGGTTCGGGCGCGGTCGGCGGCATCTTCACGCCGACGCTGTTCGTGGGCGCGGTCAGCGGCGGCTTGTTCGCGGCGGCGACGCATGCGCTGTTTCCGCAGCTGCTGCCGGCACCGGCCAGTGCGGCAATCGGCATGGGCGCCTTCCTGGCGGCCAGCACGCATGCGCCGCTGACGGCGGTGCTGATGATCTTCGAGATGACGGAGAGCTACGGCATCGTCGCGCCGCTGATGCTGGCCAGCGTGCTGGCCTTCTCGGTGTCGCGGCTGCTGCGGCCGGATTCCATCTACGCGTCCTCGCAGAAGGCCAAGGCGGCGACCGACCCGCGCATCGCCACCGCCGGCGACCTGCTGCGTCCCGACAGCATCACCGTGCAGGCGGGCGACAGCCTGGCGGTGGTGGAAAAGCGCTTGCTGGAAAGCCGTTGGCGCCACGTGTACGTGCTGGACGAGCATGGCGTCTTCCGCGGCGCGATCGCCCTGCACGACCTCACGGGCGTGCTGAAGACGCCGCACGATCCGGCCTCGCCCTGGCCTGCCTCCCTGCTGCAGCCGGACTATCCGCGGCTGCGCATCGACATGCCCTTGTGGGAGGTGCTGGGCGTGTTCGAAGCGCATCCGGGTGAAAGGCTGCCGGTGCTGGATGCGTCCGGAAGGCTCGCCGGGCACCTCGCCAAGACGGACTTGATGCTGATGTTGCGGGACCGGCTGGCGATCGCGTGACCGCGGATCACTCCGAAGATCGATCCAGCAGGTACCCCAGCCCGCCCGCCCGGTACCAGTGGTACCCGAACGGCTCCATGATGACGCTGTGCACGCCGCGGCCATTGGCCTGGCTGTGGTCCTGCGTCAGCAGGTTGATCAGCTGCTTGCCGTGCGGGCCGCCCACGCGCAGCTGGATCTCCGCCGCCTCGCCCAGCAGGTTGTGGATCACCACCACCGTGTTGTTGCGCCAGTCGTAGCGCAAGGCCAGCACGCCGTCGTTGCCGGTCTCCAGCACCTCGAAGTCGCCCCAGCCGATCTCGGGCACTTCCTTGCGCATGCGCATGATGCGCTCGGTCCAATTGAGCAGCGAGTCGGCGTCGCGGCGCTGGTCCGCCGCGTTGACCTTGTGGTAGCCGTAGGGCCCGTGCTCGATCACCGGCAGGATCGCCTTGTTCGCGCGCGTGAAGCCCGCCTGCGGCTCGGTGGACCACTGCATCGGCGTGCGCGCGCAATTGCGCTCCGGCAGCGTGAGGTCGTCGCCCATGCCCAGCTCGTCGCCATAGCGGATCACCGGCGTCCCAGGCAAGGTGAACATCAGGCTGTAGGCCAGCTCCAGCCGCCGGCGGTCGCCGCGCATCATCGGCGCCAAGCGCCGGCGGATGCCGCGCCCATAGAGCTGCATGTCGCGCTCCGGCCCCAGCGCCGCGAACACCTTTTCGCGCTGCGCGTCGGTGAGGCGCCCCAGGTCCAGCTCGTCGTGGTTGCGCAGGAAGTGGGCCCACTGCGCGGTGGGCGGATGCTCGCGCGTCTGCTCCAGCGCCTTCGCCAGCGGCCGTGCGTCGCCCGTGGCCAGTGAATAGAAGGTGCGCTGGTTGACCCAGAAGTTGAACATCATCTGCAGGCGGTCGCCGTCGTCGCCGAAGTACTGCACGTTGTGCTTCGGTTCGACGTTGGCCTCGGCCAGCACGATGGCGTCGCCGCGCCGCCACTGCAGGAACTCGCGGAATTCGCGCAGCAGCGTGTAGCGCTCGCGGCTCTTCACGTCCGCGCCCTTGGTCTGGATCACGAAGGGCATGGCGTCCATGCGGAAGCCGCACACGCCCAGCTCCAGCCAGAAGCCCATGACCTTGCGGATCTCGGCCAGCACCGCCGGGTTCTGCGTGTTCAGGTCCGGCTGGAAGTCGTAGAAGCGATGGAAGTAGTAGGCGTTGGCGACCGGGTCGCGCGTCCAGGTGGACTTCTGCACGCCGGGAAACACCATGCCTTCGTCGGCATGCGGCGGCTTCTTGTCAGACCAGACGTAGAACTCGCGGTACTTGGAGCTGGGGTCGCGCCGCGCTTCCTGGAACCAGGGATGCTGGTCGCTGGTGTGGTTGACCACCAGGTCGATCATCACGCGGATGCCGCGCTGCTTGGCCTGGTTGGTGAAGTCGACGAAATCGCCCAGCGTGCCGAAGCATTCGTCGACCTGGTAGTAGTCGCTGATGTCGTAGCCGTCGTCCTTGCGCGGCGACTTCTGGAAGGGCATCAGCCACAGGCAGCTGACGCCCAGGCCCTGCAGGTAGTCCAGCCGGCGCGACAGGCCTTCGAAATCGCCGATGCCGTCGCCGTTGGAGTCCATGTAGGTCCCCACGTGCAGGCTGTAGATGACGGCGTTCTTGTACCAGAGGTCCTTGATCACGCGAGGCAGTATGGAACAGGACGCGCCGGCCGGGTTGCGATACCAGGCGCATACAAAGCCGCCGTCGCCTGAAACGGCGCGGATACCTCAGCCGCCCAGACTGCTTCCATCCCCCGGGGCAGGCGGCGTCAGAGCGGAAGCCGCAGGCCATTTCCCCAGCAGTCCGCTCACGGAGAGGACCATGAAACAGCACCATGCTTCGATGTTCGGCTATCTCGGCAGCGTAGCGGCGGCCGGCCTGGCCGCAGCCCTGATGAGCGGCAACGCCCGCGCGGAGTCGCCGCTGGACGATACCAAGGCGCCCTTCGTCTCGGAACGCGCCCGCGCCGAAGTGCTGGCCGAGCGCGACCAGATGCGGCCCATGATGACGAGCTACGCCTACGAGTGGACCTTGCAGCAAGGCGCCCGCGTCGACGTGGCGAGCGGCTACACCCGGGCCCAGGCCAAGGCCGACTACATCGCGGCGCGCGAACAGGTGCATGCGATGAACTCGGAAGCCGGCGGCGCGGCCCAGTTCGGCCGCAGCACGCCGCGCCTGCCGGCGGGCAACCTGGTCGCGGGCAGCACCCGCTGACGGGCGCGAAAAGCAACCGCGGTGTATCCGCCCGGTAACCGGGCGGAAATTCCCGCCGCGTTGCCGCCAGCGTCTCCTAGACTGAAGCCATGAGCACGCGCACGGACCAGGACCGGCCACCGGCGGACGCGCTGGCCCGGCTGGCCTTGTCCACCGCGCGCGCGACGGGGCCGGACCTGCTGGCCGTGCTCGTGCACGAGCTCGCCGCGGCGCTGGCCATGCCGCTGGTCCTGCTGGCCGTGCCGGCCCTGGATGCGCGCCGCACGCTGCGCACGCTGGCCGTCAGCCTGGACGGCCGCAGCCAGCCCAACTTCCACCTGCCTTGCAAGGCACTCGCCGGCCTGCCGACTTTTCCGTCCGGTTACCAGTTCGCGGCTGCTGGCGCGCTGCCGCAGCTGCCACCGCGTTCGCTGTTCGCGCGCGAGCGCATGGATGCGGTCGCCGTGCTGCCGCTCACCGACAGCTGCGGCGAAGCGCTGGGCCTGCTGGTCGCCATGGACCGCCAGCCCGTGCCGCTGCGCGCGGCCGCCTGCATCGAGGCGATGCTGGCGCTGGTCGGCGCCCGCGCGGCGGCCGAGATCGAGCGCGCCCGCACCGGCGAGACGCTGCGTGCCGTGGCCCTGGCGGTGTCGGAGTCGCGCAGCGGCTCGGTGTTCGACGAACTCGTGCGCCTGCTGGCCAGCATCCTGCAGGTGGACGTCGCCTTCATCGCGCAGCCCGAGCCCGCGCAGCCGGGCGCCATGCGCATGCTGGCCCTGTATTGCGGCGGCAAGGTGCTGCAGGACATCCGCTATCCGCTGGCCGGCTCGCCCTGCGCCACCGTGCTCGGCCATTCCTTCCGGGCCTATCCGTCCGGCGTGCAGGCCCTGTTCCCCGCCGACCTGGACCTGCGCGAGCTGGGCAGCGACAGCTACGCCGGCCATCCGCTGGTGGGGCTCGATGGCACGCCGCTGGGCATCGTCTCGGTGGCGTCGCGCCAGCCGCTGGCCCACCTGGACCGCGTCAAGTCCACGCTCAAGATCTTCGCGGTGCGCGCGGCGGCCGAGGTGGAGCGGCTGCGCGCCGGCGAAGCGCAGAAGCAGGCGCTGGAGGGCCTGCGCCAGCGCGAGGCGCAGTATCGCGCCATCTTCGAGAGCGCCGTCGACGGCCTGTTCCTGTGGAACGAGGACCTGCGGGTGGTCGACGCCAACCCGGCCGCGCTCGCCCTGTATGGCTACGGCCGCGACGAGGTCGTCGGCCACAGCTTCCCGCGCAGCATGCCCGAAACCTACGTGCGCGAGCGCCTCGAATGGGTGCGGCGCGCGCTGGCCGGCCAGGCGACGCACCTGGAGACCACGGTGCTGCGCCCCGACGGCAGCAGCTTCGAGGCCGACCTGCGCGTGCTGCCCTTCTCGCACCAGGGGCGGCCGCACGCGCTGGCCGTGGTGCGCGACATCAGCGAGCGGCGCCAGCGCGAGCGCGAGTTGCAACGCAGCGAGGAACAATACCGCTCGATCTTCAATGCCTCGCTCGACGCCATGGTGCTGCGGGCCGCGGATTTCAGCATCGTCGACGTCAACGACACCTACCAGGCCTGGACCGGCCTCACGCGCTCGGAGGTGCTGGGCGTGGCGCGCGTCATCGCCAACCCGCCGGAGGTGCGCGAGAAGATCCGCCGGCTGCACGAGGAAGCCCTGGCCGGCGCCACCATCCGCCTGGAGACGCAGCTGTCCCACCGCGACGGCCGCCGGCGCGAGCTGGAACTGCGCGGCGTGCCGATCACGCATCGCGGCCAGCCGCACGTGCTGTACATGGGCCGCGACATCACCGAGCGGGTCGCGGCCGAACACAAGCGCAGCGAACTGGAGCGGCAGCTGCGGCAGGCGCAGAAGATGGAAGCCATCGGCCAGCTCACCGGCGGCCTGGCGCACGACTTCAACAACCTGCTGACCAGCGTCCTGGGTTACCTCGCGATGGCGCAGGAACACGCGGGCGACGCGCGCCTGGGCCACGACCTGGACCAGGCGCAGCTGGCCGCGGAACGCGCGCGCGAGCATGTCGCGCAGCTGCTGGCTTTCTCGCGCCCGCGGCGCGGCGAGCGCAAGCTGCTGGCGGCCTCGCAGGTGGCGGGCGAAGCCCTGCAGCTGCTGCGCCCCAACCTGCCCTCCTCGATCGTCGTCGAAAGCGAGCTGGCCGCCGAGGCGCCGGTGCTCGCCGACCCGGTGCAGTTCGAGCAGGTGCTGCTGAACCTGTGCCTGAACGCCCGCGATGCGATCGGCGAACAGGGCACGATCCGCCTGCGGACCTTCCATGCCGCCGCCTTCGGCCACTGCGCGTCCTGCGGCGCCCGCGTGGAAGGCCAGCGCTGGGTGGCCTTCGAAGTGGCGGACGATGGCCGCGGCATGTCGCCCGACGTGGTGGACCGCATGTTCGAGCCCTTCTTCACCACCAAGGACAGCGGCCGCGGCACCGGCATGGGCCTGGCCATGGTGCATGGCATCGTGCATGACCATGGCGGCCACGTCCTGGTGGCGACGGCGCCCGGCGGGGGGTCCAGCTTCCGCGTGCTGCTGCCCGCGACCGGAGAGGCCGACGACGCCGCCGGCCCCGCAGCCGCACGCGCGGCCGCCGCCACGCTGCCGCCCTTGCGCGGGCGCGTGCTGCTGGTGGAGGACGAGCCCTTTGTCAACCGCTTCATGCAGGACCTGATGCGCAGCTGGGGCCTGGAAGTGGTGCCAGAACACGACGCGCTCGCCGCGGCGCGCCGCCTGGAAGCGCCCGGCGAAGCCTTCGCGCTGCTGCTCACCGACCACACCATGCCCGGCATGACCGGCCTGGCCCTGGCGCGGCATGCGCACCGGCAGCGGCCAGGCCTGCCAGTGCTGATGTACACCGGCAATGCGCTGGCGATCAGCGACGAGGAACTGGCTGCCAGCGGCGTCCACACCCTGCTGCGCAAGCCGGTGGACTGCTATGTGCTGCGGCCGCTGCTGGGCGAGCTGCTCGCGCGCGGCCCGGCGGCGTAACCCGCCGTTTCGGGACTCGCCAGCACCGGGGCGAAAGCGCAGAATTCCGGGCATGAACGCACGCGCGCGTCTGCTGGTGGTGGACGACGATCCCTCCGTGCGTTCGCTGCTGCGCGACTACCTGGAAGGCCATGGCTTCGCCGTGGCCGAGGCCGGCAACGGCGCGCAGATGCGCGAGGAGCTCGCGCGCGAGCGGCCGCACGCCGTGCTGCTGGACGTGCGGCTGCCCGGCGAGGACGGCCTGGTGCTGGCGCGCTACCTGCGCGAACACCACGACGTCGGCGTCATCATGGTCACCGCCTCCGGCGACGTCGTCGACCGCGTGGTGGGGCTCGAGGTGGGCGCCGACGACTACATCGCCAAGCCCTTCGACCTGCGCGAACTGCTGGCGCGCATCAAGAGCCTGTTGCGCCGGCTGCAGGCGCGGCCGGCCCCCGGCGAGCCCGCGCCGGAGCCGCCGGCCACGGCGCGCCGCTGCCGCGTCGGCCGCTGCGAACTGGACCTGGAGTCGCACCGCATGTTCGACCTGGGCGGCGCGGAGGTGAACCTCACCGCTATGGAATACGAGCTGCTGGCCGCCTTCGTCGCCAATCCCAACCGGGTGCTCTCGCGCGACCAGCTGCTGATGAAGACCCGCAACCGCGAGTGGGAACCCTTCGACCGCTCGGTGGACATCCGCATCGGCCGCCTGCGCCGCAAGGTGGAGCCGGACCCCGATGGCGAGCCCCGCGTGATCCGCACGGTGCGCAACGCCGGCTACATGTTCGTGCCGGGCTGAGCCGTCCACCGCCGGTAAACGCCTTGACAGGAAGTCACCGGCCGGCAGTGGTATCGTCCCGCCCCGCCGCCCGCGCGCACGCGCGGTAGCCGGTGTAATACGAAACACAACAGGCGAGCGACTACGCGCTACGCCGGAGGGATGAGTCGTGGGATTCGATGAACAAGGGACGCTGCTCCACCGGGTCAGCGTCAAGACGCGGCTGGCCGCCGCTTTCGGCGCGCTGATCGTGCTGCTGGTCACGATGGCCGTGCTGGGCGCCTGGCGCCTGGCGCAGCTGGACGAACGCACCAGCGAGATGGCGACCGTCAACCTGCGCGTGGAACGCGTGGTGGGCGAATGGCTGTCGCAGTCGCGGACCAGCCTGGTGCGGCGGCTGGTGGTGACGCGCAGCCAGGACCCCGGCCTCAACCAGATGCTGTTGCCGCAGCTGGAAGCCGGCACCAAGCGCATCAACGAGCTGCAGCAGGAAGTGGAGAAGATCGTCGACACGCCGCAGGCCCAGGCGCTGCTGAAGGTCGCCGCCGAAAAGCGCGACCTGTTCCTGAAGGCCCGCAAGCAGGTCGCCGCGAAGAAGGAAAGCGGCGACGAGACCGGCGCAAACACCGTGTTGGAGCAGCTGATGGTGCCGGCGCAGGACGCCTACCTCGCCTCGCTGGAAGCGCTGCGCGACTACTACACCACCGAGGTGGAGCGCGACGCCGCGGCCGCCGCCGAGAGCGCCCGCAGCGGCCGCCAGGTGCTGGCCGGCTTCTGCGCGCTGGGCGTGCTGCTCGCGCTGCTGGCCTCGTGGTTGATCGCCCGTTCCATCACCGGCCCGATCGAGCAGGCCGTGAAAGCGGCCCGCCGCGTCGCCGACGGCGACCTCACCGTGCGCCTCACCGTCACCGGCCGCGACGAGATGGCGCAGCTGTTGCACGCGCTGGCGGACATGAGCACGCGCTTGCGCGAGCTGGTGCAGGAAGTCGCGCAGGGCGCGCGCAGCGTCGCCGAGACCAGCGTGCAGATCGCCCAGGGCAACGCCGACCTGTCGCAGCGCACCGAGGAACAGGCCAGCACGCTGCAGGAAACGGCGAGCTCGATGGAGGAAATGACCTCCACCGTCGGCCAGAACGCCGACAACGCGCGCCTGGCCAAGGACCTGGCCGCCAGCGCCGCGTCCGTGGCCCGCGAAGGCGGCCTCGCCGTCGGCCAGGTGGTGGCCACCATGGAAGGCATCTCCTCGTCTTCGAAGAAGATCGCCGACATCATCGGCGTCATCGACGGCATCGCCTTCCAGACCAACATCCTCGCGCTGAACGCCGCGGTGGAAGCAGCGCGTGCCGGCGAGCAGGGCCGCGGCTTCGCCGTGGTCGCGGCGGAAGTGCGCACGCTGGCGCAGCGCTCCGCGCAGGCCGCGCGCGAGATCAAGGGCCTGATCGTCGACTCCGTGGCCCAGGTGAATGCGGGCTCCGGCCAGGTGGCCGTGGCCGGCAGCAAGATGCAGGACATCGTGGACTCGGTCTCGCGCGTCAGCCAGCTGGTGGCGGAAATCGCCGCCGCCAGCCAGGAACAGAGTAGCGGCATCGAGCAGATCAACACCGCGGTGACGCAGATGGACCAGGTGGTGCAGCAGAACGCCTCGCTGGTGGAGGAAGCCGCCGCGGCGACCGAGTCCATGAAGGGCGAAGCGCAATCGCTGCTGCAGCAGGTGGGCCGCTTCCGCCTGGGCGAGCAGCACGAGCTCGCCATCGCCACCCCGCAGCGCGCGCCAGCGCTGTTGCAGGCGCGCCCGGCGCTGGCCGGAGCGAACGCCGGCACCGAGTGGCGCGAATTCTGATGTAAATCAAGCTCCGTCCATCACCCCCCGGACCGGGGGGGAAGGACCCTGGGTCCTCTTCCTACGCTTCATGCACTTTCAGGAGGAGAACCCATGGCCATCACGCCACTCGCAGCCGGCGCGCCGGCAACCATCGCGGCCCAGTCGCGGCTGCAATCGCTGAGCGTCGAGCCGCTCACCTGCGCCATCGGCGCCGTCGTCGGCAACGTGCAGATCGGCGCCGCCTCGCGCGACCCTGCCCTGCTGGCGGCCCTGCACCGGCTGCTGTTGCAGCACAAGGTGCTGTTCTTCCGCGGGCAGCAGCTGGCCCGCGCCGAGCACGTGGCCTTCGCCCGCCACTTCGGCGAACTGGAAGACCATCCGGTGGCCGGCAGCGACCCGGAGCATCCGGGCCTGGTGCGCATCTACAAGTCGCCCGACACGCCCAACGACCGCTACGAGAACGCGTGGCACACCGACGCCACCTGGCGCGAGAAGCCGCCCATGGGCTGCGTGCTGCATTGCGTGCAGTGCCCGCCGGTGGGCGGCGACACGATGTGGGCCAACATGGCGCTGGCCTACGAGAAGCTGCCGCCTCACGTCAAGGAACAGATCGCCGGCCTGCGCGCCCGCCACAGCATCGAAGCCACTTTCGGCGCGGCCATGCCGATCGAGAAGCGGCTGGCGCTGAAGGCGCAGTTCCCCGACCCCGAGCATCCGGTGGTGCGCACGCACCCGGAGACCGGCGAGAAGGCGCTGTTCGTCAACGCCTTCACCACGCATTTCACCAACTTCCACACCGCCGCCAACGTGCGCTATGGCCAGGACTACACCCAGGGCGCTTCGGCGCTGCTGCAGTACCTGGTGAACCAGGCCGCGATTCCCGAGTACCAGGTGCGCTGGCGCTGGCAGCCGGGCGACGTGGCGATGTGGGACAACCGCTCCACCCAGCACTACGCCGTGATGGACTACCCGCCCTGCCATCGCAAGATGGAACGCGCCGGGATCGTGGGCGACCTGCCCTTCTGAGCACTTCTTTTCGACGAGGACGACACCATGAACTTCCAGGACGGCTCCCTCTATCCCGAGAACCAGGAAAAGCTGGTCATCACCGCGGCGCCCTACGGCCCCGAATGGATGCCCGAGGATTTCCCCGAAGACATCGCGGTCAGCATGAAGGACCAGGTGCAGAAGGCGGTGGACTGCTACAACGCCGGCGCCACCGTGCTGCACGTGCACGTGCGCGAACCCAACGGCCACGGCTCCAAGCGCCTGTCGCGCTTCAACGAGCTGCTGGATGGCATCCGCAACCGCGTGCCGAAGATGATCCTGCAGGTAGGCGGCTCCATCAGCTTCGCGCCCGAGAACGAAGGCGAGGTAGCGAAATGGCTGTCGGACGACACGCGCCACCTGCTGGCCGAACTGCTGCCCGCGCCCGACCAGGTAACCATCGCGATCAACACCAACCAGATGAACGTGGTGGAGCAGATGCTGCCGCGCGACGTGGAAGGCACCAGCCTGGGCACGCCGGCGGGCCTGCACGCCTACCGCGAGATGACCATCCCGGCCGGCCCGGCCTGGGTGGAGGAACACATCCGCCGCCTGAGCGCCAACGGCATCCAGACGCACTTCCAGCTGGCCAACATCACGCAGCTGGAGACGGTGGAACGCATGATGCGCCGCGGCGTGGCCAACGTGCCGCTCGTCCTGACCTGGGTGGCCATCGGCGGCGGCTTCGACCAGCCGAACCTCTACAACCTGGCCAACTTCGTGCGCGCCACGCCGGACGGCGCCGTGCTGACGCTGGAGACTTCGATGCTCAACGTGCTGCCGGTCAACATGATGGCGATCGCGCTGGGCCTGCACGTGCGCTGCGGCATCGAGGACAACATCTGGACGCAGGACCGCAAGGCCAAGCTGGGCAGCATCAAGCAGATCGAGCAGCTGGTGCGCATCGCCCGCGAGTGCTCGCGCGAAGTGGCGGACGGCGCGGAAGCGCGCCGCATCTACCGCATCGGCGAGTTCTACGCGAGCGCCGAGGAGACGCTGGCCCGCAACGGCTTCGCGCCCAGCCTCAAGCCGCGCCAGTTGAGGGCGGCGTAGCCAGGGCGAGCTCCGCCAGCCGCAGCGCGCCCGGCTTGCTGCGGGCGACGGCGATGAACAGGTTCAGGTGGCAGAAGGCGGCGTCGGGGACGCCGCTGGCCGCCGCCAGCTCCGCATCGCGCAGGCCGGCCCAGGCTTCGGGCAAGTCCAGCCGCGAGTCGAAGGAGGCCTGCTCCTTGGGCACGGTGCGCACCTGCCAGCGGCCGCCTTCCGAATCCGGGTAGGCAACCAGCAGCACCTGCGGCATCTCGTCGACCACCACGCGGGTCCACGGCATGCCGCCGTCTTCCAGCACCAGCACGCGGTCGTCGAACAGGCGCGGCGCCTGCCGCACCTTGTCGGCGGCCAGCAGCTGGCCGATGGTCTTCAGCACGAAGCGGTCCAGGTGGCGCCGCACCATCGCCCGCGCTTCATCGAAGCGCTGCAGTTGCAGGGAGGCCTGCGCCACCGCGTCCAGGTCCTGCTCCTCCAGCCAGTTGCTGTTCAGGAGCGCGACCTGGCTGGAGAGGCCGAAGACGCCGGGCGCCACGTTGGCGGCGCCGGTGTCGACCAGGTCGAGGTAGCGGACCAGCGAGGTGTCGACGTCGCCGGCGACCTGCTTCGCTTCGGCCTCGCTCAATTCGCGGCCCATGCCTTGCGCGACCTGGCGCACATAGTCGCGACCGTATTCACGCCAGACCAGGCCCGCGCTGGCGTAGCCTTCGGCGCGCGCGCCCTGGGCGTCGACCCGTGCGCCGTCGAAGCCGCGCTGGTGGTGGTCGAAGCGGCCTTGCGCGGCGTCCCAGCTGCCGCCGACGTCGACCGCGAAATCGGCTTTGGCGATCTCGCCGGCGTCGCGGGTGCGCACGATGCGGTTGTCGGGGAACATGGCGGCCAGCACCGCGACGCCGAAAACGTCGTCGGCGTGGAAGCTGCCGCTGTGGGTGGCAATCAGTTTCGTCATCGCATGGATTGTGCCGCCGCACTAAACTGCCCGCCATGAAAGCCGCCTTCTACGAGCGCGTCGGCCCTGCGCGCGAAGTTCTCCAAGTGGCCGACCTGCCCCAGCCGCAGCCTGGGCCGGGCGAAGTGCGCGTGCGCGTGCAGTGGTCGGGCGTCAACCCCTCGGACGTGAAGTCGCGGATGGGCTTGCGCAGCAAGGAGATGCCGTTTCCGCGGGTGATCCCGCATAGCGATGGCTCCGGCGTGATTGACGCGGTCGGTCCTGGCGTTCCGTCGACGCGCATGGGAGAGCGGGTGTGGATCTGGAATGCGGCCTGGGGCCGGGCACATGGCACGGCTTGCCAGTGGGTTTGTTTGCCGCAGGCGCAGGCTGTGGTCCTTCCTGAAGGCGTGAGTGGCGAAGCCGGTGCGTGCCTGGGGATTCCCGCGCTGACGGCCCCGCATGCGGTGTTGATGGACGGGGGCGTCGCCGGCAAGACGGTGTTCGTTGCGGGTGGGGCCGGGGCCGTGGGGCATTACGCGGTGCAGTTCGCCAGCCTGCTCGGCGCCGCTCGCGTTCTCACGTCCGCCAGCACGCCGGCGAAAGCGGCGCTGGCGCGCGAGGCCGGCGCCGATGCGGTGGTGTCGTACAAGAGCGAGCCGTTGGCGGCTCGCGTTGCCGAACTCACTGGGGGTCGTGGCGTTGATCGCATCATCGAGCTGGACATGGCCGCCAATGCGGGCGCCGACCTGGAGATGCTGCGTACGGGCGGCGAGTGCGTGGTGTACGGCAGCAGCGGGCAGTTGCAACTCCCCTTCTATCCGCTGATCGCGAAGAACCTGCAGCTGAAGTTCTTCATCGTCTACAACCTCGCTGCTGCAGACCGCGAGCGCGCGATCGCGACGCTTACCCGGATGCTTGCACGCGGCGCCTTGCAGCACAACATCGCTGCGCGGCTCACTCTCGACCAGATCGCCCAGGCCCATGAGATGGTGGAGAGCGGCCAGGCCGCCGGCAACGTCGTCCTGGCCGTCGACTGATTACCGGCCCGACCAAACCGGCGGCCGCTTGCCGACGAAAGCCTGCACGCCTTCCTTGAAGTCCGCACTGCCATAGCAACGCCGGATCAAGTCCTCCGCCTCCGGCAGGCTGTGGCGCAGAAGGCGGTTCAATGCGTCCTTGCTCACCTCCTGCGTCACCGGCGCGAGCGAAGCGAGCCTGGAACACAGCTTGGACGCCGAGGCTTCGAGAGACTCGGCAGGCAGCAGCTCCAGCAAATACCCGCAAGCCAACGCCTCCTCGGCGCCGATCAAATCCGCCAGCAACAACAAGCGCTGCACGCGCGGACGGCCGAAGCAGGAAACCAGGCCCGCGATGTTCGCCATCGACAGGCAATTCCCCAAGGTCCGCGCGATCGGCACGCCGAACTTGCTGCCCGGCGTCGCGATCCGAAAATCGCAGGCACTCGCCAGCGCCAGTCCGCCACCGATGCACCAGCCCTGCACCACGGCAACGGTAGGCATCGGCAAGGAAGCAACGAGCGACACCGTGGCATCGATCTTCCGCTCGTACGCGACACCGTCCTCGCCGCCCTGGAAATCCAGGAACTGCGCGATATCGGTCCCAGCCACGAAGGCCTCGCCGCCCGCGCCCTGGAAGCGCACCACGCGCACCGAGGCGTCGCCGCGCAGCTGCTCGCAGATCGCGCGCAGCTGCTCGTACATCGCCCAGGTCATCGCATTGCGCGCCTCGGGCCGGTCGAAGGTGACGGAGGCGACGCCGCCGTCCACCAGCAAGCGGACTTCGCCGCTCACGACCCGAAGGCTCCCGCGGCCCGCAGGCGCGCCAGGTCCTCGCGGCTCATGCCGATCTCCTGCAGCACTTCCTCGTTGTGCTCGCCCAGCAGCGGCGGATGCCGGCGCACCTGCTGCGGCGTGCCGGAGAGCTTCACCGCAAAGCCGATGTTGGGCACCTTGCCTTCGATGGGATGGTCGATCTCCATCCGCATGCCGCGCACCTTCGCGTGCTCGCTCCCGAAAGCCTCGGGGTAGCTGAGGATGGGGCCCGCGGGCAGGCCGGCGGCCAGCAGCCTCTCCACCCAGTAGTCCTTGGTGTTGGTCTTGAAGGACTTCTCCAGTTCGTCCTGCAAGGCCTGCCGGTTGGCCAGGCGGTTCGCGATGTTGGTGAAGCGCGGGTCGTCCAGCAGCTCGCGCCGGTCCATCAGCTCGCACAGCTGCACCCACAGCTTCTGGTTGTTGGCACCCATCACGAAGTGGCCGTCGCTGCAGGCCATGGCCTGGTACGGCGCGGTCATCTTGTTGGACGTGCCCAGCGGCTGCGGCGGCTTGCCGGTGCCCCACCAGTCGCAGGTGTCCCACACCGAGAAGGCCATCGCCGTCTCGAACAGCGACGCGTCGATGTACTGGCCCTGCCCCGTGTTCTTGGCGCCGATGTAGGCGGCCAGCGTCGCGTAGATCGCGAACAGCGCGCAACCGATGTCGGCCACCGGCACGCCGGCCTTCACCGGCGGGCTGTCGGGGTAGCCGGTCACGCTCATCACGCCGCTCATGGCCTGCGCCATCAGGTCGAAGCCGGGGCGGTCGGCCCAGGGGCCGGTCTGGCCGAAGCCGGAGATGCTGGTGTAGACCAGCCGCGGATTGATCTCCTTCAACACCTCGTAGCCCAGGCCCATGCGCTTCAGCGCACCGGGCCGGTAGTTCTCGACGAGGATGTCCGCGTCCTTCGCCAGCGTCAGCAGCACCTCCTTGCCCGCGGGCGACTTGAGGTCCAGCGTCACGCTGCGCTTGTTGCGGTTCATGTTCAGGAAGCCGAGCGAGTCGGGTCCCTTCATCTTGAAACCCATGGAGCCGCGCGTCTGGTCGCCGGTGCCGGGCGGTTCGATCTTGATGACGTCCGCGCCCAGGTCACCGAGCAGCATGCACGCGAACGGGCCTGCCATCACCTGGCTGATGTCCAGGACCCGCACGTTGGCCAGCGGCAAGGGCCGCTGGGTACTGCCTTCCATGCTCACACCTCGCCCTTCACTCCAGCGTCCTTGATCACCTTGGCCCACTTGACCTGCTCGGTCTTCATGAACTCGGCGAACTTCTCCACCGAGCCACCGCCGTCCTCGGCGCCGGACACTTCCAGCTTCTCCATGACGTCGGGCATCAGCAGCACCTTGTTGACGTCCTCGTTCATGCGCCTGGCCATGGCCACCGGCATCTTGGCCGGGCCGACCAGGCCGTACCAGGTGGTGGCTTCGAAGTTGGGGAAACCCGATTCGGCCATCGTCGGCACGGTGGGGTGGCCGGCCGCGCGCTTCAGGCGCGTCTGCGCGATGGCCACGGCCTTGCCGTTCTTCACGTGCGGCGTGGCGGCCGTCATCGTGTCGAAGCTGTACTGCACCTGGCCGCCGATCAGGTCGGTCAGCATGGGGCCGGAGCCCTTGTAAGGCACGTGGATCGCTTTCACGCCGGCCTGCAGCATGAACATCTCCAGCGCCAGGTGCTGGGCGCTGCCGGTGCCGGCGGAGCCGAAGCTCACCTGCCCCGGGTTCTTCTTGCAAAGCTCCACCAGGTCCTTCACCGTCTTGGCGGGCTGCATCTGGCCGCAGATCAGCAGGTTGGGCGTCACGCCCACCAGCACGATCGGCTGGAAGTCCTTGATCGGGTCGTAGCCCACCTTCTGCAGGTTGGGAACGATGGCATGGCTGTTGATGTGCGCCATGTGCAGCACCGTGCCATCGGCCGGCTGCTTGGCCACGTAGTCGGAGGCGATGGCGCCCGAAGCGCCCGCGCGGTTCTCCACGATCACCGTCGTCTTCCACATCTCCTGCAGCTTCTGGCCGATCACGCGGCCGAGCAGGTCCGTGCCTCCACCAGGGGCGAAGCCGACGATGATGCGCACCGTGCCGGTCGGCAGGTTCTGCGCCCGCAGCGTGGGCAGGGCCACGGTCGCGGCGGCGCCGGCAATGAACGTTCTACGTTGCATGGTCTCTCTCCTGATGGTGGTTTGCGAGTCGGAAACTTAAGCAGCCTTCTTCATGGGCAGCTGGACCGGGTGCCCGGCGAAGTACTCCATGGCCGCGGCGACGCCGGAGCCGGCCAGCTTGACGCCGGCGAGCTTCAGGCCCATCTCGCAGCCCGAGAGCGCCGCCATCAGCGTCAGGTCGTTGCAGTCGCCCAGGTGGCCGATGCGGAACATGCGGCCCTTGACCTTGCCCAGGCCCGTGCCCAGCGACAGGTCGAAGCGTTCGTAGATCAGCTTGCGCACGGCGTCGGCATCGACGCCCTCGGGCATGATCACGCCGGTCAGCACCGGCGAATAGGACGCAGCCTCGACGCACTGGATCTCCAGGCCCCAGGCCTTGACGGCGCTGCGCACGCCCTCGGCCCAGCGCTGGTGGCGCGCGAAGGTGCCTTGCAGGCCGCCGAAGGTGGGGTCCAGCAGCATGTCGCAGGCTTCGGCCAGGCCGTACAGCAGGTTGGTGTTGGGCGTGTAAGGCCAGTAACCGCCCTTGTTCATCTCGATGATCTCGTCCCAGGCCCAGAAGGCCTTGGGCAGCTTGGCGTGCTTGCTGGCCTCGATGGCCTTGGGCGAGACCGCATTGAAGCTGATGCCCGGCGGCAGCATCAGGCCCTTCTGCGAGCCGCTGACGGTGACGTCCACGCCCCACTCGTCATGCTTGTATTCGGCGGAGGCCAGGCCGGAAATGGTGTCCACCATCAGCAGCGCCGGGTGCTTGGCCGCATCGATGGCGCGGCGCACGGCCAGGATGTTGCTGGTCGCGCCGGTGGAGGTCTCGTTGTGGACCACACACACGGCCTTGATCGAGTGTTCCTTGTCGGCCTTCAGGCGCTCCTCGATCAGGTGGGCCTGCACGCCGCGGCGCCAGCCTTCCACGCCGGGCAGGCCGAGGAACTCGGTCTTCACGCCCAGGCGCGTGGCCATCTTCTGCCACAGCGTGGCGAAGTGGCCGGTCTCGTACATCAGCACGTGGTCGCCGGGGCTCAGCGTGTTGGCCAGGGCGGCCTCCCAGGCACCGGTGCCGGAAGCGGGATAGATGATGACCGGCTGCTTCGTCTGGAAGATCTGCTGGATGCCCTGGATCACGCGCAGGCCCAGCACGCCGAACTCGGGGCCGCGGTGGTCGATGGTGGGCAGGCTCATGGCCCGCAGGATGCGGTCCGGCACCGGCGACGGGCCCGGGATCTGCAGGAAATGGCGGCCGGTGGGGTGGAAGTCGAGGGTCAGCATGGCGGGCATTTTTTGCATACAAAATTCCCTTGTCAAGACCATTTAGGTAGAAATTGGGGTTTGCACCATCAGGAATTTGCATACAAAATGTGAACCCATGAGCGCTGAAGTCATTCCCATCCCGCGTGCCAGCCTGCACGAGCAGGCGGCCCAGCGGCTTCGCCAGATGCTGGTGGAAGGCCGCATCGCCCCGGGCGCCAAGCTCAATGAACGCGAGCTCTCCGAGCTGCTGAACGTCTCGCGCACGCCCCTGCGCGAAGCCATCAAGATGCTCGCCGCCGAAGGCCTGGTGGAGCTGCTGCCCAATCGCGGCGCGGTGGCCGTGTCGCTGAGCGAGGCGGACATCCTGAATACTTTCGAGGTCATGGCCGGCCTGGAGGCCCAGTGCGGCGAACTGGCGGCCCAGCGCATCACGCCGCAGGAACTGGCCGAGATCCAGGCCATGCACTTCGAGATGCTGGCCGCCTACACGCGGCGCGACCTTTCGACCTACTACAGCATCAACGCGCGCATCCACAGCGCCATCAGCGCCGCGGCCCGCAACCCGGTGCTGTCCTCCGTCTACCAGCAGGTCAATGCGCGCCTGCAAGCCCTGCGTTTCCGCTCCAACCAGGACGAGGAGAAGTGGAAGCGCGCCATGAAGGAACACGAACGGATGATCGAAGCCCTGGCCAAGCACGATGGCGCCGCGATGCGCGAAGTGCTGCTCACGCACCTGGCGAACAAGCGCGACGTGGTGCTGGAACAGCTGCGCGCCGGCCTGGTGGCGCTGGGAGGCGCACGATGAACGCCCCGCTGCCCCTGCACGTCACGCGCGCGAACGCCGGCACGGCCTACGACGATGTCGCGCGCGCCAGCAACGAAGTCGCCGGCCGCCTGGCCCAGCGCCTGGCAAGCGAAACGCAAGGCGAGGTGCTGTTCTCGCCGGCGGACCGCGGCCGCTATGCCACCGATGCGTCGATCTACCAGGTGATGCCGCTCGGCGTGTTCGTGCCGCGTTCGGCAGCCGACGCGCGCCTGGCGCTGGACATCTGCCGCGAACTGAAGGTCCCCATCGTCCCGCGCGGCGGCGGCACCAGCCAGTGCGGCCAGACCGTGGGCGCCGGCCTCGTCATCGACTTCTCCAAGCACGTGCGCAACGTGCTGGAAGTGAACGAGCAGGAGCGCACCGCAACGGTGGAACCCGGCATCGTGCTGGACCACCTGAACGCCCACCTGAAGAAGACCGGGCTCTGGTACCCGGTGGACGTCTCGACATCCGCGCAGGCCACACTGGGCGGCATGGCGGGCAACAACTCCTGCGGCAGCCGCAGCATCGCCTACGGCAACATGGTGCACAACGTGCTCGGCGCGCAGGCCTGGACGTCCGATGGCACGCTGCACGACTTCGGCCGGTTCGAGCAGGCCAGCGGCACCGCGCGCGCCCTCGGCGAGAAGGTGCGCGAGCTCGCCTGGAACCTGCAGCCCGAAATCGAGGCACGCTGGCCCAAGGTGCTGCGCCGCGTCGCCGGCTACAACCTGGACGTCTTCCACAACCAGAACGAGCGGCCCTACACGCAGGACGGCAGCGTCAACCTGGCCCACCTGCTGGTGGGCAGCGAAGGCACGCTCGCCTTGACGCGCAGCCTGAAGCTGCAACTGTCGGAGCTGCCGCGCGCCAAGGTGCTGGGCGTGGTGAACTTCGCCAGCTTCTACAAGGCGATGGATTCGGCCCAGCACATCGTCAAGCTGGGCGCCGACGGCACGCTGACCGCGGTCGAACTCGTCGACCGCACGATGATCGAGCTGTCGCTGCAGAACCCGGCCTTCGCGCCCACGGTGCGCAGCGCCCTCATCGGCGAGCCCGAAGCGCTGCTGCTGGTCGAATTCGCCGGCGCCGACCGCGCCGCGCTCACGCGCAAGCTGAAGGACCTGGAACAGCTGATGGGCGACCTGGGCCTGCCCGGCTCGGTGGTGCTGATGCCGGAGGAAGGTCCGCAGAAAGCCCTGTGGGAAGTGCGCAAGGCCGGCCTCAACATCATGATGAGCCTCAAGGGCGACGGCAAGCCGGTGTCCTTCATCGAGGACTGCGCGGTGCCGCTGCAGCACCTGGCCGAATACACCGAGGCCCTCACCCAGGTGTTCCGCAAGCACGGCACCAAGGGCACCTGGTACGCGCACGCCTCGGTCGGAACGCTGCATGTGCGGCCCATCCTGGACATGCGGCGCAACGGCGCGCCGGAGATGCGCGCCATCGCGGAGGAAGCCTCGGCGCTGGTGCGCAAGTACAAGGGCGCTTATTCGGGCGAGCACGGCGACGGCCTGTGCCGCGGCGAGTGGATCCAGTGGCAGTTCGGGCCTGCCATCGACGCCGCCTTCGGCGAGATCAAGCGCATGTTCGACCCGCTGGGCCTGCTGTGCCCGCAGCGCATCGTCAACCCGCCGCGCATGGACGACACGCGGCTGATGCGCTTCCCGCCCTCGTACAAGGTCATCCCGCTCAAAACGGCGCTGGACTGGAGCGCCTGGGACGTGCAGAACGACCCGGCCACCGAGCAGACCACGGCGCCCGGCACCGGCGGCGACCCCGCCCATGGCTTCGCCAAGGCCGTGGAGATGTGCAACAACAATGGCCACTGCCGCAAGTTCGACGCCGGCACCATGTGCCCCAGCTACCGCGTGACGCGCGACGAGCAGCACCTGACGCGCGGCCGCGCCAACACGCTGCGGCTGGCGGTCAGCGGCCAGCTCGGCGCCGACGGCCTGGCGAGCGCGGAAGTTCGCGAAGCGATGGACTTGTGCGTCTCCTGCAAAGGCTGCAAGCGCGACTGCCCCACCGGGGTCGACATGGCGCGCATGAAGATCGAGTTCCTGCACGCGGACCGGCAGAAGAACGGTTGGTCGCTGAAGGACAAGCTGATCGCACGCTTGCCGGATTACGCGGCCCAGGCCGCGAAGTTCGCCGGCCTGCTGAACCTGCGCAATCGCGTTCCCTTGCTGGCGACGCTGGGCGAGAAGCTGCTGGGTTTCTCGGCGAAGCGCAGCCTGCCCGAGTGGCAGGGAGATCACTTCTTCAGCGGCGAAGCGCATGGCGCCACGCGCGATGAAGTGCTGGCCGCTGCCAAGCCGGTGGTGCTGTTCGTCGACACCTTCAACGGCTTCTTCGAGTCGGACAACGCCCGCGCTGCGCTGCGGGTGCTGCAGGCGGGCGGCTACACGGTGCACGTCGCGGCCAGGCAAGGCGGCGACGGCAAGCACCTGTGCTGCGGCCGCACCTACCTGGCCAGCGGCATGGTGGACGAAGCCAAGGCCAAGGCCGGCGAGCTGCTCGCCGCGCTGCAGCCTTTCGTGGACCAGGGCATCGCCATCGTCGGCCTCGAGCCGTCCTGCCTGCTGACCCTGCGCGACGAGATGACGGCCATGGGCTTCGGCGCGCCGGCGCAGGCGCTGGCCAGGCAGGCGCTGCTGCTGGAGGAATTCCTGGCCCGTGAAGCGGCCGGCGGCCGACTGGAGCCGCTGCGCGCGCGCCTGAAGCCGCTGGCCCAGCCGCTGCTGGTGCACGGCCACTGCCACCAGAAGGCTTTCGGCGCGGTGTTGCCGGTGCTGGAAGTTCTCAAGCTCATCCCGGGCGCGCAGCCGCAGCTGATCGAATCGAGCTGCTGCGGCATGGCCGGCAGCTTCGGCTACGAAGCGAAGCATCATGCGGTGTCGATGCAGATGGCCGAACTGAGCCTGCTGCCGGCGGTGCGCTCCGCGCCGGACGCGATCGTGGTGGCGGACGGCACGAGCTGCCGGCACCAGATCCATGATGGGGCGCAGCGGGAGGCCGTGCATGCGGCCGTTTTGTTGGCGGCGCAACTCTGAGCACCCGGGGCAGGCACAATGACGCCGTGAGTTCCCCCGCAGTCATCATCCGTGCCGCCCTGCCCTCCGACGAAGCCACCTGGCGCGAGCTGTGGCGCGGGTATTGCGAGTTCTACGGCGCCCAGGTCGCGGACGAGGTCACCAACCGCACCTGGAAGCGGATATTGGATCCGGACGCACAGGTGATGTGCGTGGTGGCCGAAGTCGACGGCCAGGTCCACGGCTTCGCCAACTGCGTGGTGCACGAGAACACCTGGGAGACGCAGGCCATCTGCTACCTGGAGGACCTGTACGTGCGGCCGTCCGCGCGCGGGCGCGGCGTCGGCGGCGCGCTCATCGAGTGGCTGCGCAACGCCATGCGCGCCGAGGGCTGGGCCCGCCTGTACTGGATGACGCAGGCGGACAACGCACAGGCCCGGCGCCTGTACGACCGCTACACCACCGCCGACAATTTCGTCCGCTACGTCATCCGGCAGAAGTAGCCATGAAGCGGGCCGCCCGCACCCTGCGCTTTCGCCTGTTCCTGCTGGCTGCCAGCGGCCTGCTGCCGCTGGCGCTGGTCGCATCGGCGGCGCTGGCCTATTTCAGCGCTGACCACGTGCACGACGCCGAACTGGCCGCACTGGACATTTCGCGCGCGCTCGCCACCGCCGTCGACGCCGAGCACCGAGCCACCATCTCCGTGCTGCAAAGCCTGGCGCTGTCCGACGAGGTGCAGTCCGGCCGGCTCGCCAGCCTGCTGCCGGCGGCGCGGCGCGTCGCCTCCAGCCAGGGCTGGCGCGCGATCGTCGTGGCCGACGCCTACGGGCACCTGGTGCTCAGCACCTCCGAGGCGCCGGCCGAGGACAACCCCCAGCCCGTGGAGCCGGCCAGCCTGGCGCGCGTGATCCAGACGGGCCAGCCCGCCGTCGGCCAGGTGCGCGAAGGCCGCAACAAGCAGGGCGGGGCCTTCGCCGTCCGCGTGCCCGTCATGCACGACGGCCAGGTGAAGTACGTGCTGTCGGCCGTCATCCCGGCCGAACGCATGGGCGACGTCCTCACGCGCCAGAAGGTCCCCGACAGCTCCACGCTGGCCATCTTCGACCAGGCCGGCAACACCGTCGCCCGCTCGCGCGCCAATGGCATGAAGCGGCCCTCGCCCACGCTGCAGGCGCTGCTGGATAGCGGCGCCCCCGAAGGGCGCGGGCGCACCGTCACGCTGGAAGGCGTGCGCAGCTTCACCGGCTTCAGCCGGCTGAAGGGCTCGGGCTGGGCGGTGGCCACCGGCATCTCGGCCGGCGACGCGGACGAGGCCTTCGTGCACGTGCTGGGCGCCGTCATCGCGGGCCTGGCCGCGTCGCTGGCGCTGTCGGCCTTCCTCGCCTGGTACTTCGCGCGCGGCGTCACCGATCCGATTGACCACCTGAAGTCGGCCGCCGGCGCGCTGGGCCGCGGCGAGCCGGTGGCGCTGCCGGCGCTGCAGATCTCCGAGCTGCAGGACGTGGCCGCGGCGCTGCGCCTGGCTTCCGACGAGCGCGACCTCGCGGCGCAAGAGCGGCGCTTCGCCGAGGCCGAGCGCGAGACCCTGCTGGCGCGCGTCACCGAGGCGCTGCGCCAGGCCGAGGAAGCCGGCCGCAGCAAGGACGAATTCCTGGCCATGCTGGGCCACGAGCTGCGCAACCCGCTCGCGCCGATGGCGACCGCGCTGCACCTGATGGCGCGCAAGGGCGACGAGCGCACCCGCATGGAGCGCGAGGTCATGGAGCGCCAGGTGGCGCACATGAAGCGGCTGGTGGACGACCTGCTGGACGTCTCGCGCATCACCAGCAAGCGCCTCACCATGCGCTTCGAGCCGCTGCGCCTGGCCGACCTGGTGCGGCACGCGGCCCATGCGCTGGAGCCGGTGCTGGGCCGGCGCGGCTTGGCCCTGCAGGTGGCGCCCGAGGCGGAGCTGCTGTGGGTCTCGGGTGACGAGGTGCGGCTGGGGCAGGTGCTGAACAACCTGCTGGGCAACGCCATCAAGTTCTCGGGCCCCGACGCCAGCATCGCGTTGCGCCTGGCGCGCCGCGGCAACGAGGCGGAGATCTGCGTGCAGGACACCGGCCCCGGCATGGCGCCGGAGGTGCTGGCCCATGTGTTCGACCTGTTCTACCAGGCGCCGCAGGGCTCGGACCGCTCGCGCGGCGGCCTGGGCCTGGGGCTCGCCATCGTGCGCAGCCTGGTCGAGATGCACGGCGGTAGCGTGCGCGCCGAAAGCCCGGGCGAAGGCCACGGCAGCACCTTCATCGTCTGCCTGCCGTTGGTAGCCGCGCCGTTGCAGGGCCCTGCACAAGCCGCGCAGGCGCACGCGGCGGGCCACAGCGGCCGCGTGCTGGTGGTGGACGACAACCAGGACGCCGCCGACACGGCCGGCTCGCTGCTGGAGCTGGCCGGCTACGCGGTCAAGGTGGCCTACGACCCGGCCGTGGCGCTGCAAACGCTGGACGAGTTCCGTCCCGACGTGGCGCTGCTGGACATCGGCCTGCCGGGCATGAGCGGCTACGAGCTCGCCGAGCGCGTGCGCGCCCATCCCAACGGGCGCAACACGGGGCTGGTGGCCCTCACCGGCTACGGCACGCAGGCCGACGCGCAGCGCTCGCGCGAGGCCGGCTTCGACTCCCACATGGTCAAGCCGGTGGCGCCCAGCGCGCTGGTGGCGGCCGTGGAAGAATGCGTCCGCAAACATAACCAGGAGAAAACGTGATGGAGCGTAGTCGTCGTGTTCTCGTGCGTGGCGCAGCCGTCCTGCTGCTTGCCCTGCCCCTTGCCTCCCTCGCCCAGCCCGCCAGCGTGCGCCTGCGCGGCACCATCGATGCGATCACCGCGGACCACGTCACGCTGCGCCAGCGCAATGGCGATCGCGTGGAACTGGCGCTGGCGCCGAACGCCACGGTGACCGAGGTCTATCCGGTGACCCTGGCCGACGTGAAGCAGGGCAGCTTCGTCGGCGTCGGCGCGATGCCGCAGTCCGACGGCACCCAGCGCGCCATCGCGGTCACGCTGTTTCCCGAAGCGATGCGCGGCACCGGCGAAGGCTTCCGGCCCTTCGACTTCATGCCTTCATCCACGATGACCAATGCGACGGTGTCCGAAGTGGCGGTGGCTCCGGACGGCCAGCGGCTGCAGCTGACGTACAAGGACGGCGCCAAGACCATCGTGGTGCCGCCCGGCACGCCCATCGTCAGCCTGAAGCCGGCGGACAGGAGCCTGCTGGTGCAAGGCGCGGTGATCTCGGTGACGGCGCAGGAAGTGAACGGCGTGCCGACCGCGACGCGCTTCAGCGCCGGCCGCAACGGCTTCGCGCCGCCGTATTAAAGGAGCTTGCCGATCTCACCGCCGGCCTCGTCGAGCCGGCGGTCGGCTTCCTGCGCGTCGACCCCGAGGCGTTGCATGGCGATGGCGGTCTTCACGTGGCCGCCCGCCGCATCCAGCAGCTTGTGCGCTTCCTCGCGGGCAATGCCCAGCGTGTCCATCAGGATCCGCTCGCCGCGGTCCTGCAGCTTCTCGCAGGTGACCTGCAGGTCCACCATCAGGTTGCCGTAGACCTTGCCGGTCTTCACCATGGCGGCCGTGCTGATGGTATTCAGCACCATCTTGGTCGCGGTGCCGGCCTTCATGCGCGTGGAGCCCGTGACGACTTCCGGTCCCACCAGCGGCGCGATCACCACGTCGTGCGTGCGCAGCAGGTCCTCCGGGGGCGGCGTGCAGAGCAGGAAGCCGGTGCGGGCGCCGCGCTCGCGCGCGCGCTTCAGCGCGCCATGCACGAAGGGCGTGGTGCCCGATGCAGCGATGCCCAGCACGAAGTCGTGCCGGCCGACCTCGCGTTCGTCCATCGCCGCGGCGCCGTCTTCCGGATGGTCCTCGGCGCCCTCCTGCGCGCGCAGCAAAGCGTCGAAGCCGCCGGCGATGACGCCCTGCACGACCTCGGGTTCCACGCGGTAGGTGGGCGGCATCTCGGAGGCGTCGAGCACGCCGAGGCGGCCCGAGGTACCCGCTCCGACGTAGATCAGGCGGCCGCCCTGCTGCAGCCCTTCGACGACGAGGTCGATGGCGCGCGCGACCTGCAGCCGCTCGGCGCCCACGGCCGCGGCCACGCCGCGATCCTCCGCGTTCACCAGGTCGACGATCTCCAGCGTCGACATCTGGTCGATGCGGCTGCTGCGCGGGTTGCGCTGCTCGGTCAGGCGGGCATCGAGCGGCGCCTTGGCGGCGACGGGCAAGGATGGTTTGCGCGCGGGCTTCATCGTCGAGGTCGTCACGTCCAGCTTCATGGCGGCGCGCCCTTCGGCGTGGGCGTTCGACTTGTCGTCAGGCATGCGATGGTCCCATGGTAGAGGCTTGGGCATCCTCGCGCTGCCGTGGGGCCAGGCATGTAGGAGCAGCGCGGCATTGTTTGTCGTTTCCGTGCAATCACCCGCCGCCCCATAGGGTACGCAGCTCTGCTGCGCACCAGGCGCAGCCGAGGATCACGCGAAGCAGTCGCCCGCTTGACGCAGCGCAAGCCGCGGCAGCCACGCGTTCCTACACTCGGGCGCCATGCAACTCCAGTTCCTCGGCGCCACCGGCACCGTCACCGGTTCCAAGTACCTCGTGCGGCATGCGGGCCGGCAGCTGCTGGTCGACTGCGGCCTGTTCCAGGGCTACAAGCAGCTGCGGCTGCGCAACTGGGCGCCGCTGCCGGTGCAGCCCGCCGGCATCGATGCGGTCGTGCTCACGCATGCGCACATCGACCACAGCGGCTACCTGCCGCGGCTGGTGAAACAGGGCTTCACCGGCCCGATCTTCTGCACCGCGGCGACCGCCGACCTCTGCCACATCCTGCTGCCGGACAGCGGCGGCCTGCTGGAGGAAGAGGCCGACTACGACAACCGCCACCACACCAGCAAGCACGAACCCGCGCTGCCCCTGTACACGCGCGAAGACGCGGTGCGCTGCCTGCGCCAGCTGCGGCCCATGGACTGGCAACAGGACTGGGAGCCGCTGCCGGGCCTGCGGGCGCGGCTGGGACGCGCAGGCCACATGCCCGGCGCGGCCTTCGTGCGGCTGGACGACGGCGCCAGCTCGCTGCTCTTTTCCGGCGACCTGGGCCGGCCGGACGACATGGTGCTGCGCGCGCCGGAGCCGCCGCCCGCGGCCGACTTCCTGGTCGTCGAATCGACTTACGGCGACCGCCAGCATCCGCAAGCCGACGTGCTGGAGGAACTGAGCGCCGTCATCAACCGGACGTCCGCGCGCGGCGGCACGCTGGTGATCCCGGCCTTCGCCGTCGGCCGCGCGCAGAGCCTGCTCTACGCCATCCACCTGTTGAAGCAGCAGAAGCGCATCCACCAGCTGCCGGTGTTCCTGAACAGCCCGATGGCGGCCGAGGCCTTGCAGGTGTACCACCGGCACCACGAGGAACTGCGCCTGGGCGGCCCGCAGTGCGAAGCGATCCGCGAGGCCGCGGAGGTGGTGCGCACGCCGGACGAGTCACGCGCGCTGAACGCGCGCAAGGGGCCGATGGTGATCATCGCCGGCAGCGGCATGGCCACCGGCGGCCGCGTGGTGCACCACCTGAAGCAGTTCGCGCCGGAGCGCCGCAACACCATCCTGCTGGCCGGCTTCCAGGCCGGGGGCACGCGCGGGGCCGCGCTCGCGGCGGGTGCGCCGACGATCCGCATCCATGGCGAGGAAGTGCCGGTGCGGGCCGAAGTGGCACGCATCGATGCGCTGTCCGCGCATGCCGACGCCGACGAGATCGAGGCCTGGCTGCGCGCGATGCCGGCGCCGCCTAAGCGAGTCTTCGTCACCCACGGCGAACCCACCGCGGCGGATGCGCTGCGCGCGCGGATCGAGCACAAGCTGCACTGGGACGCGGAAGTGCCCGAGTACCTGCAAACGGTGGAGCTTGCCTAGGCTGGGTTCGCGCAGCGACCCCAGCGCTGGGGTGCGCTGCGCGCAACCCAGCCTACTTGCGCAGCGCCTCGCGCCGGGCCAAGGCCTCCGGCGTCCACACCTCCGCCGCATCGTAGTACTCCGGCACGGCACGGTGCCCCGGCGGGATCACCACCCACGGCTGCTTCGACGCGGTGAAGATGTGCATGTCCGGCGGGAAGCGGTCCGGCTCGTCGAGCGTGCCCACGCGCACGAAGTCCACGGCCTCGCCGGCGCCCGGGTAATGGCTCCAGACGGCCACGTGGCAACGCGGGCAGCGCAGGATCTTCTGGCCCTTGCCGCTTTCCGAAGGCGTGAGCACCATCTCGGGCTGGCCGGCCAGCAGCTGCACCTGGTCCGCCTCGATCATCGCGTTGAGCGCGAACGAAGCGCCGCTCTCGCGCTGGCACCAGCGGCAGTGGCAGCAGTGCACGATCATCGGCTGGCGCAGCATGCGGTAGCGCACGTGGCGGCAGGTGCAGCCGCCGTCGAAGCTCTCCATGGTCCCCTCCTGCTCAGGTGCGCGGCCGGTACAAGGCCGCGTGTTCCAGCGTGTATTCCGCCAGCGGCCCCAGCCGCGCCTCGGCCTGCGCAAACTGCTCCGGCGGCTTCAGGTAGGCCTGCACGGTGAGCGCGGCGCCGCCTGCGGCCGGTTGCACTTCGAGCGCGACGCGCCGGTAGCCGTCCGGGGCGCTGACGCGCTCCAGCACGTCCATCGCCGCCAGCACCTGCGCATCGACCTCGAACACCTGGCCCGCGACCTGGTGGCCCGCGCCGCGCTGGTCCAGCAGCCACGGCGAATGGCGCTCGCCCACGAGGTACAGCGGATAGCGCTCGCGCGTGACGTAGCGGCCCGGGAGTCGCCGCCCGCGATTGGTGGCGAAGTTGGGGAAGCCCTCCATCAGCGTGCGAACACGAAGACGAGGTGCACCTCAGGACCCCGCCACGAAAGCAAAGCGGGGTTGCCGCTTGCCGTCGATGACCACGTCCTCGACGAACATCGCGAAAGGCCGCACCCACCAGCCGGTGTCGTTGTACAGCGGCCGGTAGACGACCAGCGGTTCGTGGGTCTCGCTGTGGCGGGCGACGGAGACCACTTCGTACTCGCCGCCCTTGTAGTGGCGGTAGCGGCCGGAACGCAGCGTGGGCAGGGGCGGAAGATCGGAAGCCATGGCGCTAGCGTAACGCAGCGGCCGGCCACCGGCTCATCGCGGCAGGCGCAGCTTGTGAACCACCAGTTCGTCGATCTCCAGGCGGCGCACCCGCGCCTTGCCGATGGCGAGCCGGCCGATGGCCAGCGCCCCGAGCGCGAAGGCGCCCAGCGCGAAGCTGCCCAGGGCGAGCGCGCCGAGCGCCGCGGCACCGGTGGCCTGCGCCGGCCGCACCGCGGCCCGGTGGGGATGGATGTTGCGCAAGCCGTGCCGGATGCCGCTGTCGATCATGGCCGCGGGCGCGGCGACGGACTGGCGCTGGGGGTCCTGCTGCTGGTGCATGAAAGCCTCCTTGGGGCATGCCCACAGCATGGGGCCGCGCGCGGCGGCTGGCAAGGCGCGCTCAGAACTGCAAGTAGCGGCGCAGCCCGATCCACATGGTGAGCAGCAGCACCACGGCCAGCGGGAAGCCCACGGCGCCAGCCAGCGCGCGCAGCTGCACCCGCTCCTCGCTGCGCAGCACCTCCAGGCAGGTGAAGGCGGCCAGCACGACGCAGGCCTCGGTGAGGATGGTCCGCAGCGGGACGCCCGCCGGCGCATAGGCGCTCCAGGGCGTGAACAGCAGGAGGTAATACGCGAAAAGAGTCAGCACTGCCCAGAGGACGAGCAGCAGGCTGCGCGGCAAGCGCATGGAAACAAGGCCTTTCAGCGGGCTTCCTCCCGCAGCGGAATGCGGCGCTTCGCCGCCGCCTCGCGCAGCTTGGCCGCGCACTCCGGCGTGAGCGGCCCGAGCGCGACGACCCCGCCGCCCTTGTACGCCACGGCGAGCTGCGGCTCCAGCCGCAGCTCCTCGATGTTGGCCAGTTCGGTGGTGCCCCGCAGGTCGCCGCTGAGGACGAGCGCGGTGGGCGTCAGGTGGAACCGGCGCACCTGGTCGCGCGGCCCGCTGAAGCGCAGGTTGAGGTTGTGGCCGTCCACGGCGCAGCGGCGCAGCACGTACTGCGGCGCGGACCAGGCCGACGCCTGGACCAGCAGGGCAAACGCAAACAACGGGACGGCTCGTGCAATCACTGGCGCGGAGTATCGCCCATCCGGCGCCGGCTACTGCGGCACGAAGACGAAGCCCATGAAGCCGATCGACACCGTGCGGTCGCCCGCCTTGGTGTACGACGCCACGCCCAGCGAATGGTAGTTGGAGGCGAAGGCCACCAGCGAGCCCAGGCCCAGCACGCGGGCGACGCCGCTGCGCTCGGCCACCGCGGCCTTGATCCGCTCCCGGTGCCGCTCGGGCGAAGGATTCAGCACGAAGGCCGCCGCGACCACGGCGGCGGCGATGACGACGATGGGCAGGAGCCGCGAACGGGACTTGGACATGCGCGAATGGTGGGGGCGAAGGCCCCGCACCGGCAAGCGCGCGAGGTGGGCGCTGTCGCGTGGCCGACACGCAGGCAGCCGCTGTTAAGCTGCAGGCGTGGATTACCTCCTCCTGCTCGTGGCCGGACTGTTCGCCGGCACCCTCGGCGGCGTCGTCGGCACCGGCTCCTCGCTGGTGATGATGCCGATCCTGGTGGTGATGTTCGGCCCGCGGCAGGCGGTGCCCATCATGGCGGTGGCCGCCATCATGGGCAACCTCGGGCGCGTGCTGGCGTGGCGCCGCGACATCGACTGGCGGGCCTGCGGCGCCTACTGCGCCACTGCCGTGCCCGGCGCGGTGATCGGGGCACGGCTGCTGCTGGCGATCCCGCCCGGCGTCGCCGAGACGGCGCTCGGCGCCTTCTTCCTCTCGCTGATCCCGGCGCGGCGCTGGCTCGCGAAGCGCGAGTTCCGGCTGACCGCGACGCACCTTCTACTGCTCGGCGCGCCGCTGGGCATCCTGACCGGCATCGTCGTCTCCACCGGGCCGCTGACGGTGCCGCTGTTCACGTTCTACGGCCTGGAGCGCGGCGCCTTCCTCGGCACCGAGGCGGCCAGTTCCTTCGGCATGTACCTCGCCAAGGTCGCCACCTTCCAGGCCTTCGGCGCCCTGCCCCTGCAGGTGCTGGCCCAGGGCATGGGCGTCGGCGCGACGCTGATGGCGGGCTCCTTCGTGGGCCGCTTCGTCGTGCTGAAGCTGTCGTCGGCGGCCTACCGCTCGCTGATCGATGGCTTGATGGCGTTTTCGGGAGTGTCGCTGTTGTGGGCGGCGCTACGGTAGCGGACACGAAACCTGCCAGGCTCACGCCAGCCCGCACCACTCCGCCACCCGGTGCGCCACGTCCACCCACAGCGCCCAGGCCGCGGCGAGCGCCAGCAGGCCGCCGGCGATGCGCGTGCCCCAGTCGTTGCGCAGGTTGTTTCCCAGTTGCTGCAGGCGGCGCAACAGCGATGGCGCCAGCCCGAGCGAGATGCCGCTGCCCACGGCGAACAGCGCCATCGACACCGCACCGCCCACCGCACCGCCGGACAGCGAGGACACGAGCAAGGCGGAATACAGCAGCCCGCAAGGCATGAACACCCACAGCGCGCCGGTGGCGAGCAGGCCGCCGCGCCGCTGCGCCAGCGGGCGCACGCGTGCCCACACGCTGCGCCCGGTCGCTTCCACCCACGCGGGTTGGCGCGCCTTCGCCAGCAGGATCAGGCCCCAGGCCAGCACGGCCAGGTGGAACAGCGTCCAGGCTGGCCGCAAGGCCGCGGTATGCGTCGTCAGCCAGGCGAGGCTCTGCACAGCCAGCCCGCAGATCGCGCCACCCAGCGTGTAGCCCAGCAAGCGGCCCGCGAGGAAGGTCCACATGCCGCGAGCCGGCTTCGCGCCGACGCCGCGGATCACGCCGCCGCAGGCCGCGCCGCACATCGCCAGGCAATGCGGCCCGCCGGCCAGTCCCATGAGGAAGGCGGTGGTGGCGAGCGTGAGCGTCACGGCAGGCGCTTCAGATGATGCGCGAGAACTTCGCGCGGTTGCGGTCCGCCTGCAGGTAGCGGTCGAACTGCATCGCCACGGCCCGCACGAAGAACCAGCCCGAGGCGGTCACCTGGATGCCGGTGTCGTCGACCACGGCCAGGCCCTGCCGCTCCAGTTGCTTCAACTGCTCCATCTCCGCCGCGAAGTACTGGCGGAAGTCCAGCAGCCAGGCGAGCTCGATCGACTCGAACACCACCTGCCCCTGGCACATCAGCGCCATGATGACGGCGCGGCGCGCCAGGTCGTCGCGCGACAGCGCGAGGCCGCGCACCACCGGCAGCCGGCCCTGGTCCAGGTGGTCGCAGTATTCCTCCAGCGTCTTCGCGTTCTGGCTGTAGGTGGCGCCCACCTTGCCGATCGCGGACACGCCCAGGCCGATCAGGTCGCAATCCGGCTGCGTGCTGTAGCCCTGGAAGTTGCGGTGCAGGCGGCCCTGCCGCTTGGCCACCGCGAGCGCGTCGCCGGGCAGCGCGAAATGGTCCATGCCGATGTAGACATAGCCCGCGCTCAGGAAGGCCGCCAGCGCCTGCGACAGCATCGAGATCTTGCCGCTGGCCCCGGGCAGTTCGGCCGGCACGATGCGCCGCTGCGGCTTGAAGCGTTCCGGCAAGTGCGCGTAGGCGTACAGCGCGATGCGGTCGGGCTTCAGCGTGGCCACCTGCTGCAGCGTGCGGGCGAAGGACTCGGGCGTCTGCCGCGGCAGGCCGTAGATCAGGTCGACGTTGATGGAGTCGAAGCCGATGCGGCGTGCGTGCTGCATCAGGTCCGCCACCTGCTCGTAGGGCTGCACGCGGTGCACCGCCTTCTGCACCTCGGGGTCGAAGTCCTGCACGCCGAAGCTGATGCGGTTGAAGCCCAGGTCGGCCAGCACCTGCAGGCGCTCGGCGCTGACGGTGCGCGGGTCGATCTCGATCGAGCACTCCGCGCCGGGCGCCACCGCGAAACTGCGGCGCAGCATCGCCATCAGCTCGCGCAGTTCGTCGTCGGACAGGAAGGTGGGCGTGCCGCCGCCCAGGTGCAGCTGGCTCACCGGCTGGCCAGTGCCCAGGGTCTGCGTGTGCAGTTCGACCTCGCGGTTCAGGTAGCGCAGGTAAGTGGCCGCGCGATCATGATGCTTGGTGATGATCTTGTTGCAGGCGCAGTAGTAGCACAGCGACTCGCAGAAGGGGATGTGCACGTACAGCGAAAGCGGCAGCGACAGCGCCGCCGGGCCTTCGCGCCGCTGCAGCAGGGCCTGCGCGTAGTCGCGCTCGCCGAAGGCTTCGACGAAGCGGTCAGCGGTGGGGTAGGACGTGTAGCGGGGGCCGGGCACGTCGAAGCGCCGCAGCAGTTCAGGGGTGACGATGGTGCTCATGGGAGGCAGGCCTTGACTTCCATGCCACTGTGCCCGCCGCCAAGCGGCCCGGGCTTGACCTTCGTCAACTGCGGCGAGTTGCCGGCCGGGACAATTTGATGCAGGTCAGACAGCCAACCCCTGCCGTGCAAACACTTCCCTCTCCCGGCGCGATCAAGGTCGCCTGCTCCAACTGCAGCCTGCGCGAGCTGTGCCTGCCCATGGGCCTCAGCCCTGACGAACTGGCCCGTGTGGACGCGGTCATCACCACCCGCCGCAAGATCAAGCGCAAGACGCCCCTGTTCCGCAACGGCGAGCGCTTCCATGCGCTCTACGCCATCCGCACCGGCGTGTTCAAGACCTGCGTGGTCGCCGAGGACGGCCGCGACCAGGTCACCGGCTTCCAGATGGCGGGCGAGATCGTCGGGCTGGACGGCATCGTCAACGACCACCACACCTGCGACGCCATCGCATTGGAGGACTCCGAGGTCTGCGTGCTGCCCTTCGACCGCATCGGCGAGCTCTCGCGCGAAGTGGGCGCGCTGCAGCACCACCTGCACCGCGTCATGAGCCGCGAGATCGTGCGCGAGCACGGCGTGATGCTGCTGCTGGGCACCATGCGCGCCGAGGAGCGCCTGGCGGCCTTCCTGCTGAACCTGGTGCAGCGGCTGCAGGCCCGGGGCTTCTCGCAGTCCGAACTGGTGTTGCGCATGACGCGGCAGGAGATCGGCAGCTACCTCGGCCTGAAGCTGGAGACGGTGAGCCGCACCTTCTCGCGCTTTGCCGAGGAAGGGCTGATCGAGGTGCACCAGCGCCATGTGCGCATCCTCGAGGTCGAGCGCCTGCGCGCACTGCTGACGCCGGCCGGCGCCGCCTAGCGTCCCCCCGCTGTAGGACCTTCCGCACGCGCATTGCGGCCGTGCGGACCTACCTCGTCTGCGCTGGCGACCCCATCATGGAAGCATCCACAGCAATCCAAGGAGTTCACCATGAACAAGCAGCAGATCAAGGGCGCCGCCAACGAAGCCACCGGCGAGGTCAAGGAACAGGTCGGCAAGGCCCTGGGCGACAAGAGCATGGAACTGAAGGGCCACGCCCGCGAGATGGCCGGCAAGGCCCAGAAGAAGGTGGGCGACGCCAAGGAAGACCTGAAGGATGCCGCCCAGGACAGCGAAATTCGCCGCGAGCAGGAGCGGGACCTGAACCGCAAGCCGTAAGCGGCAGCGGCAGCAGGAAAAACCGGGGCCTCGGCCCCGGTTTTTTTATTGCGCGGAAGTCGCGTTGCCGCTCGCCTCGCTCACCGTGTTGCTGCTGCTGGCCGAGTCCTCGTGGTGGACAGGCGCGGGCACGGACTCGCGGGCCGAGCCGGTCGCGGCGCTGACCGCCGCTTCGCTCGCCGCCGGCGGCGCGCTGTTGGCGCCGTCGGAATTGCCATACCCGCTGCTGGTACTGCGAGAGCTGCTGGGGGCCGACGGCGGCGGCTGCAGCGGCCGCGGCTGGTACACCTGGACGCCGCCGGACGTTGCAGGCGACGGCGTGCCGCCGCCATTGTTGCCCATCACGCTGTTGTAGCTGCTGGACGGGCTGGGCGGCGCGGGTACGTCGCCCGAGCGCAGCGGCATCTCCTGCTGCCGGTACACCTGCGTGCCCGCGATGGTGTCGGTGGGCCGGCCTGCCTCCTGGTTGCGCGGATAGGTCGGCACCCGCGTCGGCTGCTCCACGATCACCGGGGCGTCGGCGGCCACGGCCGGCATCGAGCGCGTGGTGTCGGTGCGCGTGCTGTCCAGCGGGATCACGTCGGCCTGCTGCGGCGGCGGCACCAGTACCGGCGGCTCCAGCTTGACTTCGGGCAGCGTGGCAACTTCGGCCGGCTGCTGGTCGGCCGTCGACGGCTGCGCGCCGTTGAACAGGCCCGCCCACCAGTCCTTCACGCCCTGCACCATCGGCTGCTCCTGGTCCTTCAGGTGCGGCGCGGCGAACTGCGCCTTGGCGTCGACGAGGCCGGTCTTTTCCGCCTTCTGCATGAAGTCGCCCACCACCATCAGCGCGGTATGCGCGCCCTGGCCCCAGTAGCTGCTGCGCATGGCCACGCGGTTGTCGTTGAAGCCGGTCCAGGCGCCTGCCACCAGGTTGGGGTGCATCAGGATGAACCAGCCGTCGGTGTTGTCCTGGGTGGTGCCGGTCTTGCCGGCCAGGTCGCCGGTGAGCTGGAAGCGCGGCTTCAGGCCGGCGGCGGTGCCGTAGTCGATGACGCCGCGCATCACGTCCAGCAAGGTCTGCGCCGCCTGGTTCTGCAGCGCCGGCTCGGAGGCCGGGGCCGAAAAGCTTTCGAGCACGTTGTGGCCGCGGTCCTCGATGTCGGTCACCAGGGTCGGCTCGATGTAGTTGCCGCCGTTGGCGATGGTAGCGAAGGAGGTCACCATTTCCTTCAAGGTGACCGGGCTCGTGCCCAGGGCCAGCGAAGGCACTTCCTGCAGCTTGCTCTGGCGCACGCCCATGGCGCGGGCCAGGCTGGCCACGCGCGAGGGACCCACCTGCATCATCAGCTGCGCGGTGATGGTGTTCTTGGACTTCGCCAGGCCGTCGCGCAGCGTCATCGGCTCGTTGGTCGGCGCGCCCTCGATGTCGCCCGGGCGCCAGACCTGGTTGCGGTCGATCTGGATCGCCACCGGCTGGTCCATCAGGGTCTCGTTCGGCTGGTGGCCCATCTCGAAGGCGGCCCCGTAGACGAAGGGCTTGAAGGTGGAGCCGGGCTGGCGGCGCGCCTGCTGCACGTGGTCGAACTTGTCCTCGTTGAAGTCGCGGCTGCCGACCCAGGCCTTGACGTGGCCGGTGCTGGGCTCGATGGCCAGGAAGCCGGCCTGCAGCGTGGTCTTCTGCTTTTTCAGTTCGGCCATGAACTTGGCGTCGGACTTCAGCTTCTCCACCGCCTGCTTCGCGTCCAGGCCCTGCTGGCGCAGCGCCTGGAATTCGTCGGTGTCACGCACGAAGCCATTCAGCAGGTCCTGGTGCGTCGCCCAGTAGTAGGAGAACCCGTCCTTCGGACGATGCGTCAGGTAGGCCTGCGGGTCGGTGCCGTAGTTGCCGGCCTTGGCGCTGCCCCACTCCACTTCGGCCACCGCCTGCAGGGCGTCGCCCTGGCGCTTGACGGCTTCGTTGGCGTCGGCCTGCATGCGCGAGTCGATGGTGGTCTTCACTACCAGGCCGTCGGCGTAGATGTTGTAGTCGTGCTTGTCGGCCCAGTCCAGCAGCCAGCGGCGCAGGTATTCGGCCAGGTGCGGCGCCATGCCGTTGAATTCCGGCTGCCGCTCGAAGTCCAGCTTCAGGGGCTGCGCCTTCAGGCGCTCGTAGTCGGCCTCGGGCAGCTTGTCGGCCTTGACCATCTGCGCCAGCACGGTGTTGCGGCGCTCCACGGCGCGCTCGGGGTTCAGCACCGGGTTGTAGTAGCTGGTGCCTTTCAGCATGCCCACGAGCGTGGCCGCTTCCGCCGTATTCAGCTGCTTCGCCGGCTTGTCGAAGTAGGTGCGTGCGGCCATCTCGATGCCCCACGCGTTGTACAGGAAGGAGACCGAGTTGAGGTAGGTCTCCAGGATCTCGTCCTTGCTGTACACGGCCTCGATCTTGATGGCGGTGATGGCTTCCTTCACCTTGCGGGTGATGGTCTGCTCGCGGCCGATGTCCTCGGGGTACAGGTTGCGCGCGAGCTGCTGCGTGATGGTGGAGCCGCCCTGCACGTCGCCGTGGAAGGTGTTGATGGCGGCCTTCAGCGTGCGCGTGAAGTCGATGCCGTGGTGGTCGTAGAAGCGCTTGTCCTCGGTGGCGAGCAGCGCCTCGGTGACGGCGGGCGAAACGTCGGAGAGCTTCACCCAGTCCCGATTGGCGCGCTTGAACACGGCGAGTTCCTTGCCGTCGGCGGAGAGCACCACGCTGGGCGCTTCCTGCTTGGCCTTCTTGATGTCGCCGATGCTGGGCGTGAAGGGGACCAGCGCCGCCACGTAGACCGCCAGCGCCAGCGGCACCGCGAGCACCGTCAGGACAGGATGGCGCCGGACGGCCCTCCCCACGCGCCGCGCGCCATTGGCGAGACGCTCTCCCAGACCCCCGATCTTCATCGCATCTTCCTTGTTCCTTGCTTGCCGCCCAATCTAGGTGGCGCGGCTGGGCTGCCAAGTAGGACGGCAACGCGACGCGACCGCAGGCGTATGCGAAGGCGTGCATACGCGGCGACGTACGGACCGTGCGATGCGCGCGGGGCGGCCTACGCCGCGCGGCGCGGGCGTCCTACAGCAGCCTGCGCGGGCCACGCATTCCGCGCGCGGCGCGGCGCCGCAACATGCGCTGACCATGCTGCTCACCTTCGCCCCCGCCTTCTCGCTGCCGCGCCTGCTGGGGCGCGCGCCGGCCCTGCCCGTGCTCACCGCGCGCCCGCAGGTGACGCGCTGGCAGGCCTTCGGCGTGCGCGCCGGCCGCACGCGCGAGCTGCCGCGGGCCGAAGGCCGGTTCGTCGTGCACTGTCGCACGGGCGTGGTCTGGATCGTCCACGACGGCGAGCCGCAAGACATCGTGCTGCGGCCGAATCAAAGCTACGTGGTGAAGAGTGGCGCGCGCATGACGGCGCATGCGATGCGCGGGGATTGCGCGCTGGAATTGCAGGTGGACGTGTAGTTTTCTCCCGCCCAACTCTTCGTCATCCCCGCGCAGGCGGGAATGACGAAGGGGGTTACCCCAGCGGATCCGCCAGCCCGTGTTTCAACGCGTAGCGCACCAGCTCCGTCTGGTTCTGCAGGCCCAGCTTCTGCATCAGGTTGGACTTGTGCGTGCTGACCGTCTTCACCGACAGGTTCAGCTTGGCCGCGATGTCCGACACCGCGGCGCCGCTTACCAGCAGGCGGAACACCTCGAATTCGCGGTCCGACAGGGTCTCGTGCGGCAAGCCCTGCGCAGCGCCCGGCATCGCGCCCAGCGCCAACTGCTCCGCCACTTCCGCGCTGATGTAGGCGCCGCCGCCAGCGATCTTGCGGATGGCCTGTTCCAGCTGCGCCGGCGCGCTTTCCTTGGTGAGGTAGCCGCTGGCGCCCGACTTGATCGCGCGCACCGCGTACTGCATCTCCTGGTGCATGCTCAGCACCAGGATCCGGATCTTCGGCTTCTCCGCCTTCACCAGCTTGATCAGCTCCATGCCGCTGCGCCCCGGCATCGACAGGTCCAGCACCAGCACGTCGAAATCGAGCTCGCGCACGATCTGCATCACCTGGTTGCCGTCCGCCGCCTCGCCGGCGACGGTGAAGTCCTTGGCATCGCCGACGATGCGCTTCAAGCCTTCGCGGACGATGGCGTGGTCGTCGGCCAGAACAATCCTGATCATGCCCAGTGACTCCCCACCGGAATCCGCGCGCTGACCCGAGTGCCCTGCCCCGGCGCGCTGGTGACCCGCAGTTCACCCTGCATCAGCTGCGCGCGCTCGCGCAGGCCCACCAGGCCCAGCGACTGCGGCGGCCGCGGGTCCGTGGGCCGGAAGCCGACGCCGTTGTCCTGCACTTCCAGCACCAGCGCGTCGCCTTCGCGCGCCACCCGCAGCTTCACTTCACTGGCCTGCGCGTGCTTGGCGACGTTGGCCAGCGACTCCTGCAGGATGCGGAACACGCCGGTCGCATAAGGCTCGTCCAGCTCGATGTCCTCGTCGGCATCGAGCCGGCAGGGCACGCCGGTGCGCTGCGTGAAGCTCTGCACCAGCCACTCGATGGCCGGCACCAGGCCCAGGTCGTCCAGCACCAGCGGCCGCAGGTCGGCGGCGATGCGGCGGGTGGCGGCCACGCTGGCATCCAGCATGGCCAGCATGTCGGCGAGCTTGGCCTGCGCGTCGGCCTGGCCCGCCAGGCGGTCGCGCAGCCAGATGGCGTCCATCTTCAGCGCGGTCAGCGACTGCGCCAGTTCGTCGTGCAGCTCGCGGGCGATGCGCGACTTCTCCTGCTCGCGCACGCCGGCCGATTCGGCGGCGAAGGCCGCCAGCTCGGACTGCGCCCGCACGCGCTCGGTGACGTCGCGCACGATCACCGTGTAGAGCTTGCCGTCGGGCGTGTCCAGCTGCGAGATCGAGGCGTCGATGGGGAATTCCTCGCCATTGGCGCGCAAGGCGTACAGCACCGTGTTGCCGCCCATGCGGCGCGAGGTGACGCCGGTCGCGCCGAAGCGCCGCACCTGGGGGTCGTGCATGCCGCGGAAGCGCAGCGGCAGCAGCATGTCCAGCGGCTGCCCGCGCACATGCGCCGCGGGCCAGCCAAACAGCTTCTCGGCGGCACGGTTGTACAGCACGATGCGCTGCGAGTCATCGGTGCTGATGATCGCGTCCATCGCGGAATCGAGCAGGCCGGCCAGGCGCGCGGCCGCGACGTCGTCGGAAATGCTGGCACCCATTTGGCGCAAATTGTAGGCCGGCCGGGCTGGCCCGTTGCCAGGGCGCCGCTGCCGGCCGCCGACGTGGTCCTACACCCCCGCCCGGGCGGGCCTGACAAAAGGGCCCAGGGCCGCGCCACAGACTCGCACGGAACCTGAACTTTGAAGTAACCAGTGTTGGCCCTCGAAGACCCCGTCGCCACCCCCGCCGCCGCGCCGACCGCCGTCCCGGACGCCCTGGCCCCGCGGCAGCGCAGCCTGGCCCGCGCGGCCCGCCACGACATCCTGCGGCGGCTGGCGCCGCCGCTGCGCCACGACATGGTGGTTCCGCTGCAGTCGCTGGGCATGATGGCCGAGGCGCTGAGCGCGCGCCTGGAGCGCGGCTCCGTCAACCCCGACGACCTGCAGGGCATCGTCTCCAAGCTGAACCGGCTGTCGCGTCAGGCCGTCGCCACTTGCGTCGACGTCTCCACCTGGATGCAGCCGGCGGAGGACGATGCGGTGGCCCTGCGTGACGGCGTTGCCGAAAGCGTGCGGCTGCTGTCCACCAGCCTCAACTTCCGCGGCTTCGACCTGCGTTCCGAACTGGCCGACGGCGACTTCGAGGTGTCGCGCTTCGCGCTGCGCTTCCTGCTGCCCGGCGCCATCTTCGCGCTGGTCGACGCGGCCCCCGCGCCTGGCGAGGTGGTGGTGCGCACCGAGCATGCGTCGGCGCAGGCCGTGCTGCAGGTGGAGTACCAGCCGCAACCCGAAGGCGTGTTCACGCAGCTGCACGACTCCGGCGACGCGCCGCTGTCCTGGCTGGAAGTGCAGGCGCTGGCCGCGGAGGAAGGCGTGGAGATCGCGCGCAACGGCGCGGTCATCATCCTGCGCCTGCCGCGCGCCGTGGTCACGACACCGTTGAAGATGGTGCCGGTGTAGGCAACCTAGCGCGCCGCGCCCGGAAACACCCCTTCCAGCATCTTCCCGATCGCCTCGTCGCGGTCTGGGCAATGCCGCGCCTCGTTCTCCGTGCCGGGCGGGCGCTGAATGTCGCCCAGCCAGGACTTCTGGTGGATCACGGCCTCGGCCAGCAGCGTGTTGGTCTTCTCATCCAGCACGGTCACGCGGAAGCGCTCAATCAGCGGGGACAAGCGCTCGGGCCTGTGAACGTCCAGGATGTAAGCCGCCGTGACCTTCTGGATGCGTTCGCGCTTCTGGTCGGCCATCGAAATGTTCCACATGACGTGGCAGTCGTCGCGCTTGTAAGCCGCGGCGTCCGGTTGGCACCAGGACGCGGTGCTCACCCACTCAGTCTGCACGTTGGCGATGTGGGCCTTGGTGCAGCGTGTTGCCTCGGGCTCCAGCCAGCAGACGCTCTTTTTGCTGCCCGCCGGCATGTGCGGATCCAGGTTGTACATGTCGTTGGGCTGGCGGATGCGCACGTCCACGGCTTCGGCACTCGGTACCGTGGCGTGCACTTTCAGCTCCGGCGGAAGCTGGCAGATCCTGGCCCAGGCTTCGGACTCCTTCGCCGCCACGGCACGGCGGGCCGCCCAGTGGTCCGCCTCCTGCTTGCGCGCCACCAACCCCTGCATCACCACATAGACCGGCACGCTCGCCAGCGCCGCCAGCACGAAGCCGACCCGCAACGACCAGCGCTTCACCGCGAAGCAGGCGACGATGGCCGCGACTCCGATCAGGACCCAGATGACGCCCAGTTTTAGCAGGGCGATGAAGGCCCATGCCATCTCTTCCTTCATGCAACACCTTTCGCGTGCAACTGCGGTTCTTTGGTCCGAACAGTCTCCACGACGCCTGGCGCGTTTAACGTAGAAGTGAGCGGCGGACAGTAGGCTGGCGAAAGCCCGCCGATAGGACGTTCGTGTCGACTGCCAAGTTAGAGCGCTGCTCGGGGGAACTCACTTGTATATGCCTAACGCTTCGAACCGCCGCATCGTGGATGTCAGATCCAGAGTGTCCGAATCTGCTTCGCAAAGTACGGCTGGGGCAGCCGATTTCCCGGGAGGTGTCACCACGATTGATGCGCGGTCATCTATCGGTTGGTAGATCTCGTACAGATACTTGCCGTTCTCAAACGAAAGAACCGTCCCCCTCGCTAGCAGCTCGAGCTTGAACACGCCTGCCGGTCCACGCCGATCTGGAGGTACAACAAACTGCACCTTCCCGTTCGCACCGGCTCGATATTGCATGTACCCGGTGGTGGGGCTCAGGTCTGCGGAGGCGCAGAGCTCGTATCTCTTGGCTCGTGAATTACACCAAAAGATCGACTCCTCCTGCGCAGTACACAGCGAGACCTGACCTCCCCAGCACGGGAGACTGCTCACCGCGAGCAAGGAAAGAAGCAGCGGTTCGATTCGCACAATGGCTCCAGGCTCTAACGAGGCTGTGCAAAAAGCCGATTTCCACCGCACTGGTGGCCTCGGTGCCTGGTCTGGGTGCCCTGCATCGCCTCTCCTCCGTCTTTCAGCTCGCTTCTGATTTCTGGAAGCATTCTGGCATCTCGCGACGCTGCGGCAAGCCCTGATGGCATTTCGAGCACCTTTCAGCGCCCGTTTGCCCCTGATCCGTTGCGCGCCAGCTTCTCGATGTTGTGCACCAGGCAATACAGCCGCCACTGCGTGCCGACCTTCTCCTTGCCTCGCAGCGTGAACCGGTCGAGCCGTTTGGTATGGCGGATGTTGGCGAATACCGGCTCCACGGTGGCAATACGTTGGCTGTAGATCGCCCGGCCCCGAGCCGAGTCGATCGCGCGCATCATCAGCTCCGTGGCCGCGTGGCCGCTGCCGGGGCCACTGGCGAAGATCGCGACCTGCCGGATTGGCGTGCGCCCCGGATGTCGCAGGCACTGGGCGCGCATCGTGCACTGCCCGCAGCCCGCCTTGGTTCCCTTGTACCTGTGCGCCAAGCGCCCGTTGATGCTGCAGCGGCTGCCGCTGCTGTAAAGCTTCTGGCCCGCCGGGCAGATGCAGCAGTTGTTCTGGTTGTCCACGATGAAGTCACCGGGCCGGAACAGGCGAATCTTCTTCTCCTGCACCTTGGTCTTGTCGTGCAGTGGGTCGGGTTTGTCGCGATGCCTCTGCTGGCTGGTCAAGCGTTCGTCGCGCTTGCGCATCTGGCCGTCAGCCACCAAGGCAGGGATTCCAGCGTCGCGCAGCGCACGCATGTTCTCGTGGCTGCCCGCCAACGCGTCGTGGTGTGTTGCCTCCGCGAGCAGCCCCGCTACTTGCACTATAGCGTTCGCACCAGCTCCGACTCTTTCCTTCGCCTCAGCCCTTTGCCGCACCCACGCGACACAAGTTCCAACGAAGCAAGCTAAGACACGGCGGCGCCGGAGCGCGGAGCTTCTCCCGCGACTGCAGCGGACGAAGCATCGATAAACGCCTCCAGCTGCGCCAGCCGCAGCGGCCGGCAGTACAGGAAGCCCTGGAAGCGGTGGCAGCCGCGCGACGCCAGAAAGTCCCGCTGCTCCTCGGTCTCCACCCCTTCGGCGATCACTTCCAGCCCCAGGCTGCGGCCCAGGCCGATGATGGTGGTGGCGATGGCGGCGTCGTTGCTGTCGGTGAGGATGTCCTTGACGAATTCGCGGTCGATCTTCAGTTCGTCCAGCGGCAGCCGCTTCAGGTAGGACAGCGAGGAATAGCCGATGCCGAAGTCGTCCACCGACAGGCCCACGCCCATGTCCTTCAGGTTGCGCATCTTGGCCACCGTCACGTCCAGGCCGTCGGCCAGCAGGCTTTCGGTCAGCTCCATCTTCAGGCGGCCGGGCGGGACGCCGGCCTTGCGCACCGCCGCCGTCACCTCGCTCACGAACTCGGGGTGGCGGAACTGGCGCACGCTCACGTTCACCGAGATGCACAGGTGCCGGCGGTCCGGCCGCTCGGCCCAGGCCGCCAGCTGCGCGCAGGCTGCCTCCAGCACCCAGTGGCCGATGGGGATGATCAGCGATGTCTCTTCGGCGGTGGGGATGAAGTCGGCCGGCTGCACGGTGCCGCGCGTGGGGTGTTCCCAGCGCAGTAGCGCCTCCACGCCCACCATGCGGCCACCGGCGTCCACCTGCGGCTGGTATTCGATGCGCAGCTGGTTCTCGCGCCAGGCCTGGCGCAGGTCGGCCGCCAGCGCCGCGTTGGCGCTGGCCACGGCCTGCATCTCGGGGTCGAAGAAGCGCACCGCGTTGCGGCCCCCCGCCTTGGCCTGGTACATGGCCAGGTCAGCCTGCTTCAACAGTTCGCTCACGCTCGAAGGGAGCTTGCCGAACAAGGTCACGCCGATGCTGCAGGTGCTGTGGTGCAGGTAGCCTGGCAGCACATAGGGCTCGCCCAGCGCTTCCAGGATGCGCTGGCTGACGGCCTGCGCCGCGGTCAGCGGCTCCAGCGGCTTGTCCGCCGTGTTCTCCAGCAGCACCACGAATTCGTCGCCGCCCAGGCGCGCCACCAGGTCGCCCTTGGCCACGCAGTTGCGCAGGCGGCGCGCCACCTGCTGCAGCAGCAGGTCGCCCTTCTGGTGGCCCAGCGTGTCGTTCAGCACCTTGAAGTTGTCCAGGTCGATGAACATCAGCGCGCCTTCGTGCGCCGTGCCGCCGCCCTCGCCCACCGCCTGGTTCAGGCGGTCCAGCAGGTTCTGGCGATTGGGCAGCTGCGTGAGCGGGTCGTAGAAGGCCAGGTACTGGATCTTCTCTTCGGCCGTCTTGCGCTCGGTGATGTCGCGGCCCACCGCCACCCAGTGCGTGAGGCGGCGCAGTTCGTCCCACACCGGCGACACGTCGAGGTCGACCCAGTAGGGCTCGCCGGACTTGGTGTAGTTGATGATGTCCACGCGCACCCGTTCCCACTGCTCCAGCGCCGCGCGGATGCGATCGAGCTGTGCCCGCTGCGTCTCGGGCCCCTGCAGGAAGCGTGGCGAGTGGCCGACGACCTCCTCGCGCGTGTAGCCGGTGCGGCGCTCGAAGGCGTCGTTGACGAACACGATGCGCGGGCCCGGCGCGCGGAAAGGCGCGGCCTCGGTGATGATCACGATGTCGTTCAAGCGCGCGATGCTGCCTTCCAGCAAGCGCAGGTGGCGCTGCTCCTCGCGGCGCGAAGTGACGTCGCGCAAGTGCAGCGCCATGCCGGCGCCGAAGGGAAAGCCGCGCACTTCCAGCCAGTGGCTCACCTGCGCGTCCAGTTCCTCCAGCTCGATCGTCCGGCGCTGCTCCAGCGCCACGCGGAAGTGCTCCTCCACCTGCATGCGCACGCGCTTCTGGAAGAAGCTCCAGATCTTGCGCCCCAGCAGGCTTTCGTTGTCCAGGCCCAGCAGCTGCTCGGCCTGCTCGTTGGCGTAGCTGATGCGGCCCTGCCGGTCGATGGTGGCAAAGGCTTCGCCGCTGCCCAGCGCGCCGCCCATGCTCACCGTGTGCCGCATCAGCGTGCCGGCCTCATAGCCGGCCGGCGCGATCTCCTGCACCAGGCCTTCGACGCCGGCGATGGCGCCGTTGCCGTCACGCCAGGCCTGGCCCACGCAGCGCACCCAAGTACGGCGGCCTTCGATCGAGTCGATCTGCACCTCGACGTCGAAGGGCGTGCCGTCCTGCTCGCAGCGCCGCACGGCGGCTTCCAGCTCGGCGCGGTGTTCGCGCGCGTAGTGGTCCAGCGAATTCTCGAAGGTGGGGGTGTAGCCCGGCGGCGCGCCATGCATGCGCGCGAGCTGCTCGGACCAGTGCAGCTGGCCCTGCCGCGCGTCCAGCCGCCAGAAACCGATGAAGGCGCTGCGCTCGACCAGTTGCAACAAGTCGCTCGCGTTGTTCGAAATCGCTGGATCCATGTGTCCTGCGCATTGTGCGCACAGCCCGTCGGGGAAAGCGGTAGGCTGGCTCCTACACGCAAACGCGTGCGGCTCCGAGTGGGTCAACCGTGGCGCGCACCAGAATGCGTTCACACCTCGAAACCAACATTAACGAACTGAGCTCCCGTGCAACTCGCAGTCTTTGTCGTCGAGGACAACGCGGACATCCAGGAGAACCTGGTGGGCGCGCTGGAGGAACTGACCTGCGTCAAGGTCGTCGGCGGCAGCGCCACCGAGGAAGACGCGTTGGCCTGGCTGGCGCAGCATGCGCTCGACTGGGACCTGATGATCATCGACCTGTTCCTCAAGGGCGGCAGCGGCATCCGGCTGGTGCAGCGGGTGCAGCGCGCGCGGTCCGGGCAGAAGCTCATCATCTTCAGCAACTACGTGAACGCCAGCGTCCGCAAGCGCTGCGCCCAGCTGGGCGTGGACGCGGTGTTCGACAAGTCGACCGAAATCGACGCGCTGGTGGACTACTGCGCCCACCAGTGCAGCGTACTCGGCACGCAGCCCACCGGAGAATCACCATGACCCAGACCCTTGACCTGCCCGTCCTCTCGCTGGCCGAACCGGCGCACCCGGTGCGCCCGCAGGCCGAAGTGCCCGCGGCAGCGCCATCCGCGCCGGCGAACCCAGGCCGCCGCTGGTCCGACGGCTCCGGCAGCCATGCGCCGGTGGATCCGAACGCGCCCTGGTCGATGGCCCAGCAATGGCCCAACCTGGTGGCGGCGTTGTCCGAGCAGGCTGTGGAAAGCAGCAACCTGATGCTGCGGGCACTGAACTACCTGGTGGGCGCGGGGCGGCTGCGCCGCAGCGAAGCCAAGGCCTTGAGCGATGCGATGCACCAGCTGCGCGCCACCAGCCTGCGCGCGCAGCAGATCACGCGGCTGGCCGGCGGCCGCATCCGGCAGGCGCGCGAGCGCGTGGACCTGGCAGCGCTGGTGCGGCACGTGCTGGAGGAGCGCGACGCGGAAGTCGTGGCAGCCGGCGCGGCGGTGCATTCGGAACTGCAGGCGGTGGACGTGCTGCTGGACCCGCCGGTGGCGATCAGCCTGCTGAACGCGATCCTGGACTGGTCGCTGTCCTTCAGCAAGGAGATGACGCTGGCCCTGGTGCCCGCGGAATGGCCCGGCCCGGCGCAGCTGAAGGTGCGCGTGAAGACGCCGCCGCCGGCCGCGCAGGCGCATCCCAACGGCGCGGGCTGGACGGTGCGGCCGCGGGGCCGCCGCTTGAACGACGGCCTGCACTGGATGCTGCTGCGGCAGATCGCGCTGTCCGCGGGCCTGGAGGTGACGCGCACGCGCGAGGACGGCGTGGCGGTGCTGGCGATCGACTTCCCCAAGACCTTCCTGAACACCGAGGGCATGGCCTGCCTCGAGCTGACCGACTCCGGCAACCAGGCCGCGCCGCTGCGCGACACCTGGGTGCTGGTGCTGGCGCGGGACGAGCGCTTGCGCAACGAGGCCGTCGATGCGCTGCGCAAGATGGGCATCGACGCGGTCGCGGCCAGCGGCGCCGTGCAGGCCCGAACGGTGATCGCCGACAGCCGCCCGAACGTGCTGGTGACCGCCTGGGACATCCCCAACGACGAGATCGCCGCCTTCCGCCGCGACGTGCTCGGGGGCGAAGAGCGCTGCCCGCTGGTGGAGATCACGCGCGAGCTGCCGTCCTTCCACCTGAGCGGCTTCGACCGCTTCGAGACGCCGAAGGTGGGGCGGGAGCAGTTGACGGCGGAACTGCCGCCGACTGTTCTCTTCGAGCTGGTCAAGATCGTCTGACCTGGCCATCCCGGGCTGGACCCGGGATCCTTGCGGCGACAATCCCCTCGACACGAACGGAGGGGATATGCACTTTCAAATGGGGCGCGCCGCCGCCGGCGCGCTGCTCGCGCTTGCCGCCACCAGCGTCTTTTCGCAAACCAGCCGCAAGCCACTGCCACTCGATCAATTGCAGGTGCTTGCTGCCGCATACCAGGTGCTGCAGGACTCGCTGGTCTATCGTCCCGACGACAAGGCGCTGGTCGTCTCCGCCGTGAAGGGCATGCTGAAGGGCGCCGACCCCGAGTCGGGCGAATATTTCGACCAGCAGGAATTCGACGAATTCAAGCGTCCGCCTGAGCGGACCGGCGCGTCCGGGCTGGAAGTGCGCCTCAGGGACGGGCAGTTCCTGCTCACGCCCCTGGAGAACGGACCGGCCGCCGAAGCCGGAGTGCAGTTCGGCGACCAGTTGCATGCCATCGATGGGGCGCGCGTCAAGGGCCTGGACCTGCACATGATCGTGCGGCAGCTCTCCGGCGCGGCCGGCAGCAAGCTCACCTTGACGGTTTTCCGCGAGCGCGAACTCAAGGTGCTGGAGTTCACGATCGAACGCAAACCTTATGCGCCGCCGGGACCGGCGCTCACGGTGCTGCCCTCCGGCGTGGCGCTCCTGCGGATTCCGCAGTTCCGCGAACGCACGCTGCAGGAAGCCAGCACCGCGCTGCTCGACGCCTGGAACCGGCAGCCCTTTCGGGCCGTCATCCTCGACCTGCGCGCTTCACCCGGCGGCCTGCTGGACGTCGCAGTCGGAATCGCATCGATCTTCCTGCCGCGCGATGTCACCGTGGCCCGCATGACGGGCGCGCCGGCCACGTCGAACTTCGTCTACAAGTCCAGCAAGGAGTTCTACCTGCGGCATGGCGGCGCCGACCCGCTGGAGGCGCTGCCCGTGGCGCTGCGCGAACTGCCCGTGACAGTTCTCGTGGATGGCGCAACTGCGTCGGGAGCCGAGATCGTGGCGACCGCCTTGCAGGACAACCGGCGCGCGAACGTCGTGGGTCGCACCACTTTCGGCCGCGGCTCGATCCAGACCATCACGCCCCTGAGCATCGGGGCCATCAAGTACACGTCGGCCTACTGGCAGTCCCCGAACGGGCACAAGATCCAGGGTGCCGGCGTGACGCCGGACACCGTGGTGGACGACCCATGGGCGGCGAGCACGGTGGATGCGGTAGCCAGGGACCTGCTGTCGAAGAAGGTCGCGAAGCCTTGAGCTGCACTTTGTCATTGCGGGCTTGACCCGCAATCCATCGCCGCATGGATCCCGGGTCAAGCCCGGGATGACAACCCGAGCGGCCCGGACTTCAACATCCGCACCAGTTGGTCCGCCGGAACCGGCGGGCTGTAGAAGAACCCCTGCGCCTGGTCGCAGCCCAGTGCGCGCAGCGCGGCGGCCTGGGCTTCGGTTTCCACGCCTTCGGCGACCACCTTCAGGTTCAGCCCGCGCGCCAGCGACACGCAGGTGCGCACGATGCCTTCGTAGGCCGCGTCGGCCGTGATCTTCTTGATGAAGGCGCGGTCGATCTTCAGTTCGTCGATCGGCAAGGTCACGATGTAGGCCAGCGAGGAATAGCCGGTGCCGAAATCGTCGATCGCCACCGGCACGCCCAGCGAACGCACCTGCTGCAGCACCTCGATGGCGCGCTCCATGTTGGAGATCAGGATGCTTTCCGTCACCTCCAGCCCCAGCGCCGCGGGATCGCCGCGCACGGCCTCCAGCGCGCGCAGCAGGGCCGGGACGAAGTCGTCATTGCGCAGCTGCGCGGCCGCCACGTTGACGGCGATGCGCGGTGCCGGCAGGCCGGCGTCGCGCCAGCTGCGCCAGTCGGCCACCGCCCGCTCCATGATCTTCTGCGCGACGTCGCCGATCAAGCCCGTGGTCTCCAGCGCCGGCACGAACTCGCCCGGCGGCACCAGGCCGCGGTGCGGATCCATCCAGCGCACCAGCGCTTCGACGCCGACGATGCGGCCGGTCGCGACCTCCACCTTCGGCTGGTAGTAGTTGACGAACTCGTCGTTCGCGAGCGCGCGCCGCAGCTGCGGCTCCAGCCGGAAGTGGGTGCCCTGCACCGTGTCCACCGAGCGGTCGAAGAAGGCCATGGCCTGCTCGCGCTCGATCGCCGTCTGCAGCGCGGTGTCGGCCGCGTTCACCACTTCGTCCAGCGTCCGGCCGTCGTCCGGGAAGGACGCGAAGCCCAGGTTCACCGGGCACACCAGCGACAGCTGGTTCACCTCGTAGGGCGCGTTCAGGCGCGCCGCCAGCTCGGGGCCGCGCTCGCGCGCGAAGTCCGCCGCCGAAACATCCGGGAAGAACAGGATGAACAGCCCGCGCTTGATGCGCCCGATGAAGGCACCCTGCGCCTCGAAGCCGCGCAGGCGCTCCGCGGTCTGCTTGATCAGCGAGTCGGCGACGCGGAAGCCATGCGCCGAATTGATCTGGTTGATGGTCTTCAGCCGCACGAAGCAGACGATGCCGTGCGCCGGCCGCGTGTGGTCGAACTCGGCCTCGAAGTGGAACCAGTTCGGCAGGCCCGTCAGGCGGTCGGTCTCGGTGGCGATGCGCAGCTGCCGGCGCAGCGAGAGCTGGCTGGCAACCGCCTTCGCCAGCTTGTGCAGCGCGTCCTTCTGCGATTCGGTCAGGCGGCGCGGCACCTGGTCCATCACGCACAGCGTGCCGATGGCGCTGCCGTCACGCGTGCGCAGCGGCACGCCGGCATAAAAACGCAGCAGCGGACCCTGCGGTCCCCAGGGCTGCGGGTCAGCCCAACCCAGGCGCGCCACGTCCGGGATCTCCAGCAGCCGCTCGGGCTCGAGGATCGCGTGGCCGCAGAAGGACTTCTCGCGCGCGACCTGCGGCACCGGCAACCCGATGCGCGACTTGTACCACTGGCGGTCCGCATCGACGAGCGTCAGCGCCGCCATCGGCGCGCCGCACAGCACGGCGGCCAGTTGCACCAGCCGGTCGTAGTCCTCGTCGGCCTCGGTGTCGAGGATGCCGAAGCCACGCAGCTCCGCGAGCCTTTGCGGTTCGTCCGCCGGATGGAGGGCCGCGGTGTAGAGCCAGGCCGGGCGGCCGCTTGCCGCCCGCACGGGCGGCGCGTCCACCACGAAGGGCCGCCGCTCCCGCTCCCGCGTCTCGTCCTGCTGCACCAGGGCCATGCCATCTCCTCCTGTGTCGGATCCTTACTTGCGGCGCAGGCGCTCCGTCGCCACCGCGGCGTCGAAGGCCTCGATATCGAGCGCGAGCGGCATCGAATCGGTCGTCTCCGACTCGGGCTCCGGCCGCCGGACCACCGGGCGGCGCGGCGCCAGCGCCAGCGGTGCCGCCTCGCTGTCGCGCAATTCGCCGTCGCCGGCATCCTGATCGAGATCCAGGTCGAGCGCGAAGCGATGGTGGCTGGCCACGTCGGGCATCGCGTCCAGCGCGTGGCGCGGGTCGTCCGCATTCGCCCAGGGCGCGATGGCGTGGCCATCGCCCTCGCCTTCGCGCAGTTCCGCCATCGCCAGGTCGTGCAGGAACAGCAGGTCGCGCCCGGCCTGCAGCGAGCAGGCCTTGCCGGGCGGAGCGACGGTGAACAGCGTGAGCTCGATGAAATCCAGTGCGTCGTGCCGACCCCAGCCCGCGGTGAGGCGGCCGGCCAGCTCGGGATAGCTCTCGATGCCCAGCGGCGCGTTGATCTGCTCGAACTTCGGCGCGTCGACGCCGAACACCTGCGCATAGCGCTTGCGCACCGCCTGCAGGCTGCCGACGTCGTCGAGGTGCACGCACAGGCGCATCAGCTCGTAGTAGGCCAGCGGCGCCGGCGCCGCGCTGTCCTCGAGGTAGCCCTTGAGGACGTCCATCGCGTCGTTCCACAGGCCCAGCGAGGCCAGGAAGTCGACTTCGTCGAAGGTCGCGGCCAGCGTCTCCACCCGCAGCAAGGTGGCCATGGGCCGGTGCAGCAGCGGCGCGGGGGACGCCGGCTGCGGCTGCATCGCCGCGACCACCTCGGCCTGCGGCGCGGGCTGCACCGCATCAGCCTGCGCCGCGCGCTGCACCGGCGCGGGCTCCAGACCCGCGAACACGGGCCCCAGTGGCACACCGGACCACTCGCCGGCCCCGCCCTGGCGCGCGCGCCACCACAGGATGGCCAGCGTGCCAGCACCCAGGGCCAGCAGCAGCGCCAGCAGCCTGAGACCCTGCGCCGGCAGCACCATGGGCTGCGGCGCCTCCAGTTCGTGCCGCAGCGCCAGCACGTCGTCGTGCGTCCGGCCCGCGGCCTGCCGCAGCCGCGCGAGCTCGCCTTCCAGCTGCTGCAGGTTGGCCGAGGTGCGCAGCAACTGCTCGGGGCTCGCATTGATCGCCTGCCACAGCAGGGCCGCGGTCGCCCGCCCGGCCCCTTCCTGCGTCGGGCTCAAGGTGGAACTCACGCGCAGGATCGCTTGCGGATCGGATTCCCAGGCTTCCAGCTGCAGGCGCGCGCCGGCCGGCAGCTTCGCCTTGATGATGCCACGCGGCGCGTGCAGAGGCTTCGGCGCCATCACGCCATCGGCGGCCTTCACCTTCAGCGGCGCCACGCTGGCGCGCTGCGCCACCGCCATCCTGCTTTCGGCCGGCGGCCGCACGCGGCTCGTGGCGGCGTCAGCCAGCATCGCCTGGGTCGGGTACTCGGGCAGCAAGGTGAAGCTGCGCGTCATGCTGCTGCCGCAGCCCGCGCGCACCGCCACCGTCACCACCGGTTCGTCGATGGGCAGGCTGGTCTGCACGCGCACGCGCTGGGCGCCGGGCGCGCCCAGCACCGTGGCGCTCACCTGTTGTGGCGGCAGCTTGCTGTCGCCGAAGGACACCTCGGCCCGCACGCACGGACTGGCGCCCTCCTCCAGCGTGATCGGCAGGCTCGCTTCCAGCGGCCGGCCGATGAAAGCCTCGGCCTTGATGTTGCCCAGGGCTTGCGCGCCGGCTGCCCAGGGCAGCCCCAATAACACGGCTGTCGCCAAAGTGCAGGGGAGCGTAAGCAGACTTTTCATGGGCCTACGCACTGTAAGAAGCTCTGCAAAACCAGTCCTGTCAGAAGGCGAGCGCACACCCTGTAGGACGAAGACTACCTGCGCTGCTGGAGGGCTGCGAGGTCCTGCACGAGGCGCGGGGAAACGTAGCGCGGCCCTTCGAACAGGTAGATCGGGTAGCCGGCGTAGGTGGCCAGCTGCGGCCGCAGTTCATCGAGTGTAGCCGGGCGGAATCCGCCGCCCACCTGCGGCCGGAAGGCCTCGGCGATCACGCGCACGCGCTCCTTGCCAAGCCGCCGCTGCAAGGCCTTGATGTAGTCGACGGCCACGTAGGGCTCGCGCGCTTGCACGCCGACGCCGTCCTGGAAGAACACGCCGACGTCACTGGGCAGCCAGCCCGCCAGGCTGTCGGCCAGCTCGTTGGGGCCGACGTTGGCGCTGTCGTAGACGCTGATCCAAAGCGGCCGCGGCAGCTGCTGCAGCAGCGGCCCCAGCTTGGCCGCCTCGGTCCAGGTCGGATCGATCTCGATCGGGAAGTACCAGCCCGCCACGTGCACCGGCGGCGGCGTCTTCGCCACCTGCGCCGACAGCTTCACCAGGCCCTCGATGTCGCTGCGCGCGCCGCGCTCGTCGAACCGGCCGGCCAGGCCCACGATCACCTCCTGCGCCCAGGGCTGGGCGGCGATCTTGCGCCAGTCCGGCTGCTTCGCGCCGGCCGGCAGCGGCGTGCCATTGACGAAGGCCTGGCCGTCCACCACCGTCCATTGCACCAGCAGGCTGTGCACGCCCAGCTTGTCCCAGTCGCCCTGGGGCTGCGTGCTGTCGTTGTCGATCTGCCAGACCACGCCCTCGATCGGGGGCACGGTCGTGGCGCAGCCGGCCAGCAGCGCAGCCGCCGCCAGCAGGCCGGGAAGGAAGCGGCGCATGCGGTCCTCAGTAATTGAGCAGCGTGTTGAAGTACAGGCCCTGCATGCGGTCGTCGCCGGTCAGCCGGGCGCGGTACTGCAAGGTCACGTCCCAGTAGGAACGCGGCGCGTTGTACACGTCCTCGCGGAACCAGTGCCGCAGCCGCACGCCCGGGCCGATGCCGGCAGCCGTCTTGGCCACCGGGTCGTCCGAGTTGTATTCGGCGCCGACGAAGATGTGCGGGAACACGGTGGTGCGCCCGCTGCTGCCCACCAGGTAGCTGCGGCCGAACTCGCCCTGTGCGATGCCGTAGTTGGTGCCGGCCTCGAAGTAGTGGCCCGCCTCGGCGTACAGCAAGGTGGTCCACCACGAACTGCGGTCGACGAACAGGTCGTTGCCGTAGTCCCAGGACCAGCCGATCTGCCCCAGCCAGTCGTCGCGCACGTTCGGCCCGAACACGCGGCCGAAGGACAGCATCAGGTTGGTCGCCGAGATCGGCTTCCAGCGCACGCCCACGGTGCCGACGAAGCTGTCGGTGCCGGTGGAGCCGCTGTTCTGGCCACCGTCCACCGTCATGAAGCCGCGCGCGAAGAACTCGACGAACTCGCCGTTGCGGTAGCCCCAGGGCCGGTAATAGGCCTCGGCGCCGAGCTGCGTCGCGCGCTCGTTCACCGGGCCGCCGGTGATGCCGAAGCCGGGCAGCACGCCGGCGCCGTTGCGCGAGGTCAGCGAGGCGAGCACGCCCCACTTGCGCGTGAGGTCGGCGTGCGTGCGGCGCACGTCGTACACCATCTGCGGATCCAGCTTCAGCTGCAGGCCGTTGACGGCGTCGATGGCGCGCTCGAAGTAGTGCGCGGCCTCGGCGTCGTGCTTGCTGTGCATGGCGGCATAGCCGGCATCGAGCAGCGAGGTCGGCGGCAGCCCGCCGGCCGCATCGGCCTGCGCGAAGGACTCGCGCGCGCCTTCGGGGTCGCCGATGCGGGTGGAGAGATAGGCCATGTCCAGCCTGCCTTGCGGCGTCTGCGACTGTTCGCCGGAAGCGGCGGCCAGGCGAGCGCGCGCCTCGTTGCGGCGGCCCAGGTCGGCCAGCAGGCCGGCTTCGGCGGTGGCAGGCAGGCCGCCGATGCGCAAGGCCTCCTCGGCATCCGCGTTCGCGCCGGCAACGTCGCCCATGCGGCGGCGCACCGTGGACCGCTGCGCGAGGATGCTGGCGTCGGGCGCCGGCGCCAGTTGCAAGGCGGCGGTGGCGGCGCGGTCGGCTTCCGCGTAGTCGTTGTTGGCAAGCGCGGCGTTCATCAGCAGCAGTTGCCAGTCGCGCTGTTGCGGCGCGGCGGCAGTCGCCAGGCGCGCCTGCTCCAGGGCCCGCGCGTAATCGCGCTGCTCCATCGCGGCATAGCCGGCGGTCGCGTTCACGTAGCCGGGCACGGGCGGCATGGCGGCCGCTTGCAGCGTGCAGGTCTGCGCCGCGGCGACGTTGCTGCAGTCGATGCCGGGCGCGCGCAGCGCGAAGGACGGCGAGCCGCCCGGCGTGTTCATCTGCTGGCGGGCGTACTCGCGCCGCGCCGCCACGTCGTTGTCGGCCGCCAGCGGCTGCAGCACCTGCATCGCGCGCAGGCCGTTGCCTTGCGCGAGCGCCAAGTCGGCGGCGAGCAGCCGCAGCTGGCGTTGCGCCGCGGCGCCCAAGCCCTTCTGCTGCAGCGCGCGGTCGAGGTCCGCCGCCGCTTCCGCCGGCTTGCCCAGGCCTTGCCGTGCATAGCCGCGCAAGGCGAGCGGCGCGGCGCTCTCGGGCAGCAATGCGACGGTCTCGCCCGCCAGCCGTTCGGCTTCGGCATAGCGGTCGTCGCGCAACAGAGCATGTACCAGCACCAGCCGGTAGCCGGGGTTCTCGGGCGCGAGCTCCACCGCGCGCGTGCCGGCGGCGATGGCGCCCTTCACGTCGTTCGCGGCCAGCGCCTTGTACATGGCGTCGCCATAGCCTTGCGAGCGGGCGCGTGCCAGGTCGGCCCGCGTGCGCGCCAGCGCTGTGTCGTCGCCCTTGATCTGTTCGGCGCGGCGGATCGCCTGCTCCGCGGCGTCGGCCTGGCCGCTGGCCAGTTGCGCCTGCGCCAGCAGCAGCCACCAGTCGCGCCGGCTGGGCACCAGCTGCACGGCGCGCTGCGCCTCTTCGACGGCGGCCGCGTAATCGCGGCGCGCGTACGCCTTGTAGCCGGCGTCGGCCGCTGCCTGCGCGGCCTGCGCGCCGCGGGACGGCGCGCGGTGTGACGACGCGCGGGATTGCGCGTCGGCCTGGAGGGATGCAAGCGCAAGCACAGCGGCAAGCGCCAGCGCCTTTCGTTGTTGTTGTCTCATAATGATTCCGGGGTCCTTCCCCTAGCTGGGTTGGATGGATGCCTTGCCGAAGAATCCCCTCTGTTGTTGTTCCGATTGCGCCGCGGCCCGGGCGAACAGGCCCTTCTGCTCCTGCAGCACCTGGTCGAGCCGCTCGCGGACGATGACGCCGCGCTCGACCAGGTAGTCGCCGATGCGCCCGTGCTGCGCCGGCTTGTATTCCTGCATTGCGGCCTCGAACTGGTCGCGCCGCAGCAGCCCGCGCTCGATCAGCATGTCGCCCAGCAACGGTCCGCTGGGCACCGCCGGCGCCTTGGCGTCCTGGTCGGTTTCGCGCAGCAGCCGCAGCGCGGTGGCGAGCTCGCCTTCGCGCGCGATGCGCTGCACCGGCTCCTGGCCGACCGCCTGCGTGATCTCCGTCCGCGCCTGGTCCGACAGCGGGCTGGTGACGGCCAGGATGGGCCGGTTGTTCTTGTTGCGGCCCATCATGATGGCGCGGTGCCGCACCGCCAGTTCCACCGGCAGGTCCTTGGCGTGTTGCCGCACGAGATCCGCGGAGAGATGCGCGCGCGGCAGGTCGGACTGGTAGGCGATGGCTTCGGCCAGCGTCTCTTCATCCAGCCAGCCGTTCGACACGAGCACGCGGCCCAGCGGCAGGCCGGCGTCGGTCTGCTTCTCCAGCGCGCGCTCCAGCGCGGCGGGCTCCACCGCGTTCCACGACTGCAGCAGCTCGCCGAGGCGCTGGCGCCGGCGCGCGAGCTGCGCGCTGCTCGGGAATTCGTGGGCCGTCTTGTCCCACGCGAGGCGCGTGCCCTTGAACAGGTAGGACAGGTACATCTTCCAGGCGCGTGCCACCGCCATGCAGTTGACGAAGTTGCCCACCACCATGCGCGGCAGCGCCATCAGCCCGTGTTCCCAGCCGTACAGCTCGGTGGTGAAGTACACCCGGTGCGCCGCGCGCCACGCGAGGAAGAACGCGTTGATGTAGATCATCTTGCGCCAGATGCTGCCGTCCTGGAACAGCGAAGGATAGTACGCATGCCACCATCCCGTGGCGAGTCCGACGTGGAAGATGATGAAGTGCGCGACCAGGATGTACGCGAAGATGCTGACGAACGAGGTCAGCACGCCCTTGCGGTCGTGCAGCAGCAGGTAGCGCGAGGCCAGGCTGTTGCCGCGCCACTTGATCTGCTCCCAGCTCTGCAAGCCGATGCCCAGCACCCAGCGCGCCTTCTGCCGGTAGGCCGCGCGGAACTGGTCCGGGAAATACTCGCGCACGCACAGCGGCATCTGCAGCAGCAGCTCGTGGCGCTTCCTGCTGGTCCACGAGGTGCGGCTGACGTGGAAGGTGACGGGGAAGACGCCGAAGATGGAGGTCATGCCCATCTGCGCCAGGCGCATGCCGACGTCGTAGTCCTCGGTGAGGCTGTCGATGTTGAAGGGCTTGTTGCGCGTCGCGCCCACCAGGCCCATCAGCGCCTTGCGCGAGAAGCAGGTGCCGACGCCGGCGCTGGGCACCATGCCCGACACGCTCTCGCGCACCACCATCTCCTTGGCGTGGCTCTCGGCGAACTCGTCCATGTAGGTGCCGGCCACCAGCTCGTACCACTCGCGCTCCAGCGAAGCGACGGGCAGCTGGATCATGTCCTTGCGTGGCAGCAGGTAGTTGAAGAAGCGCAGCTCCAGCGGATGCAGCACGTCCTCGCTGTCGTGCAGGATCACGCCGGCGAACTCCATGTCGTGCTCGCGCTCGTGGTCGAAGATCGCCGCCACCACCGCGTTCAGGCAGTCGGCCTTGCAGGTGGGCCCGGGGTGCGGCACCTGCACGCGCTGCACCTGTGGGAAGCGGCGCGCCATCTTCTCCGCTTCGTCGATGGTGGCCTGGTCGTTCGGATAGGTGCCGATGAAGACGCGGTAGTTGCGGTACTCCAGCACCTCCACCATGTTCTGCACCATCGACGCGATGACGTCGCTCTCCTGCCAGGCCGGGATCATCAACGCCAACGGCTGTTCCTCGCGGTCGCGCAACTGCTCCACCGTCAGGCGCTTGTAGTGCGGGTTGCGCTCCACCTTGGCGCGGCGGACGATCCGCCGCCCCCAGTACCACAGGTCGATGAACAGGTCGTCCAGCGAGGAGACGAAGATCACCAGCGCCAGGATGGCCGCGAGCACCTCCAGGCCCGAGTTGTACTCGGCGATCATCAGGTCCCAATTCATCTCGCGGCTCTCCTACTGCTTAACGGTCGCCATGCAGGTTGTTGCGGCGGCGCATGCGGCTGGCGAACACCAGCAGGCCGATGAACAGGGCCACGATCACCAGCGGCAGCAGCCACCAGTAGCCGCGCTCGAACAGGCCCGGGCGCGCTTCCTTCATGATGCCCTGCCCCGAGGGATCGTTGGTGTTCACCTCGGTGCGCAGGCCGTTGTTGCCCATGATGGCCAGGTTGCCGCTGGACAGCGCGATGGGCTTCGTCATCGCCGGCGGCTGGTCGCCCATGGTGCGGTACACCGCGCCGACGTTGTCGCCCTTGCCGAAGACCTCGAGCACGCCGACGCGGTTCAGGCCGCGCACGTCGAGCAGCGGATGGTCCTTGCTGCCGGCCAGGAACAGGCGGTCCTTCTCCGGCTTGACGCCGCTGTCGGCCACGTCCTTGGGCATCACGTCGACCGCCAGGTACGGTCCGTCGACCTTCGGCTGCGAACCGTCGGCCACCGGCGTGAACTTCGCTTTCATCGGCGACAGGCCGGTGGCGGAAGCGAGGCGGATGACGCGCGGCAGCGTGCCGGCGGCGTCGTTCATGTGCGATTGCGGGACCAGCAGCGTGCCGCCGCCGGCGAACTTGGCCATCAGGCCGGTGAAGTCGCTGGCCGCCTCGATCTTGTCCAGCAGCATGTGGCTGGAGGGCAGCACCGAGACCGGGTACGGCTCGGGCGTCTCGCGGCAGCGGTCGGAAGCGAGCTGGCGCACGAAGGACACGCGGATCGTGTTGCGGGTCTGCAGCGCGTAGCGCGGCACCGGCGCGACGATGCGCTCGCGCTTGCCGGTGGCTTCCATCTCCTTGGCGCCGAGCAGCACTTCGTTCATGAAGACCGAGACCACGGGCGGCGTGCGCGCGGCGCTGGGCGAGGCGGCGACGTCGATCACCAGCGTGCCGGGGCCCTTGCCGTCGGCAGCGACGGAGCCGATGTCGAAGCTGGCGTTCCAGTCGGCATGCGACAGCACGTCGAAGCTGGCCGGCTTGGCGCCGAGGTATTGCAGCGAGACGGCGTTGGAGTCGCTCTTCGGCTGCTCCACCGCGCTCACGTGCAGGTCGCTGCCGGCCGCGGCCTGCTGCCAGATCTGCGTGAAGATGCCCGCCGCCTGCGCGCCGGCGTCCGGCGCGACCAGGATCACCGGCCGGCCATTGACGTTGCCCAGCTTGATCTCGTGCGAGCCCACCGGCTGCTTCGAGGCGCTGTCGGCGATGACGATGTCGGGCTCGTTCGACGGCGGCGTGAGCGCCGTGTTGCCGCCGGTGCCCTGCGGCAACGCGGGCGGCGGGGCCGAGCCGTCGGCCGTGCGGATCTGCGGCCGCTTGCCGGCGCGTTCCAGCGCGACGCCGACACGCCAGGCGGCGTCATAGCTCTCGGGCGACAGCTTGTTCGACGAGATCAGGATCGTCGGCATCGGCGGCAGCGAGGACCAGGCCGTGGCCAGGTCGCGGATGGCCGAGCCGTCGTACTTGAAGACGAACTTGCTGGTGGGCTCGATTCGCAGGATGTTGCCCGGCGTGCGGGAGTCGGCGCAGGTGTTCTCGCGGGCGACGGCCGTGCGCCAGTCGACGTTGAGGCGCACGAAGCCACTGGGCCGCGGCTTGCCGTCGATGGGCAGCGTGGCGCTCGCGTCACCGCGGTCCGCGGTCAGGCCGTTGGCCACCACCGGTGCGCCATCGATCGCGTAGATCAGCGTCGTGCGGCCGCCATCGGCGCGCACGTAGCTCGCGTTCAGCTGCAGCTGCGCGCCCGTGAGGTCGATGTTGGGCGGCACCGGCAGGTAGATCTCCTTCACCGTGTCCGGGTAGCCGAGCACCACGGGCTCGGTGAAGCCCAGGTCGGCGAAGGTCACGGTGCGCGGCACCCACGCGCCGGAGTTTTCGGCGGGCTTGAACACCGGGGTGGTGGGCGGCGGCGCGTTCTGCGTCGTCACCTGGTCGGACGTGCGCAGCTGCGGCGTCTGCGCCGTTCCCAGCGCTGGCAGCAGGCACAGGGCCGCCAGCGCGGCCGCAGGCAGGAAACGGTGGAGTTCCATGGAGTACCTCGTTGTCGAATGCATGGCGGGCCGGATCTCAGCGCAGCGCGCTGGGCGCAACCCAGGTGAAGCCCAGCTGGGTGATCCCCTCGACGGTCTTCTTGAAGTCCTCGAAGCCGGGCACGCCGAGGTCAGGCTCAAGCCAGAAGGGGTGGAAGAAATAGGAGGCGAAGCCGTCGCGCACCGCGAGCGCGTACTTCGCGTTGGCCAGGATGTCGTCCGCCGTGTAGTTGTAGTTGGAGGTCGGGTCGATCGTGTGGATGTCGTACTCGATGTTGCCCAGGCTCTCCGGCAGGATGCGCTGGCCGTAGTAGTCCTTGGACACGATGTAGGGGAAGATCTGCCCCACCGCGAAGTCCTTGGCCACCGCCGCATAGAAGTCCGGCTTGTCGGCGGTGTAGTAGACGACGCGCTGGTAGGTGGTGGTGAACAGCTGCGGCACCGCCTTGTTCGAGAGCGCGGAGCCCTGGTAGTGCGGCATCTCCCAGGCCTGCACGTTGTTGTAGCCGTTGGCGCGCAGTTCGGCCAAGCCGCTGTTCAGGCGGCCCAGCGCCCAGCTGGTGGAGTCTTCCGGCACCGGCACGTTGTCGACGATGTTCCAGAATTCATAGTCGTCGCCCGACACGCCGGTGTTCGGGTTGCGCATGGTCCCATACTGGTGGGTGTAGCCGTGCATGACGATCTCGCCGCCCTTCCTGAGCGCGTAGTCCAGCGACTTCTTCAGGTTGGTGGCCTGTGACAGCGGAATCGTCTGCGGCGTTCCGCCGTTGTAGGCGCCCAGCGCGTCGACGTAGTGCGGGATCGTGGCCACCGAGAACGGCACGTGCCTGCCGGCCAGGTAATCCGACAGCTTCTTCATCGAATCCACGCTGACCAGCGCACCCACGTCTTCCAGGCGGACCATCGCGCGGTGGCTCTCGGCATGCTGGATGCCCAGCATGTCGTGCAGCAGGTCGGCGAACACCAGGTAGCGGTCGCGCGGGCCGATGAAGGAGAACGGCAGGTCGGCCACGTACCAGAAGTTGCCCGAGCGCAGCACGTAGGGCAGCTGCTCGCCGGTCTTCGCGTTGGCGACGTTCACCACCGCCGTGGCCTTGGTGGCGTCGGCCACCTGGGCCCAGCCGAGGTCGGGGTCGGCGTTGATGGTGTTGTGGCCGGCGTCGTACGCGTAGTACTTGGTGAAGTCCAGGTTCTTGTACTTGACGGTGTCGAAGAAGCCCGGGTTCGGGTTGGCCGACGAGGGCGTGGCGTTCATGCCCTTCAGGCCCATGTACTGGATGCCGGTGTTCGCCTGGAAGGTGTAGGCCGTGTTCCAGGCCAGCTGCCACAGGTTGTACTTGAACCAGACCAGCGGCTTGGTGCTGGTGGACGCGTCGGCGAGGAAGGCGTCGGGGATCGGGTTGTCATAGATCGCGCCGAGGTAGAAAGTGGCGTCGTAGCCTTCCAGCGCGCCGGCCTGATACTGCGACACCGGCATCAGGTCCACCTGCGCATTGAAGTGGCCCAGCAGGTTGCGCAGCATGATGGCGTAGCCGAAACCCAGCTTGTCCCACTGCGTGCCGACCGGCGCGTCGTACAGCGCCAGCACCCTGGGCGAGGCGCCCGGCGCGGTGCCGCCGGGGTTGCTGCTGGTGCTGCCGCTTTCCATGATCTTCGTCAGCTGCAGCGCGACCGCCTGCAGCTGCGCGCGGTTCAGGTTCTTGGGCAACGAGTCGAGCAGCGCCTGCAGCTGCGCGCGCTGGTTCGGGTCCTTCACCTGGTTGACCAGCTTCTGCAGCTTCGGCTTGTCGAGGTCGAAGTTCTGCGCCGGCTGCGCGAACACGGGCGCAACCGCGATCGCGGCGCAGGCGGCCATGACCAGGGCCAGCAGGAACAGGTAAAGCTTCTTCATGGCGTTCTTCTCACTTCTTGTTGGTGCCGTAGAACCACGAGCTCGCGCCGCGGTCCGTCTTCTCGCGCGCCGGGCCGGTGCCCGCGCCTCCCTGCACCGCGCCGCCGGCGCCGGCGCCGGCGGAGGCGCCAGGCGCCACCGCACCGGGCGCGGCCGCCTGCGGGAACTGCTGCATCCCGTAGACGCTGTCGTCCTTGGTGTAGTCGCGGCGGTAGTGCAATTTGTCGTGGTGCGCGCGCACGTAGCGCTTGCGCTCCGGCTCGTTCAGGCCCGGTTCGGGCCGCGCCATCGCCGAGCCCAGGGGCAGCGGCGGCGGCGTGACGGCTGCGTGCGCGAGCGAGCCAGCCGTCCCCGCCACCAGCAGGGCGGAGCAGGCGGCGGAGCGGACAACGGTGAATTTCATCGGATCGGCTCCTGGGGTTCAGGCCGCCAGGGCGGCCAGGTCGGTGGCGACTTCGGCCACGGGCGCCACGCGGGCCATCACCGCTTGGGCGATGCGCCGCGAGGCCTGGCCGTCGCCGAAGGGATTGGCGACGCGGCGCATGGCTGCCGCCGCGGCGGGTTCGTCGAGCAGGCGCGTGGCTTCGCGCACGATGGCTTCGCGCTTCGGGCCCACGAGGCGGGCACAGCCGGCCTCCACGGCCTCGGGCCGCTCGGTCTCGTGCCGCAGCACCAGCGTGGGCACGCCGAAGGTGGGCGCCTCTTCCTGCAGGCCGCCGGAGTCGGTGAGCAGCAGTTGCGCATTGACCAGCGCCTGCTGCATGCCCAGGTAGTCCAGCGGCGCCACCAGCTGCACGTTGGCCAGGCCTTGCAGGATGGCGTGCGCGGGCCGCTGCACGACCGGGTTGAGGTGGACCGGGAACAGCACCTTCAGCTGCGGATGGGCGCGCGCGATGTCGGCGACCGCGTGGAAGGTCTGTTCCATCTCGTCGCCCCAGTTCTCGCGCCGGTGGGCGGTGACGAGGATGTGGCCGCTGGTGGCCGGGCCTTCGCGGCGCAGGCCATGGCGCTCGCAGATCCACTGCTGCGCGTCGACCACCGTGTTGCCCGTCAGCTCGATCTGCTGCGCCGGGATGCCTTCGCGCAGCAGCGCCTCGCGCGCCCGCTCGGTGGGCGCCCAGTGCATGCAGGCGATGCGGCTGATCATCTGGCGCAGGCCTTCCTCGGGGAAGGGACGCTCGAGGTTGTAGGTGCGCAGCCCCGCCTCGACGTGGCCGACCGGCACGCGGCGGTAGAAGGCGGCCAGCGCGCCGAGGAAGGCGCTTTCGGTGTCGCCCTGGACGATGCAGAGGTCCCAGCGCTGCCGCGCCATCAGGTCATCGAGCTGCGAGCGGCAGTCGACGCTGAACTGTTCGAGGGAAGTGCCCTTGCGGCAGAGGTGCACGTCCGGCACGATGCCGAAGCAGCGCAGCATGTCCGCCGCCATGGCGTCGTGCTGGCCGGTGTGGACCCACAGCACGCAGAGTTCCTGGTGCTGCCTCAGTGCGTGGTAGACCGGAGCGAGCTTGATGATCTCCGGCCTGGTGCCGCACACGATACCCACGAGACGTTGGTCCAACGCCGCCTCCCTTCCGCGCCGGCTGGATTGCCCGGCTTCCCGTTACCACTCGGGGCGGTTCGTAACGCGTTGCGTACGTCGCCTGCACGTCTGCTTACACACAGGCCGATCGCTTCGGTGCCGGGGGACGCGGGACGAAGTTCCCGCGGACCCGGCGATACGGCGGTGACGCCTGTATCAACCTGTGTGTTTCAAACTCGAACCGGATGTTGGATTTGCAGGGGTAGCGGGTTCGACAGTGCCACCCGCATTCGCGGGTAGGACGCTGCCTACTGCAGAGACGGGTTGCCGCGAGGGGCGTTCGCGGCTGAAATCGAAAGGCCTAGCCGAACGGGCCTAACGGCCCGGGCAGCCTTCGGGACGCTGGTCCGGCGCGTAGGGACAGGCGTCGTTCACTTCCTGCGGCGTCATGCGCAGCACCGTGGTGAGCCAGCAGGCGCCCAGGCTCACCGCCCAGAAAGCGAAGAAGGCCGACGTGTACACGGCCTGCCGCGACCAGTTCAGCGCCTGCCCGGACCAGGCCAGGTCGCTCGGGTCGACCAGCGCGAACACCAGCATTTCCAGCACGCAGGCGGCGAGGAAAGCCGGCCAGGTGATCCACATGAGTCTCGCGGCCATGGTCGGTCCCCTCATTCTTCCGCCGGCGTGGCGGCGTGGTTGCGGCCCTTCTCCGCGGGCAGCAGGGCCTTGCCCTGCGCCTTCAGCGTCTTGTTGATCTCCAGGCCGCGGACGTAGTAGTCGGCCTCGATCACCGGGTCGGGCGTGCGGATCGCGAGCCACAAGGTCACGAAGCCGGCGACCACCACCACGGCGGGGCCCGAGATCACCAGCCACACGTGGCCGAACTTCCACCAGGGCTTTTCATTGTTCGCCATGCGTCTCTCCTCAACGTGGAACCAGGAACACCGACTTCTCGTGCACGACCACCGTGCCATCCGCCTGCTTCACCACGAAGTGGATCGGATGCGAACCCGCGGCGACCGACCCGTAGGGGATCTGCAGCCGCACCGGCACCCAGCGCGATTCGGCGGGGCCGACTTCAACCTCCGCCTCGGAGGCGACGAGCAGGCCCGCCAGGCCTTCGGCGGTGATGACGTAGCGCTGCGTCTTCTCGGTGGCGTTCATCAGCTGCAGGCGGTAGACGTTCTCCAGCTTGCCGCCGGCCACGATGCGGGCCAGCGCCGCGCGATCGCGCACCACGTCCACTTTCAGCGGCGTGCGCAGCGCCAGGCTGAACATCAGGCCCGCCGTCAGCGCAGCGAGCACGGCGGCGTACACCAGCACGCGTGGCCGCAGCACGCGGCGCCAGATGGCACTGGCCTCCCTGACGTCGCCCTGGCCGCCGTGTTCCAGCGCGTTCTGCGTGGTGAAGCGGATCAGGCCGCGCGGATAGTTCATCTTGTCCATCACGCCGTTGCACACGTCGATGCAGCCGGCGCAGCCGATGCACTCGTACTGCAGGCCGTTGCGGATGTCGATGCCGGTGGGGCAGACCTGCACGCACAGCTCGCAGTCGATGCAGCTGCCCAGCCCCTTGGCCTTGTAGTCTTCCTTGCGGCCGCGGGTGCCGCGCGGCTCGCCGCGGGCGGCGTCGTAGCTCACCGTCAGGGTGTCGCCGTCGAACATGGCGCTCTGGAAGCGCGCATAGGGGCACATGTACTTGCAGACCTGCTCGCGCATGAAGCCGGCGTTGCCGTAGGTGGCGATGGCGTAGAAGAACACCCAGAACACCTCCCACGATCCCATGCGCGTCTGCAGGAACTCCATGCCCAGCTCGGTGATGGGCGTGAAGTAGCCGACGAAGGTGAAGCCGGTCCACATGGCGAGGCCGCCCCACAGCAGGTGCTTGAACCACTTCTTGACCAGCTTCTCCAGCGACATGGGCGCCGCATCGAGCTTCATGCGGGCCATGCGGTCGCCTTCGACCTTGCGCTCGATCCACAGGAACATCTCGGTGTACACCGTCTGCGGGCAGGTGAAGCCGCACCACAGGCGCCCCGCGATCGCGGTGAAGAGGAACAGCGACAGCGCGCTGACCACCAGCAGGCCGGTGAGGTAGATGAAGTCCTGCGGGTACAGCACGTAGCCGAACAGGTAGAAGCGGCGCGCGCCCAGGTCGAACAGCACCGCCTGGCGGTCGCCCCACTGCAGCCAGGGCAGGCCATAGAAGATGACCTGCGTGAGGGCGACGAAGGCCCAGCGCCAGCGGGCGAAGCGGCCGGTGACGGCACGCGGATAGACCTTCTTCTCGGAAACGTAGAGCGCCCCGCCCTCCTCTTCGGCGGGGACGGGCTGGATGGGGATGACTTTCATGGCTAGGTCGATGATCGGCCGCGCCACCGGGGGGCCAATTGACATTCGTCAGTTGCGCCAATGAAAAAGGGGCGCTCGCGCGCCCCTCCCTGGGGATGGCGAATCAGGGCTTCGCCGGCCGGTGCGAAAGGCCCCACACGTAGCTGGCCAGCACCTTGATCTGCGGTTCGGTCAGCTTGTGTTCCCAGGCCGGCATTTCGTTGGTCTTGCCGTTCTGGATCATCGCGATGACCGCCTGCTCGCCCCAGCCGTGCAGCCAGATGTCGTCGGTGAGGTTGGGCGCGCCGATCATCTGGTTGCCCTTGCCGTCGGCGCCGTGGCAGGCCGCGCAGGCCGTGAACTTGCTCTTGCCCAGCTGGGCGCGCAGCGAGTCGTGCGGGCTGCCGGAGAGCGACAGCACGTAGTTCGCCACGTTCTTCACGTCGTCGGGCGTGCCCACCGCCGCCGCCATGGGCGGCATCTGGCCGATGCGGCCCTTGGTGATGGTCTCGATGATCTTGTCCGGCGTGCCGCCATGCAGCCAGTCGTTGTCGGTCAGGTTCGGGAAGCCCTTGCTGCCGCGCGCGTCCGAGCCGTGGCACTGCGCGCAGTTGTTCATGAACAGCCGCTCGCCCACCGCCATGGCATTGGGGTCGCCCGCCAGCGCCTCGGGGGTCTTCGCCGTGAACTGCGCGTACAGCGGCTGCAGTTCCTTGTCCGCCTTGACCAGTTCGGCCGTGTACTCGCCCTCGGTCGTCCAGTGCAGGCGGCCCGGATAGGACCCGAGGCCGGGGAAGGCCACCAGGTACAGCAGCGCGAACACCACCGTGATGATGAACAGGCCCACCCACCACATGGGCAGCGGGTTGTTCATCTCGGTCAGGTCCTCGTCCCAGACGTGGCCGGTGGTGTTGTCGGCGCGCGGCGCCACCTTCTTGCGGCCGCTGATCCAGAGCAGCACCAGGCAGCCGATGATGCCGGCCAGCGCGAAGCCGGTGACGTAGATCGACCAGAATGAATTCTCGAAATCGCTCATGGGGTCCTCAGTCCTGGTCGAAGGGGATGCGGCCGGCTTCCTCGAAGGCAGCGCGGTTCCTGCGGGCCCAGGCCCAGGCCATGATGCCGACGAAGGTCACGAAGGAGGCGACCGTGGCGATGATGCGCAGCGTGGTGACGTCCATGTTCTCCTCCTACTTCAACAAGCGTCCAAGGGATTGCAGGTACGCGATCAGCGCGTCCTGCTCCGTCTTGCCCTTCAGCTCCGCAGGCGCCTTGGCGATCTCGTCGTCGGTGTAGGGCACGCCCACCACGCGCAGTGCCCGCATGTGGGCCGAGATGGTGGAGGCGTCGGCGGCGTTCTGCTCCAGCCAGGGGTAGGCGGGCATGTTCGACTCCGGCACCACGTCGCGCGGGTTGTGCAGGTGGATGCGGTGCCACTCGTCGCTGTAGCGGCCGCCCACGCGGTGCAGGTCGGGGCCGGTGCGCTTGCTGCCCCACTGGAACGGGTGGTCGTAGACGAACTCGCCCGCCACCGAGTAGTGGCCGTAGCGCAGCGTCTCGGCGCGGAAGGGCCGGATCATCTGCGAGTGGCAGTTGTAGCAGCCCTCGCGCTGGTAGATGTCGCGGCCGGCCAGCTGCAGCGCGGTGTAGGGCTTCAGGCCCGCGATCGGCTCGGTGGTCGACTTCTGGAAGAACAGGGGCACGATCTCCACCAGGCCGCCGATGGCGACCACGAGCAGGATCAGCACGATCAGCAGGAAGTTGCTGGTTTCGATCTTCTCGTGGGAGAAGGTCGGGACGGCGTTGTCGCTCATGATGAAACTTCTTTCTCGTTCAGGCGTGGGCGGCGGCAACGGCGGGGACGGTGACGCGCACGGCGCGGCCGTTGATCACGGTCATCCAGGTGTTCCAGGCCATCACCAGCATGCCCACCAGGTACATCAGGCCGCCGAGGACGCGGATCACGTAGAAGGGATAGGTGGCCTTCACGCTCTCGACGAAGGTGTAGGTGAGCGTGCCGTCGGCATTGACCGCGCGCCACATCAGGCCCTGCATCACGCCGGCGATCCACATCGCGGCGATGTACAGCACGATGCCGAGCGTGGAGATCCAGAAGTGCAGCTCGATCGCCGGCACCGAGTACATCTTCTTCTGGCCGAACAGGCGCGGGATCAGGTAGTACAGCGAGCCCATCGTGATCAGGCCCACCCAGCCCAGCGCGCCGGAGTGCACGTGGCCGATGGTCCAGTCGGTGTAGTGGGACAGCGCGTTGACCGTCTTCACGGACATCATCGGGCCCTCGAAGGTGCTCATGCCGTAGAAGGACAGCGACACGATCAGGAAGCGCAGCACCGGGTCGTCGCGCAGCTTGTGCCAGGCGCCCGAGAGGGTCATGATGCCGTTGATCATCCCGCCCCAGCTGGGCGCCAGCAGGATCAGCGAGAACACCATGCCCAGCGACTGGGTCCAGTCCGGCAGCGCGGTGTAGTGCAGGTGGTGCGGGCCCGCCCACATGTAGGTGAAGATCAGCGCCCAGAAGTGGACGATGGACAGGCGGTAGCTGTAGATCGGGCGCTCGGCCTGCTTCGGGATGAAGTAGTACATCATCCCCAGGAAGCCAGCGGTGAGGAAGAAGCCCACCGCGTTATGGCCGTACCACCACTGCACCATCGCGTCCTGCACGCCCGCATAGGCGGAGTAGGACTTCATCCAGCCGGCCGGGACCTCCGCGCTGTTCACCACGTGCAGCAGCGCGACGGCCAGGATGAAGGCGCCGAAGAACCAGTTGGCCACGTAGATGTGCTTGACCTTGCGCTTGCCCAGGGTGCCGAAGAACACGATGGCATACGACACCCACACCAGCGTGATCAGGATGTCGATCGGCCATTCGAGTTCGGCGTACTCCTTGCTCGTGGTGTAGCCCAGGGGCAGGCTGATGGCGGCGGCCACGATGACGGCCTGCCAGCCCCAGAAGCTGAAGGCGGCCAGCTTGGGAGCGAACAGCGGCACGTGCGAGGTGCGCTGCACCACGTAGTAGCTGGTGGCGAACAGCGCGCAGCCGCCGAAGGCGAAGATCACCGCGTTGGTGTGCAGCGGGCGCAGGCGCCCGTAGGACAGCCAGGGAATGCCGAAATTGAGTTCGGGCCAGGCGAGCTGGGCCGCGATGAACACGCCGACGAGCATGCCCACCACGCCCCAGAGCACGGCCGCAAGCGAGAACTGCCTGACAACGGTGTCGCTGTAGCTCGCTGCGGGGACGGTTGGATCGGTCATGGAACACTTTCTTGTGATGGTGGACAGTGTCCCGGGCGCCCCGCCCGGGCCGCTTGATGGAAATCAATCGCTGTGCAGAATGCGCTCCCCCTCGGCCTCCACCGAGTCGAACTGGCCACGCCACACCGCCCAACCGAGGGCGACCAGGATCGCCAGCGCCAGGACGACGGAGAGGGGGATGAGGATGAAGAGGATGTCCATGCTGCTACCTTGTCATTGCGGGCTCGACCCGCAATCCATGCCCTGAACGACGCCCAATCGCGCCGCGTTCGCCACGACGAACAGCGAACTCGCCGCCATCCCCAGCCCCGCCAGCCACGGCGGCATCATTCCCGCCAGCGCCAGCGGCACGCACACCACGTTGTAGGCCGCGGCCCAGGCCAGGTTCTGGCGCACCACCGCGCGGGTGCGGCGGGCCTGCCGCAGCAGCTGCGGCAGCGGGTCCAGCCGGCCGCCCTGCACGATGAAATCGGCGCGCGCCTGCGCCACCGGCACACCCTGCCCCAGCGCCACCGACAGGTCGGCGCGGGCCAGCACGGGGCCGTCGTTCATGCCGTCGCCCACCATGGCCACGCGCCGGCCGGCGCGCTGCAGGCCGGCGACGCGATCGAGCTTGTCCTGCGGCGACTGGCCAGCGCGCCAGGCGGCGATGCCGGCGCGCTCGGCGAGCTGCTGCACGGCCTGCGGCTGGTCGCCGGAGAGGATCTCCACCTGCAGGCCCATGGCCTGCAAGGCCTGCACCGCTTCGCGGGCACCGGGGCGCAGCGCTTCTTCGAGCTGGAAGCTGGCGAGCCAGCCGTGTTCGTCGGCGAGATGCACGCCTGCCGGATCCTGGCTCCCGCAAAACTCCGCGGAACCCAGTCGCAGGACACGTCCGCCGACGCTGCCTTCCACGCCCTCGCCCGCCCGCTCCTGCACGTCGACCGCCTGTTCTCCACCCACCGCCGCCGCCGCGATCGCTCGCGACACCGGGTGCAGCGAATGCCTGGCTAGCGCCGCTGCCAACCGAAGCGCCTCGTCTTCGGAAACACCCGTGCGCACCCGCACCGCCCCCACCGCCATCCGGTCCAGGGTCAAGGTGCCCGTCTTGTCGAACACCACCGTGTCGATCGCCGCCCCGCTCTCCAGCGCCTCCAGCCCGCGCACCAGCACGCCGCGCCGCGCCAGCGCGCCGGCCGCGGCCAAGGTGGCCGCCGGGGTGGCGAGCGACAGCGCGCACGGGCAGGTGACGATCAGCACCGCCACGGCGACGGCCAGCGCATGGCTGGGACGCTGAGGCCACCACCACAGCGCCGCGCCCGCCGCGGCCAGCAGCACGCCGGCCAGGAAAGGTGACGCAATGCGGTCGGCCAGCCGCGCCATCGCCGGCTTCTCCACCGAAGCGCGCTCCATCAGCGCGGCGATCTCCGCATAGCGCGTGTCCGCGCCGGTGCGCTCCACGGCCACCACCAGCGAGCCGGCCAGGTTGTGGCTGCCCGCAACCACCGCGTCGCCGGCGGCGCGCGCGAGCGGCGTCGATTCGCCCGTCAGCAGCGCCTCGTCGACCTGGCTCCGGCCTTCCAGCACGCGGCCGTCGGCCGGGACCATCTCGCCGGCGCGCACGCGCACGCGGTCGCCCGCGCGCAGTTGCCGCACGGCCACCGTCTCGGTGCCGCCGTCGGCCAGCAGCCGCTCCACCGTCTCGGGCAGGCGCCGCAATAGCGCCTCCAGCGCGCCGGCCGTGCGATTGCGCAGGCGCTGCTCCAGCAGGCGGCCGGAGAGCAGGAAGAAGACGAACATCGTCACCGAGTCGTACCAGACCTCGCCGCCCAGGCCCGAGCGCGGGTCGAAGGTGGCGGAGGTGCTGGCGCCGAAGGCGATCGCGATGCCCAGCGCCACCGGCACGTCCATGCCGATGCGGCGCGCGCGCAGGTCGCGCCAGGCCGAGGCGAAGAAAGGCTGGCAGGAGAACAGCAGCACCGGCAGCGTCAGCAGCCAGGCCGCCCAGCGCAGCAGCGCCGCGACGTCGGGCGTCATCTCGCCGGGCCCGGCCAGGTAGGCGGGCACGGCGTACATCATCACCTGCATCATGCAGAAGCCGGCCACCAGCCAGCGCCACAGCAGCATGCGCTGGGCCTGGCGGCGCGGGGCTGCGGCGAGCTGGTCGCCGGCGGGCAGCGCGCCGTAGCCCGCGCGCTGCAGCGCGCGCAGCCACTGCGAGGGCCGGCCCTGCGCCGGCGTCCAGACGATGCGGGCGGTGGCGGCCGCGCCATTCACCTCCACGCTGCGCACGCCGGCACAGGGCGCCAGCGCCTGCTCGATCAGCAGCGAGCAGCCGGGGCAGTGGATGCCCTCGATGGCGAGGTAGGACTCCCAGCTTCCATCCGGCAGCGCGCGGCTGAAGGTTTCCCACTCGCTGCGCTCGTCCAGCATGCCCTGGCCCACCGCCTGGGCGGGGGTGACGGAGAGGGACGCAGCTTGCATGCGGCAAGGCTACGTCCGCGCTGCTGCGCCGCGGTTGACGTGGATCAAGCGCGACCGGCCTGCCCTCCCCCAAGCTAGACCCCACCATAAGCAAGGAGAAACAATGTACCAACGCATCCTGGTCCCCACCGACGGCTCCGCGCTGTCGAAGAAGGCCATCCAGAGCGCCGTGGAACTCGCCTCCCGCGTCGGCGCCGAAGTCGTGGCGCTGCACGTGGTGCCGCGCTACCCGGTGTCCTACTTCGAAGGCGCGATGACGGTCACCAACGCCGAAGTGAAGCGCATCGAGAAGGAATGGGCCGAGCGCGGCCAGGCCGTGGCCGAAGCCGTGAGCAAGGCCGCCGAGAAGGCCGGCGTCCGCGCCAAGGCGGTCACCGTCAAGTCCGACCTGGTGGCCGAGTCCATCCTCGCGGCCGCGCGCAAGCACAAGTGCGACCTGGTGGTGATGGCCTCGCACGGGCGCAAGGGCATCAAGCGCCTGCTCCTGGGCAGCGAGACGCAGCATGTGCTGACGCACGGCACCGTCCCCGTGCTGGTGCTGCGATGAAGATCCTCCTGGCTGCCGACGGCAGCAGCTACACGAAGAAGGCGCTGGCCTACCTGGTCAACCACGAGGAGCTCGCCGCCGGCGACGGCGAACTGGTCGTGCTGAACGTGCAGGCCCCAATGCCGCCGCGCGTGAAGAGCCTGGTCGGCGCGGCCGCGATCAAGGACTACCACCGCGAGGAAGCGGAGAAGGTGCTGAAACCCATCGACCGCTTCCTGCAGCGGCACGACTTCGCCTACCGCACCCGCTGGCTGGTGGGCCTGCCGGGGCCGGAGATCGTCCGCGCCGCGAAGAAGGAGAAGGCCCACCTGGTCGTCATGGGCACGCACGGCCTCGGCCTGCTGGGCCGCGCCCTGCTGGGCAGCGTGGCGCAGCACGTGCTGACCGACTGCGAGGTGCCGGTGCTGCTGGTGAAGTAACGGCGTTCAGGCGGCGATGCGCCGCCGCAGTTCCTGGAAGCGCTGCGCCGGCTCCGGCCCGAACAGCGGGTCGCGCACCGCCGGCGCCGCCTCCTTCACCGCCTGCCAGTCTTCGGCGGACAGGTGCTTCGCGGCCCGCGGCAGCACGTCCTCTTCCTCGCGGGCGATGTGGTTGCCGTAGTAGACCAGGTAGGTGGCGGCGGCCATCTCCACTTCGGCGCGCTGCACCACGCCGTCGGCCACCACGCTTTCCAGCATCTCGCGCAAGGCCTCGCCGGCATGCGCGATCACGCGGTGTTCCTGCTGCAGCCTTGCGATCGGCAGCGCGCGCTCCGGGCAATGGCGCAGCAGGCGCCGGAACGCCTCGTCCTCGCGCGGGTGGTGCGAGTGGTCGCCGTACTCGCGCAGGTAGGTGATGATGTCCAGCATGAGCTGGTAGTCGGGGCTACCGCCGGCATGGAAGACATCCATTTCGCGCTGCAACAGGGCCAGCAGCCGGTTGAAGTACGCGTGCTCCTGGTGCCACGCTGCGATCGGGTTGGCCATGGCGCTCTCCCATGCGGATTCAAGGTCCGTCCATGTTCGCGCAAGGGGCGCCAGAGCATGTTGACATCGCGCAAGCGGCCCTGCATCGGCCGCGGCGGCCTACTCGAAGCCCGTGACCACGCGCACGATCTGCACGCGCGCGCCGGCCGGCGCGCCCGCCTACAAGGCCAGCACCGCCTGCTGCGCCGAGGCCTGGCGCGTGTCCAGCGCGAAAGAGACCGCGGCCGGATCGGCCGCGTAGCGCACCGTCGCCGCCTCGACACCCCGCACCCGCGCGGCCAGGCGCTTCAGCCGGGCGGCATCCCAGGGCCCGGCGAGTTCGCAGTAGACCATCGCGCGTCCCGAGGCCGCGGCCCGTTGCGCGGTGGCGTAGTCGTAGGTGGCGGCGATCTTGTCTTCGGCGCAGGTGCCGCAGGCCAGCGCGGCGCCGGCGCCGGTGGCCAGCAGCAGGGCGATGCAGGTGCGGTTCATCACTTGTGCTCCATCTGTCCGCCGGGCATGGGCGCGGCCGATTTGGTGGCCGACGGAGGCAGGGCCTGCCCCGCGGTGGCGGCCTGCGGCTGCTGCGCGCCCTGCGGCTGCAGGTTGGCGTCGGCCCAGCGGAAGTAGGCCAGGTAGTCCTTGATTTCGGGGTCGCCGAGGCCCTGGTTCGGCATGGGCACCTTGTACTTGTCCAGCAAGGCCTTGGCGGTGGCGTCGGACTGCAGCATCTGCTCCGGCGACTTCAGCCAGCGCGTCAGCCAGCCCTCGTCATGCCGCTTCGTCACGCCGAACAGGTCAGGGCCGAGGCGGTCGCCGCCGCCGATGGTGTGGCAGGCCAGGCACTTCGATTCGAAGGCCAGCTTGCCCCGCTGCGCGGCCGGGTCGGTGGGCGCCGCGGTGGCGGGGATGTTGTGGTGCTCCGCGTCGCTGCCCGGCGGCGCCCCGGCCGCCAGCGTGCCGACCGCGCCCTGCGAGGCATTGGCGAAGTGGTGGTCGACGATCGCGTAGTTGCCCGCTTCCGGCACCTTGAATTCGACGATGGCGCCGCTGGAGGAGCCGAGCAGCACCGTCTGCATGCCGCGGAACTGGTTGTCCGGATTGCCGTCGATCCAGACGCGGTCGAAGATCGTCCCGACCACGTGGAAGCTCGAAGTGTTGGACGGCCCCACGTTCATCACGAACAGGCGCACCCGCTCGTTGGGCTTGGCCTGCAGCGGCGTCTCCACCAGCCCGTTGTAACGCCCGTTGAACACGGTGTAGGTCGGCGCCTTGGCGCGCACCCGGTCGGTGTCCAGCACCTGCAGCGGCACGCCGTCCACCTTGCGCTTGTCGGGGTCGGGCTTGGTATAGAACTCGCTCTGGATGATGGCGTACTCGCGGTCCACCTGGGTCGGGTAGCCGCCGCGCGGCTCGACGATCACCATCCCGTACATGCCCGAGGCGATGTGTTCCAGCACCATCGGCGTGCCGCAGTGGTACATGAAGACGCCCGGATAGTTGAGCGTGAACTCGAAGGAGATCGTCTGCCCCGGCGCGATCGAGCGGTACTTGTCGTTGGGCGCCACCATCGCCGCGTGGAAGTCCATCGAGTGCATCATCGGCGCGGCCGTCAGGCGCACGCCCGGCGCCGCCTCGTCCGAGCGGTTGGTCATGGTGAACTTGATGCGGTCGCCGACGCGGGCCCGCAGCACCGGCCCCGGCACCTGGTCGCCGAAGGTCCAGGCGCTGAATTTCACGCCGGGCGCGAGGTCGATGATCTTGTGCGTGGTGTCGAGGCGGATCTCCTTCACCGGCGCCGGGTCCAGCGGCTTCACCGCGGGCAGCGTGCTCAGCGCGCTGCCCAGCGAGAAGGTGCCGGTATGGCGCTCCGAGGTGACGACGGCCGCCGGCGCGCCGAAGACCATGTCTTTCTCGTCATAGGTCGGGTGCGAGGCGGCGGCGGGTGGTGGCGGCGGAGGAGGAGCGGAAGCCGCGACGGCCGCAGCGGGCGGCTGCGCCCTGTCGCATGCGCCCAGGACGCAAAGGCTTGCCAGCGCGGCGAGGACGACGCGCGCGAGCGCAGAATGCAGGTGCGAGAGCGCAGCCATGGAGACCTCCTCCTTGTCGAGCGCGAGTCTAGGGCGGCCATTCGCCGGCCGGAACTAGGGTTGCGGGAGTTTCAGTGAGCATCCGCTGCAGCGAGCCGCAGGTGTATTGCCGCAAATGCATCAGGAGCGCGAACCGATGAACCGCCCCAACCTGCTCCACGCGGGCCCTGCCGCCAGCTTCGACGAACCCTTCGAGATGCTGGCGGCCTGCCACGACCGGCTGCAGCGCATGCTGGCCCTGCTGGCGCGCCTGCGCGAGCACCTGCCGGCCCACGGTGCCGACGCCCAGGCGCGGCAGGCGGCCCACGACGTCATGCGCTACTTCGACCAGGCGGCGCCGCAGCACCACCGCGACGAGGAGCTGCACGTGTTCCCGCCGCTGCTGGCACAGGGCGATCCGGCGACGGTGGAACGGGTCCAGGCGTTGCAGCGCGACCACCGCCAAATGGAGGAGGCCTGGGAACGGGCGCGTACCGTGCTGGCGGCGATCGAGGGCGGCCAATTGCAGCAGCCGGATGCGGCCTCGAGGGTCGCCCTGGAGACGTTTTCCTCTCTGTACGGGGCCCATCTCGAGGCGGAGGAGCAGCTCGTTTTCCCGGCCGCGCGCCAGCTCCTGGACGCCGCCGCCATCCGGGAGATGGGCAGGGAGATGCGCCTCAGACGCGGCGCGGCGTGAAGCGTTTATCGTCCGCGGGCGACCGCTGACGAACGGAGGCAAGCACGATCGGCCCGGGCAACGCAAAATGGTGGCCCTCCCTCCACCCAATCGCGGAAGCCGCCCCTTGGACTCCTCGCCGCTTTTGACCATTGCGCTGGTGGCTGCCGCCGCCCTCCTGGTACCGCTGTGGGTGGTGCGCTCGCGCATCGTCAAGCAGGTGCAACGCCGGCGCAACGCGGCCTACCGGTTGATGGACTGCCTGAAGGCCTATTCGGCCTGGGTGGACTGGCACCGCGACGAGCCGCTGCTGCACCAGAACCCGGAGGAGCTCACCGTTCCCGCGGCGCTGGCGCAGGCCTGCCAGATCAAGGACGAATCGCTGCCGGAGCTGTCGGCGCTGATGGTCAAGCTGCTGCAGACGCACCGCGAGCTCATGCAGTACTTCTGGGAAGAGAACATCCTGCGCATGACGCAGGCGTCGCTGCGGCCGCACTATGCCGACCCGCGCTACCACCACCTGCGCGACCTGCAGGACGCGGCCCTGGACAGCCTGTTCATGCGCTGCCGGCAGTTGATCGGCGAGGACGACCTCACCTGGCACCGCACGCGCAGCGACTTCAGTTTTTCCTCGGGCTTGAACCTGCCGTCGCATCCGTCGACGCCGGGGTGATCGCCCCGAAGCGGCGAACTACAACAACCAGGGAACCGTCTCCAGCGCCTGTGGCCAGGCCGCCCAGCCCACCACCTGCGGCTGCCGGTCCGGCGGCACCGAAGGCGCGGTCAGCAGGTGTTCGCCGTCCCAGCGCAGGCTGCGGTCGGGCGTGAGGATCATCCAGCGCTTCGGGGGCTGCTGCCTGGCCAGCCAGCCGGCCACCGTCTCGGCGACGAAGTGCGTGGGCTCGTACCAGCAGACGCTGGCCGGCGCGCCACGCAGCACCAGCTCGTGGAACTCCATGCGCGCCTTCATCTTCTGGATGTCGCGCCGCACGGCCTGCGCCATCTGGCGCAGCCGGGCCAGGTCGACATCGGCGAAGTCGTGCTTCAGGTCGGGCTCGTAGATCAGACGCCAGAGCGAGCGGTACAGCAGGTCGAAGCGCAGCGGGTCGCGGTGCAACACCACGAGCTCGCTCGTGCGCACGAAGGACTGCGGGATGATCGCGCGGGCCGCGCGGTTGCGGATCTGGGCCCGGTCGGCGTCGAGCTGCTGCTCGTCCACCGTCTGCGCCGGGGACGCGCTCCAGTCCACCGTTTCCGGCGGGACCTGGCGGGCGAGCAGGCGCGTGGCTTCGCTATGGAAACCCGCAACGTCTACTTCGTCGGCCAACGGCACTTTCACGCAATGTCCCCAGGTTCGCGGAATGCATCTCATTGTGCGCCCGATGCGACTCTCGCGCGGCCGGCATTAACACTTTTTTAACTGCCTCGTCAGTCCTGGCCCTGGAGCAGGCGCGTGATCGCGTCCTGCAGCGGGATCGCGCCCCGGCGGATGCCTTCGGCCAGTTCCCTCTGGGCCGGGGTCAGCTCCTGCTGCTGCAGCAGCCGCTCGGCCCGCTTGCGGATGTCCTCGGCGGTCAGCTGCTGGTCGCGCAGCGCGCCCTGGGTCCGCTCCACGGTCTGGCGCAGCTTCTCGTCGCTGCTGCGCAGGGCTTCGGCGGCGGCCCGGGCCGCGGTGATGTCGCGCACGATCGCGGTGCTGGCCATCACCTTGCCGCCCGCATCGCGGATCGGCGAGACGGTGATGGACACGTGCACCTCGCTGCCGTCCTTGCGCGTGCGCACCGTCTCCAGGTTCTCCACGCGCTGGGGCACCACCACCCAATCGGCGGCGTCCTGGCGGGCGAGGATGGACAGCGGCTGGCCGATCGCGTCTTCCGCGGTGTAGCCGAAGATGCGCTCGGCGCCGGCGTTCCAGCTGAGGATGGTCTGGTCCAGCGAGAAGCTGACGATGCCGTCGGCGGTGGAGGTGACCACGGCGGACAGCCACAGCCGCACTTCCTCCGCCTGCTTGCGTTCGGTGATGTTGATGAAGGACAGCACCACGCCGGCGATGCGGTCCTCGATGGTGCGGTAAGGCAGCAGGCGCGCCAGGTACCAGCTGCCGTCGGTCTGGCCCACCTCGCGCTCCACCGGCACCAGCCGCTCCAGCACGCGCTGCTCATCGCTCCCCAGCTCGGGATACTGCAGCTGCGTGGTGAGGTCCGTCAGCGGCCGGCCCACGTCGGTGGGGATCAGGTTGAACAGGCTGACGGCCGAGGGCGTGTAGCGGGTGATGCGCAGCTCGCGGTCGAGGAACACCGTGGCGATCGCCGTGGCGTCCATGAGGTTGTGCATGTCGCTGTTGGCGTGGCCCAGCTCCTCCACCTTGCTCTTGAGCTCGTGGTTGACGGTGGTGAGCTCCTCGTTGATGGATTGCAGCTCCTCACGGCTGGTCTCCAGCTCCTCGGTCGCCGAGCGCAGCTCCTCGTTCATGGCCTGCAGCTCCTCGTTGCTGGCCATGAGCTCCTCGGTGGACACCTCGTACTGCTCCACGGTGTCGCGCAGGTGCGCCTTCAGGCGTTCCAGCTCGCGGTCCAGGTGCTGGGCCACCGGGTCGGGCGAAGGGCGGGCCGAGTCCGGCGCCGGCGGCCCCGCGTTCGGCGCCTGCTCCGTCAGCACCACCAGGAAAACGTCGGAAGCGATGTCGTTGGCGGGCGTCACCTGGATGCTGACCGGCACCGCGTTGCCATGCAGGTCCAGCGGCACCGCCGGCACCTGCACCGTCTGGTGCGACTGCGCGGCCTGGTACAGCGCCGCGCGCAGCTCGATGCGCAGCGCGGGCGGCACGGAGCGCAGCAGGTTGCGGGTCGGCTCGCCGCCGCCCAGGCGCAGGAAACGGCCGGCGGTCGGCGACAGGTGCACGATGTCGTACTCGGCGTCCACCAGGATGGAAGGCGGCGCGAGGTGTTCCAGCAGCCGCAAGTGCAGCTCGCCCCAGGAGGCGACGCGGCCGGTGTCATTGCCTCGGATCGGCCGCTGCGGCTGCGCGTTGAAGGCGGCGCCGGCGATCACCGGCCCTTCGCGCAGGTTCTGCTGCAGCTCCATCGCATGCGCCAGCGTGCCCGGGCCGGTGGGCACCGGCAGGCCGACGCGCGGCGTGGAGCGCTGGCCGTAGATGCGGTGCTTCTTGTCCAGGACGGAGAACAGCGCGCTGCCGTCCTCCACCGCCTCCGAGGAGCCCAGGAACAGCTTGCCGCCGGGCAGCAGGGCGAAGTGGAAGATGTCGAACACGCGCCGCTGCGCATCGCGCCCGAGGTAGATCAGCAGGTTGCGGCAGGTCACCAGGTCCAGCCGCGAGAACGGCGAGTCCTTCAGCACGTCGTGCACGGCGAACAGCACCATCTCGCGCAGTTCGCGCCGCACGCGGTAGCCGCGGTGCTCCTTGATGAAGAAGCGGCGCAGCCGCTCCTCGTTCACGTCGGCCTCGATCGCCGCCGGGTAGATGCCTTCGCGCGCGGCGGCGATGGCCTCGTCGTCGAGGTCGGTGGCGAACACCTGCACCTGCGGCGGCGCCTCCATGGTGCGGGCATGCTCGTTCAGCAGCATCGCCACGCTGTAGGCCTCCTCGCCGGTCGCGCAGGCGGTGACCCACACGCGCACCGCGTCGTTGGGACCCTTGCCCTCGAACAGCGCGGGAATGTGCGACTCCAGCGCCGCGAAGCAGCCGGCGTCGCGGAAGAAGTTGGTGACGGTGATCAGCAGGTCCTGCAGCAGCGCCGCCGGTTCGCCGGGCCGGGTGCGCAGGCAGTTGAGGTATTCCTGCAGGTTGCCCACGCTGTTGACCTGCATGCGCCGGCCGATGCGGCGCAGGATGGTGGCCCGCTTGTAGTGGGCGAAGTCACGCCCGGTGCGGGTCCGCAGCAGGGTCAGCACGTCGCGCAACGCCGTTTCGTCCTCGCCGGCGGGCCGGACCACCTCGCCCAGCTGCGGCCCATCCTCGGGCGGCAGCCGCAGCTCCGGCTCCAGCTTGAAGTAGGACAGCAGGCGCGCAGGAATGTCCTCCAGGGGCAGGATCCAGTCCACCATGCCGGTGCCGATGGCGGAGCGGGGCATCGCCTCGTGCTCGGCCTCGTCCGGATCCTGGGCCACCGTCAGGCCGCCGCGCTCCTTGATGCGCTTGAGGCCGATGCTGCCATCGGCGGTGCTGCCGGAGAGCACCACGGCCGCGGAATGCGCGCCATGCGTGTCGGCCAGGCTGCGCAGGAACAGGTCGATCACCATCCACCCGTGGGCGGCTTCGCCGTCGGTCAGCAGCACCGAGCCGTCGAGCGCGCGGGCGCCGCGTTGCGGCGGCACGAGGTAGACCGTGTTGGGCTCGATCCGGGTGCTGCGCTCCAGCGACACGACGGCCATCGGGGTCTTGCTGCGCACTTCGGCCAGCCAGGCCGGGGCGTCGCTCGCGAAGCCGGCGCCGTGGAACAGCACGACGCAGGCCATGCCGGGGGCCTTGGGCATGGCGCCGAGCAGGCGCAGCACGGCGTCCCGATCCGTTCCGGACGCGCCGATGCCGGCCACGGGCACGCTGCGGTAGCCGTGGCTGGGAACAGCGTCGTCGAGGCGGCTGCCAAGCAGTTCTTCTGCTTCGTCGGGCGTGTGGTCGCTGGTCATCCTTCCTCCAATGCTCAGCGGGATTATCGGGGCTCGGGCTGGTCCGCCGCCGCGGGCTCCTCGCCTTCGGCACCCACGGTCTCGGTGAAAGTCAGCAGCAGCCGCACCTGCTCGCGCAACTGCTCCGCGCGGCGCAGCGCGGCATCCGCCTGCCGCTGGTCGCCCGTGCCCAGCGCCACGGTGGCCATCCGCCGCAGCAGGATTTCGCGCTCCTGCAGCGCGCGGACGCTGCCCCGCAGCGCATGCTCGCCAGCCTCCGCCTGGGCATGCTCCAGGGAGCGGGCGCTGAAGGCGTGGCCGGTGTGGCAGCGATAGCGCAGCGGTTGGACGTCCTCGACTTCCCACAGCGCACCGCCGCAGTCCGGGCAGGTCAGCGAGGACGGGGTCGCGATCGAGGCGAGATTCTCCATCAGGTTCGCTCCGAGGTTGATGGCGACTTCGCGCTCGAGCGCCACGTCGCGCGGCGCCTCCCGGGGCGCCTCGTACTGCACCAGGCTGGCCAGCAGCGGGCCGATCCCGGCGACGGGCAGGCAATGGTCCACTTCGACGTGCTGCAACGCGCTCAGCGGCATGCTCGGCTCGCAGGCGGTGGCGGGATCCTCCACCACCGTGACGCCGCCGCGCCGCTTGATCGCGCCCAGGCCCGCCGTGCCGTCATCCAGCAGCCCGGTGAGGATGACCCCGATCGCGTGCGGCCCCCAATGGAGCGCCGCCGAGCGGAACAGCGGATCGATCGCCGGCCGGGTGTAGTTCTCGCGCGGGCCGCGCGTGAGGCGGATCGTGTCGCCGATCACCAGCATGTGGCAGTCGGGCGGCGCGATGAAGATCTTGCCTGGCTCCAGCCGCTGCCCGTCGTGCGCGTGCACCGCCGGCAGCGGGCCGCGCGCCTGGACCAGGGCGGGCAGGATGCTGATGTTCGCGCCCACGTGCTGGACCACGCACACCGGCGCCGGGAAGCCGCGCGGCAGGCTCCCAGCCAGTTGCAGCAGCGTGGAAACGCCGCCGGCGGAAGCGCCCACGACCACGAGGTAAGCGGGGGGCGCTGCGGGGACCATCGGCCCATTGTGCGCCGCGGGAGCCGCGCGCGGGGCCGTCTCAGGCCGACTGCCGGGGGCCGGGAGACCTGTCCTCGCGGCTGAGGAAGCGCAGGCACCGCTGTCGCAAGCCCTCGACGCAGGCGGCGTGGCGCTCGCGCACCTCGAACAGCAACGCGGCGTCGCCCTCGCCCTCGCGGAATCGCGCACGCCACAGGGAATGCACCAGTTCCGCGTGCGCGATGAGCAGTTCCACCCATTGCACGCTCAGTTGCGGCAGCGCCGAGCTGTACATGCGGATCTGCTCCACCTGGTCGCTGACGCTGCGATACAGCTCCATGTCAAGCCAGGTGTCGGCCATGCGGCCCGCGTCCTGCCCATAACGCTCGAGGGCCGCCGCGAGCTGGAACGCCATGGCGTCGATGGCGGGAGCGTGCGATGCGGGCATGCCCAGAGTGTAAGCAGTTGGTGCGGCGCCGTCGCTCCGGTCAACCACCTAAAAAACCACGAAGCCGCGTCGGCTGCCAGTCAGGCAAACAGCGCCTTGTGCTGCTCGCGCAGCACGTTCTTCTGCACCTTGCCCATGGTGTTGCGAGGGAGTTCCTGCATCACGAAACAGCGTTTCGGAATCTTGAAGTTCGCCAGCTGCGACTTCAGCGTCGCGATCAGTTGGTCGGCATCGACCTGCGCGCCGGCGCGGGGCACGACGATCACCACGCCGACCTCGCCGAAGTCCGGATGCGGAACGCCGACCACGGCGCTTTCGGCCACGCCCGGCAGCTCGTTGATGTAGCCCTCGATCTCCGCGGGGTAGACGTTGTAGCCGCCGCTGATGATCAGGTCCTTGCTGCGGCCCACGATGGTGACGTAGCCGTGCTCGTCCACCTTGCCGACGTCGCCGGTCCGGAAGAAGCCGTCGGCGGTGAACTCCTCCTGCGTCTTCTCCGGCATGCGCCAGTAGCCCTTGAAGACGCCGGGGCCCTGCACCTGGATGCCGCCGATCTCGCCGGTGGGGACGTCGTTGCCCTGGTCGTCGCGCACGCGCAGCTGCACGCCGGGCAGCGGGAAGCCCACGGTGCCGCCGCGGCGTTCGCCGAGCTTTTCGTCATAGGGATTGGACGTGAGCATGACCGTCTCGCTCATGCCGTAGCGCTCCAGGATGGTGTGCCCGGTGCGCTCCTTCCAGGCGGCGAAGGTCTCCAGCAGCAGCGGCGCCGAGCCGGAGACGAACAGGCGCATGTTGCGCGCCGCGACCGGGTTGAGCCGCGACTCCGCCAGCATGCGCACGTACAGCGTGGGCACGCCCATGAAGATGGTGGCGTCGTGGAAGCGCTCGATGGTCTTCTTCGGGTCGAACTTCGCGAACCAGATCATCTTGCTGCCATTGAGCAGCGCGCCGTGCAGCGCCACGAACAGGCCGTGCACGTGGAAGATGGGCAAGGCGTGGATCAGGACGTCGCCCTCGCGCCAACCCCAGTAGTCCTTGAGCGTCTGCGCGTTGGCCAGCAGGTTGCCGTGCGTGAGCATGGCGCCCTTGCTGCGGCCGGTGGTGCCGCTGGTGTAGAGGATGGCGGCCAGGTCGTCTGCGGCGCGCGCCGCGGTCTCGAAGTCGTCCGCGTGCTTCGCCGCGCGTTCCAGCAGCGAGCCGTTGCGCTCGTCGCCCAGCGTGAACACGTGGCGCGTGCCGGCCTGGAAGGCGATCTTGCTGACCCAGCCGAAGTTGGCGGGGCTGCAGACCACGACGGCGGGTTCGGCATTGCCGACGAAGTATTCGATCTCCGCCTTCTGGTAGGCGGTGTTCAGCGGCAGGAACACGTAGCCGGCCTGCAAGGTGGCCAGGTACAGCATGACCGCTTCCACCGACTTCTCCACCTGCACCGCGATGCGGGCACCCTCCTCCAGCTGCAGCGAGGCGAGCAGGTTGGCGATCATCGCCGTGCCGCGCTCCAGGTCGCGCCAGCTGTAGGCGAGCCCGGTGTCGGTTTCGATGGCCGTGGAGTCGAGGTCGGAGGGGAAGGCGGCGCGCAGGGCCGCGAAGAGATTGGACATGGGGAAATGCGGGAAGTGGGATGCGCGTGGCCGCGCACCCCGGGAGGATAGCGCAGGGGCTCAGTCGGCCTTCACGTTGGCGGTCTTCACCACCTCCGCCCAGCGCTTCACCTCGCCGTCGATGAAGGTGGCGAACTGCTGCTGCGTGAGGTCGGGGAACTCGGCGCCCTGCTGGAACCAGATGGCCTTGAGTTCGTCGGTATGGATCGCCTTGCGGACTTCGTCGGCCACGTGCTTCTGGATGTCGGCAGCCGTGCCCTTGGGCACCCAGATGCCGTACCAGGTGGTCACGGTGTAATCGGGCAGGCCCACTTCGGCGGCGCAGGGCACGTCCGGGAAGGCGGGGTTGCGCTTGTCGCCGGCGACCATCAGCGCGCGGATGCGGCCGCTCTTGATGTGGTTGGACGAGGAGCCCAGGCCGTCGAACATGATTTCGGCGTTGCCGGAAATCAGGTCCTGCAGCGCCGGGCCGGCGCCGCGATACGGGATGTGCGTGATGAAGGTCTTGGTCTGGATCTTGAACAGCTCGCCCGCCAGGTGGTGCGAGGTGCCGTTGCCGGCCGAGGCGTAGTTGTACTTGCCCGGGTTGGCGCGCAGCAGGGCGATGAGCTCCTTGATGTTCTTCGCCGGGATGCGCTGCGGGTTGACCACCACCACCTGCGGCACGCGGGCCACCAGCGTGATCGGGATCAGGTCCTTCTGCAGGTCGTAATCGAGCTTCGGGTAGATCGATGGCGCTATGGTGTGGTGCACCGCGCCCATGAACAGGTTGTAGCCGTCGGGCGCCGCGCGCGCCGCCAGCGAGGCGCCGACCGTGCCGCCCGCGCCGCCGCGGTTGTCGATGATCAGCTGCTTGCCGGTCTGCTTGGTGAACTGCGCGCCCAGCGGACGGGCGAAGGCATCGGTGCCGCCGCCGGCCGGGAAGGGCACGATCATCGTGACCGGCTTGGTCGGCCAGGCGGTTTGCGCCTGGGCGAAGGGGCTGCAGGCGGCGGCGCCGGCGGCGGCCGCGCGCAGGACGTCGCGGCGGGTCAGATAGGGGCGGTTCATCTCCATCGACTCCTCTGTTGTGCTGATTCGGAAAACAGTCAAACGTACAGGTCCGCGACGGCGCCTGCCATCGGGATTTGTCCCTGCGCGAGCAGTGTCCGGTGCTTGTCCAGCCGTTTCAAGTCGTAGAGGTAGTTCACCATCAATCCGTACGACTGCTTGATGCCTTTTGGCGACGGATCGCCCGCCCAGTTCAGCCGCTCGACGCGGGCGCCGTTCCCCAGGTGGAAGCGCGCCACCGGGTCCAGCGGCTTGCCGTCCTGCAACTCCTGGCCCAGGTAGCGTGCAGCCCAGCCCAGGAGCTCCTGGCGTTCGGGCGACTTGGCGGCCAGCCCGAGGGGCTGCTCCCACTGGGCCAGCTTCTCCGCCGGCGCGTTCTTCGCCAGCCAGGCGCGCAGGCCGGGGATGGGCGACAGGGTGGCGAAGCACTTCAGCCGCGGCAGTTCCTCTTTCAGCTGCTCCACGACCCGCTTGATCAGCGAGTCGCCGAAGCTCACGCCGCGCAGCCCGGTCTGGGTGTTGCTGATGGAGTAGAAGATGGCGGTGGTGCTGCGCTCGGCGTCGGCCGCCGCGGCCGCCTCGTCCAGCAGCGGCGTGATGCAGTCGGACATGCTGTCGGTGAGCGCCACTTCCACGAAGATCAGCGGCTCGCCCTCGAGCTTGGGGTGGAAGAAGCCGTAGCAGCGGCGGTCGCCCTCGTCCAGCCGGTTCTTCAGGTCCGACCAGCTGCGGATGTCGTGCACCGCCTCGTACTTGATCAGCTTTTCCAGCAGCGAGGCCGGCGAGTCCCAGGACAGGCGGCGCAATTCGAGGAAGGCGACGTCGAACCAGGTGGAGAACAAAGTTTCCAGTTCGGCGTCCAGCGGCAGCAGGCGCTTGTCCTGCTTCAGGTGCGGCAGCAGCTCCGCCCGCAGGTCCACCAGGAAGCGCATGCCGGAAGGGATGGCGGCGAAACGTTGCAGCAGCCGCGTGCGCGGCGACACCAGAGCGCGGCGCCAGCGGATCTCCGCCGCGCCCTCTTCCGTCTTGCCCTGCATCGCCTCGAAGTGCTCGCGGGCGGCCTGCAGCTTCTTGGGATCGGGGCCGAAGTGTTCGCTCATGAGGAGCCAGCAGTCGCGCCGCTCCTCCGCCGTCGCCGTGCGGTACCACTCGGCGAAAGCCTTGGCGCGGCGGCCGCCCTCGACCTCGCTCAGGCGCGGGTCCACCACCGCCTGCAGTTCGGCCAGCGCGCGCCGCAGCACGCGCGGCGACAGTGCTTCCTGGCCGCGCCGCAACGTGGCTTGCAGGCGCTCGCGGGTGCTGCGCGCGGCGGGCGCGCCGGCCACGGCCGCCACGCCGGCGGCGGCCCGCGGCCGGCCTTCGCGCGGCGCAGCCGCCGAGGGCTTTTCGAAGCCCGGACGCCACAGCGACGCACGTTTCGCAATCCAGTCGACCGGAATCACCATGGAACGACCCTCCCAGGAGTGGATGACCTCTTCATGCGAGCCTCGAACGCTGGGCCCGCGCCAGTTCGCGCAGCGCCTCGCGCTGCCGCGTCAGGTGGGTGCGCATGGCGGCGTCGGCGCCCTCGGCGTCGCGCGCCTTCAGTGCGGCGAACACGGCCAGGTGTTCGGACAGGCTCTGCTCCAGCCGGCCCGGCGCGTGCAGCTGCTGCAGGCGCGCGAGCTTGACGATCTTGCGCAGGTCGGCGATGACGCCGGCCAGCCAGCGGTTGCCGGCCAGCGCGATGATGGCTTCGTGGATGGCGAAGTTGGTGACGTAGTACTCGTTGATGCGCTTCGCCTTGGCCTGCTTCTGCAGCTTCTGGTGCATGGCGTCGAGCGTCTCGAGATCGGCGTCACTGGCGTGCTGGGCGGCCTCGAAGGCGCAGCGGCCTTCCAGCAGCGCCAGCACCGGGAAGATCTCGTCGAGGTCCTGCTCGGTGACCTCGTTGACGAAGCAGCCGCGGCGCGGCTCGTGCCGCACCAGGCCTTCGGCCGTGAGGACCTTGAGCGCCTCGCGCAGCGGCGTGCGCGAGATCTTCAGCTGCTCGGCGAGCTGCACCTCGTCCAGGAAGCTGCCCGGCGCCAGCTCGCCCGCAAAGATGCGCTCGCGCAGCTGCGCGGCAACCTCGTCGTGCATGGAGTTGTGGACCAGGCGCATGGGCAGGCTCCTGTAATTACGCGTAATTATGACAGAGGCTGTGAAGGCTGTGGCAAGAACTTCCGGAACGCGAAGGGCGCAAAAGTGCGCAAAAGCCGCAAAAGAACTTCCAAAGTCCTCCTGGATTTTCCTTTTGCGTCCTTTGCGTTTTCTTTGCGCCCTTTGCGTTCGGAAGTCCGGCTGTCCGGCTGTCCGGAAGTCCGCTTGTCCCGGCCTAAGCCCGGCGAACCGGAGCGACCGGGCGGCCGGGTTCGCTACGCGTCTCGGCCCAGACCCACAGCAGCACGCCGCCGACGATCATGGGGATGCACAGCCACTGCCCCATCGTCATGTGCAGCGCCAGCACGCCGAGGAAGGAGTCCGGTTCGCGGAAGTATTCCGCCGTGAAGCGCGCCGCGCCGTAGCCCACCAGGAAGGCCGCCGACACCTGCGCTTCCTTGCGCTGCTTGCGGGCATAGAGCCACAGCAGCACGAACAGCACCACGCCTTCCAGCAACACCTCGTACAGCTGCGAGGGATGCCGCGGCTGCATGGTGCCGCTTTGCGGGAACACCATCGCCCACGGCAGCGAAGGGTCGGCCGGCCGGCCCCACAGTTCGCCGTTGATGAAGTTGCCGATGCGCCCGCAAGCCAGGCCCAGCGGCACGCAGGGCGCGACCAGGTCCATCACCTGCCAGAACGGCTTGTGGCGCGAACGGGCGAACCAGACCTGCGACAGGATCACCCCCAGCAGGCCGCCGTGGAAGCTCATGCCGCCCTGCCAGACGAAGAAGATCTGCAGCGGGTTGGCCAGGTAGTAGTCCGGCTTGTAGAACAGGCAGTAGCCCAGGCGGCCGCCGATGACGGTGCCCAGCACGCCCAGGAACAGCATGTCCTCGATGTCCTTGCGGCTCCAGGCGCCGGGCCCCTGCACCGAGCGGAAGGGCTCGTGCTGCAGGCGCAGGTGGGCCAGCCACAGGAACAGGCCGAAGGCCACGAGGTAGGTGATCCCGTACCAGTGGATGGCGACGGGGCCGAGCTGCAACGCGACCGGATCGATCTTGGGGTGGGTGAGCATGGGCGGCTATTGTGGCTTAGCCGTAGGACAGTTTTTTGTAGGCTGGGTTCGCGAAAGCGGCCCCAGCGGGCGAGACCTCCTTCGCGACGAAGGCGACAAAGCGCTCGAGCACCGGCGAAACCTCGCCCCAGACCAGCGTCGTCTCGCAGCCGGGCACGCTGGCGGCCTGCTTGCCGCCCAGCTGGCGGTAGACGACGCCGCTGCGCTGGAACTCGCGCACGCTTTCCGGCACCCAGGCCAGCCCGAGCCCGGCGGAGACCAGGTTGACGATGGTCTGCATCTGGATCGCCTCCTGCGCGATGCGCGGCTCGCGGCCGGCCGCGTGGTACATGCCCAGGATGGCATCGTGCAGCGAAGGCACGATGCGGCGCGGGAAGATCACCAGCGGCTCCTGCAGCACCGTCGCCAGCGCCAGGCGCGGCGCGCCAGCCAGCGGATGCGCCTCCGGCAGCGCCAGCACCAGCGGCTCGCGCGCGACCGCCAGGTGGTGCAGGCCCGCCGGCGCGAAGCCGGGCGAATGCAGCATGAAGCCGGCGTCGATGTCGCCGCGCGCCAGTGCTTCCAGTTGCAGGTCCCCCGTGGATTCGATCAGTTCCATCTGCACCTGCGGCTGCTGCGCCCGCCAGCGGCGCAGCCACTGCGGCAGCTGCGAGAAGCCGACCGTGGAGACGAAAGCCAGGCGCAGCCGCCCGGTCTCGCCCGCGGCGGCGGCGCGCGCCTGCGCGGGCAGCGCCTGCGCGCGCGCCAGCAGTTCGCGCGCGGGCGCCAGCAGCGCGGCACCAGCCGGCGTCAGTTCGACGCTGCGCTTGCTGCGTTCGAACAGGCGCACCGCCAGCAGCCGCTCCAGCTGCGCGATGGCCTGCGTCAGCGGCGGCTGCGTCATGTGCAGGCGCCGGGCCGCGCGGCCGAAGTGCAGCTCCTCGGCCACCGCGAGGAACTGGCGCCACAGCCGCAGTTCGACCAGGGGTTCGCTCATATGCCGGGCATATTAATCGCCCCGGGAAAATGGATTGGAAAGAATCAGCCGCCAGAGGCATACTCGGCGCCTTCCCGGAGCACCACCATGGACAAGAAGACCATCCCCATCCAGCCGCTGCGCAGCGACAACATCACGCAGGGCAAGTCCCGCGCCCCGAACCGCTCCATGTTCTACGGCATGGGCTACAAGGAAACCGACTTCGGCAAGCCCATGGTGGGCGTGGCCAACGGCCACAGCACCATCACGCCCTGCAACTCGGGCCTGCAGAAGCTGGCCGACGCCGCGGTGCGCGGCATCGAGGAAGCCGGCGGCAACCCGCAGATCTTCGGCGTGCCGACCATCAGCGACGGCATGGCCATGGGCACCGAAGGCATGAAGTACTCGCTGGTCAGCCGCGAAGTCATCGCCGACTGCATCGAGACCTGCGTGCAGGGCCAGTGGATGGACGGCGTGGTCGTCGTCGGCGGCTGCGACAAGAACATGCCGGGCGGCATGATGGGCATGCTTCGCGCCAACGTGCCGGCCATCTACGTCTACGGCGGGACCATCCTGCCCGGCAAGTGGAAGGGCGAGGACCTGAACATCGTCAGCGTGTTCGAGGCCGTGGGCCAGAACGCCGCCGGCAAGATCAGCGACCAGGAGCTGAAGGACATCGAGCAGCACGCCATCCCCGGCACCGGCAGCTGCGGCGGCATGTACACCGCCAACACGATGTCTTCCGCCTTCGAGGCGATGGGCATGTCCCTGCCCTACTCCTCCACCATGGCCAACCCGCACGACGAGAAGCAGAACTCGGCGCTGGAGTCGGCCCAGGTGCTGATGGAAGCGATCAAGAAGGACCTGAAGCCACGCGACATCGTCACGCGCAAGGCCATCGAGAACGCCGTGGCGGTGATCATGGCCACCGGCGGTTCGACCAACGCGGTGCTGCACTTCCTGGCCATCGCGCATGCGGCCGAAGTGGAGTTCACCATCGAGGACTTCGAGGCGATCCGAAAGAAGACGCCAGTGCTGTGCGACCTGAAGCCCTCGGGCAAGTACCTGGCCGTCGACCTGCACGAAGCAGGCGGCATCCCGCAGGTGATGAAGGTCCTGCTGAAGGCCGGCCTGCTGCACGGCGACTGCCTCACCATCACCGGCAAGACCATTGCGGAAACGCTGGCCGACGTGCCCGATGCGCCGCGCGCCGACCAGGACGTGATCCGCCCCATCGGCGCCCCGATGTACAAGGAAGGCCACCTGGCCATCCTGAAGGGCAATCTGTCGCCCGAAGGCGCGGTCGCCAAGATCACCGGCCTGAAGAACCCGGTCATCACCGGCCCGGCCCGCGTGTTCGACGACGAGCAGTCGGCGCTGCAGGCCATTCTCGACGGCAAGATCCAGGCCGGCGACGTGATGGTGCTGCGCTACCTGGGCCCCAAGGGCGGCCCGGGCATGCCCGAGATGCTGGCGCCCACCGGCGCGCTGATCGGCGCGGGCCTCGGTGAGAGCGTGGGCCTGATCACCGACGGCCGCTTCTCGGGCGGCACCTGGGGCATGGTGGTCGGCCACGTGGCGCCGGAAGCGGCGGCCGGCGGCAACATCGCGCTGGTGCACGAAGGCGACTCGATCACCATCGACGCCCACAAGCTGCTGCTGGAGCTGAACGTGCCGGAAGCCGAGCTCGCCCAGCGCAAGGCCGCGTGGAAGGCGCCCGCGCCGCGCTACACCCGCGGCGTGCAAGCCAAGTTCGCGTTCAACGCGGGCAGCGCCAGCAAGGGCGCGGTTCTCGACAGCTTCTGAAATCGGACAGCCGGACGCAAAGGACGCGAAAGTACGCAAAAACCGCAAAAGGATTTTGGATTTCCTTTTGCGACCTTTGCGGGACCTTTGCGACTTTTGCGTCCGGCAGTTTGTCGTCTGCGTCCTACGGAGAGGGTCGCAGCGGGTACCTAGCATGAGGTGTTTCGAAGGGAGCACCTCATGGACACGCTCTCCGTCTGGCGCGGCACCGCTGCGCCCTCCGGCTTCGCGCCGCTCGCCGGGCCGCAGACGGCCGACGTGCTGGTCATCGGCGGCGGCATCACCGGCCTGACGCTCGCGCTGCTGCTGGCCGAACAGGGACGCCAGGTCGTGCTGCTGGAAGCCGGCACCCTCGGCTGCGGCGCCACCGGCAACTCCACCGGCAACCTCTACGAGACGCTCGCGACCGGCTTCCACGCGGTGGCCGACCACTGGGGCGCCGACGTCGCGCGGCAGGTGCGGGCCGAACGCCGCGCCGCCGTCGATTTCATCAGCCAGCGCTGCGACACCCTGCCCGACGCCAGCCTGCGCGCCTGCCCGCTGTACCTGTACGCGCAGGAGCCGCGGCAGCAGGCCTTCGTCGACAGGGAGATCGCGGCGCTGGCGGCCGCCGGCGCGCGCGCCGAGCGCGTGCGCGTGGTGCCCGCCGGCCTGCCGGCGCCGCAAGGCGACGTGCTGCTGCTGCACGACCAGGCGCAGTTCCAGCCGCAGGCCTACCTCGTGGGCCTGGCGCGCCTGGCCGCCGCGGCCGGCGCACAGCTGCACGAGCAATCGCGCGTGATCGAACTGGACCCGAAGACCCGCGTGGCCATCACCGACGGAGGCTTCGTGCGGGCCCAGGAGATCGTGATGGCGACCCACACGCCCAAGGGCGTGCACCTGGTGCAGGCCGAGATGCCCGTGCACCGCGAGTACGCGATCGCACTGGCCCTGCCCGCGGGTGCCAGCGCCGACCCGGGCCCCGGCACCTTCTGGTGGCATGGCGACGAGCGCCTGTCGATGCGCACGCTGGACGCCAGCGGCCGCCGCTACCTGGTGTGCGCCGGCCAGCAGCAGAAGGTGGGCATCCACAACGCCAGGGCCTCGCTGCTCGCGCTGGAAGCCCTGGCGCACAGGCAGTTCGGCGCGCTGCCGGTGACGCATCGCTGGTCGGCGCAGAACTATCGCGGCGCGGACCACCTGCCCTACATCGGCCGCAACCAGGCGGGCTGCTTCATCGCGACGGGCTTTGCCACCGACGGCCTCATTTGGGGCACGGTCGCCGCGCGGCTCATTGCAGACGAACTGCAAGGGCACAAGCCGGCGTTCGCGGACGTGCTGAAGCCCAACCGGCTCTCGCCCGTGAAGGGCGCCAGGAACATCCTCGAGGAGAACGTGACGGTGGTGAAGCAGCTGGTGAAGGACTACCTCACCAGCCGCCAGGAGGAGAAGCTGTCGCAGCTGGCGCCCGGCGACAGCGCCATCATCGAGGTCGAAGGCGAAAGCTTCGCGGCCTGGCGCTCACCGGAGGGCGAGCTGTTCGCGGTGTCCAACGTCTGCCCGCACCTGGGTTGCAAGGTGCACTGGAACAGCGTGGAAACGAGCTGGGACTGCCCCTGCCACGGCAGCCGCTTCCGGCCGGACGGCAGGGTGATCGAGGGGCCGGCGCTCACCGGGCTGGAGCGCAAGCACCCGGACTCGATCGGCTGAACCTTACTTGCGCTTCTTGGGGCCCATGCCCAGGTCGGCACGGGAGCGGTCGATGCGGGCCTGGCGGCGCTCGTTCTCGCGTTCGACCGCCTTGCGCTTGGTGTAGCCGGTCATGTCGGCCCAGGTCCACCACGCCGCCGCCAGCGCGAACGGCGACAGCACCACCCACCACGGCCAGATGGCGACGGGGCCGATCTCGAGATATTTCATCAGCAGCAAAACAATCCCGATACCGAGCAGATACATTCGTCCTCCAACAATTGTCCAGGCGCAAGGAGCGGGTCAACCCCGCTCCCTACAATACCGTTGAAAGCACTGTAACCCAACCCGAAGAGGTCCCCGAATGATCAAACGAGCCCTGTTGGCGCTGGCTGCCCTGGCGGCGGTGTCGGCTCCGGCCCTGGCCGACCAGGCCCTGGCGACGGCCAAGAACTGCATGGCCTGCCACGCCATCGACAAGAAGCTGGTCGGCCCCGCCTACAAGGACGTGGCGGCCAAGTACGCGGGGCAGAAGGACGCGGTGGACAAGCTGGCCAACAAGATCATGAAGGGCGGCTCCGGTGTCTGGGGCCCGGTGCCCATGCCGGCCAACTCGCAGGTGAACGAAGCCGAGGCGAAGAAGCTCGCGGCCTGGGTGCTGAGCCAGAAATAAGGTAAAGCCGCAGTAAAGAAAAAGCCCGCTCTCGCGGGCTTTTTTGTTGCGCTTTCGTCAGTTGGTCTGCGCCAATTGATCCAGGATCCCGGGGTTTTCGAGGGTGGTCGTGTCCTGCGTGATCTGCTCGCCCTTGGCGATGGAGCGCAGCAGGCGGCGCATGATCTTGCCGCTGCGCGTCTTGGGCAGGTTGTCGCCGAAGCGGATGTCCTTGGGCTTGGCGATCGGGCCGATTTCCTTGGCCACCCAGTTGCGCAGTTCGTTGGCGATCTGCTTCGCCTCCTCGCCCGTGGGACGCGAGCGCTTCAGCACCACGAAGGCGCAGACCGCCTCGCCGGTCAGGTCGTCGGGACGGCCCACGACGGCGGCTTCCGCCACCAGGTCCGTCTTCGACACCAGCGCCGACTCGATCTCCATCGTGCCCAGGCGGTGGCCCGACACGTTCAGCACGTCGTCGATGCGGCCCGTGATGCGGAAGTAGCCGGTCTTCGCGTCGCGCACCGCGCCGTCGCCGGCCAGGTACAGCCGGCCCCCCATCTCCTCGGGGAAGTAGCTTTTCTTGAAGCGCTCCGGGTCGCCCCAGATGGTGCGGATCATCGACGGCCAGGGCCTCTTGATCACCAGCATGCCGCCGGAGCCGTTGGGAATGTCCTTGCCCGTCTCGTCAACGATCGCGGCCATGATCCCCGGCAGCGGCAGCGTGCACGAGCCGGGCACCAGCGGCGTCGCGCCGGGCAGCGGCGTGATCACGTGGCCGCCGGTCTCGGTCTGCCAGAAGGTGTCGACGATCGGGCAGCGCTCGCCGCCCACGTTCCGGTAGTACCACATCCAGGCTTCGGGGTTGATCGGCTCGCCCACCGTGCCCAGGATGCGCAGCGATTTCAAATTCCAGTTGTTCGGGTGAACCTTCGCGTCGGTCTCGGCCGCCTTGATCAGCGAACGGATCGCCGTGGGCGCCGTATAGAAGATCGAGACCTTGTGCTTCGCGATCATTTCCCAGAACCGGCCCGCGTGCGGGAAGGTCGGGATGCCTTCGAAGATCAGCTGGGTGGCGCCGGCCGCGAGCGGCCCGTAGGCGACGTAGCTGTGGCCCGTGATCCAGCCGATGTCGGCGGTGCACCAGAACAGGTCCTCGGGCCGCAGGTCGAAGGTCCAGTCCATCGTCAGCTTGGACCACAGCAGGTAGCCGCCGGTGGAGTGCTGCACGCCCTTGGGCTTGCCGGTTGAGCCCGAGGTGTAGAGGATGAAGAGCGGATGTTCCGCGTTCACTGGCTCCGGCCTGCATTCGGTGCCCTGGCCCTTCAGCGCTTCGGCGAAGGTCTTGTCGCGGCCGGCGACCATGTTGCAGGGCGTGGCCGTGCGCTCGTACACCAGCACCGACTTCACGCTGTCGCAGCCGCCCATGGCCAGCGCCTCGTCGACGATGACCTTCAGGCCCATCTCCTTGCCGCCGCGCATCTGGTAGTTGGCGGTGATGATGGCCACCGCGCCGGCGTCGAGGATGCGCTCGTGGATGGACTTGGCCGAGAAGCCGCCGAACACCACGCTGTGCGTCGCGCCGATGCGCGCGCAGGCCTGCATCGCCACCACGCCTTCCACGCCCATCGGCATGTAGACGATGACGCGGTCGCCCTTCCTGATGCCCTGCGCCTTCAGCGCGTTGGCGAACTGGCCGACGCGCGCGAGCAGTTCCTTGTAGCTGACGTTGGTGACCTGGCCGTCGTCGGACTCGAAGACGATGGCGGTCTTGTTCTCCACCGGCGTGCCGACGTGCTTGTCGAGGCAGTTGGCGCTGGCGTTGAGCTCGCCGTCGGCGAACCACTGGTAGAACGGCGCCTTCGACTCGTCCAGGACCTGCGTGAAGGGCTTGGTCCACTGCACGTTCTCGCGGCCGAGACGGGCCCAGAAGCCTTCGAAGTCGCTTTCGGCTTCGCGGCACAGAGCCTCGTAGGCCGGCATGCCGGAGATGCGCGCCGCCTGCACGGTGGCTTCACTGGGAGGGAACACCCGGTTTTCGACCAGGACCGACTCGATGGCGCTCATGCTGCTGTCTCCGATATGAGAGGAAGATTGTTCGCGAATGTCGGCTCGGCCACTTACAGCCCACTGACTTGCTCGGACCTGACAAATCTACCCTTCATCGCGCCAGCGCGTCCAGCAGGGGCCGCACCGAGGGCAGCGCCTCCAGCTCTCGGACCAGGGCCACCACTTCGTCCGCCTTCTTCGCGGACAAACCGGCGAAACCGGCGTTCTCACGGAATTTGGCCGCGACTTCCTCGTAGCTCATGGGCATGGCGGGGCTGCCCTGGCCGAAGTCCGCCCGGCCACGCAGCTTGCGGCCATCGGCCAGCTCGATCTCGATGATCGTCGTCATCTTGTGGTATCCCGCGGCCTCGGCTTCCTGGTCCACGCCGAATTCCACCTTGGCGATCATCGCCTGCATGTCGGGCCGCAGCACCACGGCATCGGTGAACTCGGCCAGGCCGGCACGGCCTTCCAGCAGCAGGATGGCCATGCAGAATTCCATCGAAAACTTGGCCTGCAGCTCGTTGCGCGGCTGGTGGTGGATGAGCGCGTTGGGCATGTTGCGGTTGGTGCCGACGCGCACGCGCCTCACGTCCTGCGCCCGGATCCCGTGCTCGCGGATCAGGCGCAGCATCTCCGTCATGCCCGGGTGCGTCAGCGAGCCGGAAGGATGCGGCTTGATCGAGACGCCCGGCTCGGCGAAGGTCCACGGCCGGCCCAGCCGCCCTTCGATGGCTTGCGCGTCGTAGCCGCCACCGGCTGCATGGAAGAAGCCGCGCGGCGCCTCGAGGATGCGGTCGGTCGCGGTCCAGCCGATCTGCGCCAGCTGCGCCGCGGCGACACCGCTTTCGGCGGCGCGGCCCGCATGGAATGGCTTGGTCATGGTGCCGAAGTTCTCGCGCAGGCCGCCCGACTGGCTGCCGGCGATGGCCAGCGCGCGCTGTGTCGCCTCCACGTCCAGCGCCAGCAGGCGCGAGGCCGCGGCGGCCGCTGCGAACGTGCCGCAGGTCGCCGTCGCATGGAAGCCGTCCTGGTAGTGGCGCGGAGCGATCGCCTCCGCGATCTTGCATTCCACTTCCACGCCGAGGTGGTAGGCCAGCATGGCGTCGGCGCCGCTCGCGCCTTGCGCTTCGGCCAGCGCCAGCGCCGCCGGCAACGCGGGTGCCGTGGGGTGCGTGAGCAGGCCGTAGACGCGGTCGGGGGCCACGGCCAGCTGTGTGTCGTCGTAGTCGTCGGCGTGGATGCCGACGCCGTTGGCAAAGGCGGCAAAACGCGGCGCCACCCGCAGCGAGGTGCCGATGATGGTGGCCGGCCCTGCCCCGAGGTTCAGGCTGGCGAGATGCTGGCGCGCCAGCACGCCGCAGTGGCTGGCGCCACCCGACAGCGCGAGCCCGAGGCCGTCGAGGATGGACTTCTTGCCCAGGGCCACCACGTCCTGCGGCAGGTCCGCCACTTGCGTGCGGCAGACGAACTCGGCGACGTAGCGGGTCAGGTGCGCAGCAACTTCCATCGCGGACCTCCTTCGCCGCGCATCTTGGAGGCCGCTGCCCGCAGTGTCAATGCGCGCTCAGCTCCCCATCTCCTTCAGGTACTGCGTCCGCGCCGCGAAGGCGGTGTTGGCGAAATCGCTGAAGACGCCGTCGATGCCCGCGCGGTAGAAGTCCAGGTACTCCTTGACCGGGTCGCCACCATAGAGGCCCGGCAGGTACTTCTTCTCGTTGCGGAAGGTGTACGAGTGCACGAACAGGCCGGCCTTGTGCGCGTCGGCAAGCAGGCTCGTGGGCTGGATGGTGTTGACGTCGGCGAGGCCGGCACCGGTCTTGAACGGCACCACGCTCCACGCCATCACCTGCGGTTTCCACGGGCCGATGCCGTCGGCGTAGGCCTTGACCTCCGCCAGGCCGGCCGGCGTGAGCATCACGCCGAAGTAGCGGCCGTCGCCGGCGAGCGTCCAGCTGTAGGGACGGCCGTCGACGAAGTTGTACACGTCGCTGGTCTGGTAGATCATCGCGCCGGTGCGGTAGTCGACGTCGTTGCCGTCGACGAGCTGCACCACCTTCGTCGCGAGGCCGATGGAGCGCAGGTACTTCAGGCTCTCGGGGTCGAAGCTCTGGACGAAGATGGGGGCGTCCTTCGTGTTCAGGCCGTTGTCCTGGATCGCCTTCAGCACGGCGTCCTCGAAGGGATGCGTGCCGGTGCCACAGCCATTGGCAATGGCCTGCTGGTTGTTCCAGTACGGGTTCTTCGTTTCCGGATAGACCGAGAGCGTGCGTCCCGTGCTGGCGGACTTGGCGCGCGCGATGTCGATCACCTCCTGGAAGGTGAGGATGGGCAGCTTGCCGTTCCAGTCGGTGGGGCGCTGGTCGCGCGCGTCATACGTGGTGCCGCCGATCCACTGCTTCAGTTCGGCCGCGGTGAAGTCGGTGATGGACCAGTCGCCCGTGTGGTCCTCGCCGTCGACCACCATCGACTTGAGGACCGACTTCTGGTCATTGGGATCGGTGCGGTCGCTCAGGTATTGCGCCGGGCCGCCATAGGTGGCCAGCGAGTACTTCACGTCCACCAGGACACCGGGGACGGTGCGCTTGCGGGCCGCGACCGTGGTGTTGGTCTTGGCGACGTCCGCGATGTTCGTGTTGTCGCTGAGCCAGGGGTTGTGGCGGGCGACCAGCACGCAGTCCTTGGTGAGGTGCAGGTCCAGCTCCAGCGAATCGGCGCCCGCGTCCGCGGCGCCTTCGTACGACAGGCGCGTCTCCTCCGGGTACAGCCCCGGCAGGCCGCGGTGGCCCATGATGATCGGCACGCTGCCCTGCAGCGTGGCCAGGGGCTGCGGCCCATCGCTGCCGCCACACGCCGCCAGCAAGGCGGCAGCGGCGAACACCGGCAAGCGGAACAAGGCGCGAAGCGGAAGCACGTGGCGCATGAGCGATCCTCCCTGTGTAAAGCAGGGGATGCTCATGGGCGCTCGTGACAGGTGCGTGACGGCGGCGAGCACCTCGACGAAGTGCCTACCGCCCCGTCATCTTCTCCGGCCGCACCCACTGGTCGAACTGCTCCGGTGTCACGTGGCCCAGCGCGATGGCGGCTTCGCGCAGGCTGGAGCTTTCCTTGTGCGCCTTCTTGGCGATGGCCGCGGCCTTGTCGTAGCCGATGTGCGGGTTGAGCGCGGTCACCAGCATCAGCGAACGCTCCACCAGCTCCTCGATGCGCTCGCGGTTCGGCTCGATGCCGGCGGCGCAGTGGTCGTTGAAGCTGTTCATGCCGTCGGCCAGCAGGCGCACGCTCTGCATGAAGTTGTGCGCGATCATCGGCCGGAACACGTTCAGTTCGAAGTTGCCCGAGGCGCCGCCGAAGTTGATGGCGACGTCGTTGCCGAACACCTGGCAGCACAGCATCGTGAGTGCTTCGCTCTGCGTCGGGTTCACCTTGCCCGGCATGATGGACGAGCCCGGCTCGTTCTCGGGAATCGAGATCTCGCCGATGCCGCTGCGCGGCCCGCTCGCCAGCCAGCGGACGTCGTTGGCGATCTTCATCAGGCTGGCCGCCAGCGTCTTCAGAGCGCCGTGCCCGTGCACCAGCGCATCGGCCGCGGCCATCACCTCGAACTTGCTGGCCGCGCTCACCAGCGGCAGGCCGGTCAGCCGCGCGAGCTCCTGCGCCACCTGGTCCGCGTAGCCCTTCGGCGCATTGAGTCCAGTGCCGACGGCAGTGCCGCCCAGCGCCAGTTCGCAAAGGTGCGGCAGCGCGGCGTGCAGGTGGCGGTCGCACTGTTCCAGCTGCGCGACGTAGCCGGAGAACTCCTGCCCCAGCGTGAGCGGCGTCGCGTCCTGCAGGTGCGTGCGGCCGATCTTGACGATGTCCATGAAGTCCGACGATTTCTTCGCCAGCGTCTCGCGCAACCGCGCCAACGCCGGCAGCAGCTTGTTGCGGATGCCTTCCACCGCCGCGATGTGCATGGCCGTCGGGTAGACGTCGTTCGACGACTGGCTCTTGTTGACGTCGTCGTTCGGGTGCACCTTGCGTCCCTCGCCGCGCGCGCCGCCCAGCAGCTCGCTGGCGCGGTTGGCCAGCACCTCGTTGACGTTCATGTTGGTTTGCGTGCCGGAGCCGGTCTGCCACACCACCAGCGGGAACTCGTCGTCGTGCAGGCCTTGCAGCACTTCGTCGGCCGCGGCCACGATGGCGGCCGCCTTCTGCTGGTCCATCAGCCCGAGCAGGTGGTTCGTCACTGCCGACGAACGCTTGACCTGCGCCAGCGCCCGGATGATCTCGCGCGGCTGGCGCTCGCCGGAGATGGCGAAGTTCTGCAGCGAGCGCTGCGTCTGCGCGCCCCACAGGCGGTCGGCGGGGACGGCGATGGGGCCGAAGGTGTCGTGTTCGATGCGGGTGGCCATGGCGAGCGGGACGAAAAAGGGAGGCCACCGTAACACCTTTGCCCAAGCGCGTGTACTCGGCCGTAACCCTTTATCATGCGGTCACGGGCGCAACAGACGCCCTGGAGTGAGACGTCGATGGTGAAGACCCTGTTCGGGCCGGCCTTCTGGCTGTTGGGCCGATTGAGTTTTATCGGCAGCTTCCTAGTCATCGGGTCGCTGTTCCTGCTGCCCACGGGCTGGGTGCTGGTGGAGCGTGACCTGCCGCTGGGGCAACTGCTGCCACCGGTGATCCTGTTCGCCTTGCTCGCCCTCTACGTACTCGCCGGCTTGCGCATCCAGGTCGCGATGGGCGTGCAGCGCCTGGTGCAGCTCACCGACCGCATCGCCAGCGGCGAGCTGGTGGAAGACGCAGGCCTGTCGTCCGCCGCCGACAAGTCGGGCCTGTGGGCATCGGTGATGCGCATGAACAATGGCCTGGCTGCGATCGTGCGGCAGGTCCGCGCCAGCGCCGAAGCCATCGCCCACGGCGCGCAGTCCATCGCCGAGGGCAACCAGCAACTTTCAGAACGCACCCAGGAACAGGCGGCGTCGCTGGAGGAAACCGCCTCCGGCATCGAGCAGCTGTCCGAAAGCGCGCGCCAGAACGCCGAGAGCTGCGTGCGCGCCAGCCGACTGGCGGGCAACTCGCGCGAGGTGGCGCAGCAAGCCGCCCAGCGCATGGAGGAACTGGCCCGTACCATGGCGCGCATCGAGTCCGGTTCGCGCAAGGTCAGCGAGATCCTGGGCACCGTGGAAGGCATCGCCTTCCAGACCAACATCCTGGCGCTCAACGCCGCGGTCGAGGCCGCCCGCGCGGGCGAGCAGGGCCGCGGCTTCGCGGTGGTGGCGTCCGAGGTGCGGGTGCTGGCGCAGCGCTCGGCGGCGGCCGCCAAGGAAATCAAGTCGCTGATCACCGAATCCGTGGACGGCGTCGAGGCCGGCAGCCGGCTGGTGGCGACCACTGGCGACACCATGGCGCAGGTGGTCGGCAGCTTCGCGCACGTCACCGACGAGATCGAGGCGATCGCACAGGCCACCCGCGAGCAGAGCAGCGGCGTGCAGGCCGTGCAGCAGGCCATCCAGCAGGTCGACAGCGCCACGCAGCAGAACGCCGCGCTGGTCGAGGAAGCCGCCGGCGCCGCCCAGGCCTTCGGCCAGGAAGCCGGCCGCCTCGTCGAAGTGGTGGGCCGTTTCAAGACCGACCGCGGCAACGACCGGGCGCGCGTGGTGGCGCTGGTGAAATCCGGGGTGGCGCATGTGCGCCGGAATGGCGCGGACAAGGCCTGCGCCGATTTCAACGACGGCGCCGGCGCCTTCGTGCGCGGCGAGGACTACATCTTCGCGCTCGACACCCGGGGCACGCGCCTGGCCTATGCGCCCGACCCGTCGGTGGTCGGCACCAACAGCATCGACGCGCAGGACGCGGACGGCCGCAAGTTCGGCCGCGAGCTGCTGGCCCTGGCCGGCAGCGTGGGCTTCGGCTGGTGCGACTTCAAGTTCCTCAACCCGCGCACCGGCCGGGTCGAGCCGAAGTCGGTCTACGTGGAAGCGGTGAACGGGATCGTGCTGGGCTGCGGCATCTACAGCAGCTAGCGCTATTCGAGGAAGTAGCGGGCGCAGGCGGCCAGCAGCCCGGCGGAAGCGGCGGCCACCAGGAAGGGCCACCAGCGCAGGCGGCCGCGCGGCGGCCGGGGGCTGTCGTCGGCCAGCAGTTCCTCGGCTTCTTCTTCCGGGTACGGCGGCACGACGCCGAAGCGCCGCACCGGGATGGCGGGCAGGCCCCGCCGCACCTGGGGCGCGCCGCAGATCGGGCACGCGCGATCGTCATGGCGCACCTGGGCGCCGCAGGTGTCGCAACCGTTCAGGGCCTCCCCGGAATCTCGCACTTTGCCCTCACTGCTCCAGCAAACAGAACAGTCCGAGGCTAGCGACTGCTCGGCCGTCGGTCAATCCTCCAGAGGTGGTCAGGCGCGGCGCGGGACCAGCGCAAGTGCCGCCTTCATGGCATAGATCACGATCAGCGTGCCGTTCAGGTCGCCCACGAACATCACGAAGAAGCTGCGCCACAGGTCCTGCTCGCCGCGCACGGCGAAGTACAGGTGGTGCAGCAGCGGGCTGGCGACCGAATAGGCTAGGCACAGGATGAGCAGTCGGCCCGGAGTCAGGTTGGCCAGCGAGGCCTCCAGCCCCCAGGCCTGGCGGGCGGTCCGGTACACCAGCCAGGGAGCCAGGGCGGCCAGGATGCCGCCGATGAAGGCCCGGTCGAAATCATGGGGGAAAAAATAGAGGAAACTCACGCCCCAGGAGACCAGCAGCAGCCCCACCGCCCCGGCTTCGGCGAACAGCAAGGTGGACAGCAGGCGCATGCCGGCGGGAAGATAGACCCAGTTGATTCCCGGCAGGAATTCCAGCCGCGCGAACAGCCATTCGTTGAGCGTCAGCATCGCGAGGAACAGCGCGATGGTGGCGAGCACGCAGGCGAGCTGCTGGCGGAACCACGCCGGTGTCATCGGAAGGGATGCGAGGATTGCACTGGAAACTGAATCGATCGGGCGGAGACCGCCCGCTTTCTAGCACAGGTGAACGCAAGGATTGATCGGGAGACCTTCGATGGCCGCCAAAAGGACGAACCCACCCGCGGATGTCTACCTGCGTTTCCTGCAGCTGGCGGACGCCATTCGCGGCCTGCCGGCCCTGCCGCCGCTGGATCCGCTCGAGGAAAGAATACTTTCGTGGATAGCTCGCGCGACGCGCGAAGAGGAGCGCCTGTCCGTGCGCGACATGATGTCGAAGGACGAACTCGGCGCGCCGGCCACCATCCATGGCCGGCTGAAGTCGATGCGCGAGAAAGGCTGGATCATGCTCGCCGACACCGAGGACGCGCGGCGCAAGCAGATCGAGCTCACGCGCGCCGCGTTGAAGCACTTCGAGAAGCTGGCCAAGGCCATGGTGCAGGCGAGCAAGGGCGCGGGCTGAGGCCGCGGGCCGCCGCCAAACATCCGCGCGCGCAGGCCGCAAGGCGGGTTTGGCCGGGCTGACGCAGGATCGCAACGCTACTACCATCGTTGTACTAAACAAGGGGCGGGTCCACGTGGCCGGTCCGAGGTGAGACGTCGATGGTGAAGATCCTGTTCGCGCCCGCTCTGTGGGTGCTGGCCCGGCTCAGCATGCTGGCCGCATTCGTCCTGGTCGCGGTGCTCGCCGCGCTGCCCACGGCGGTATCCCTGCTGGCGCCCTCGCCCGCTCCGGCGCTGCAAGCCGCCCTGCTGCTGCTCGCCCTCTACATGCTGCTGGCGCTGTGCCTCTTCATCGTGGTGCGGGTGGGCCGCATGCTCCAGGCCACCGACCGCATCGCCGCCGGCGAGCTGATGGACAGCCACGCGCAGCAAGAGGTGCTCGGAGGCGAGAACGATGCCTCGCGCGTGTGGCGCTCCATCGTGCGCATGAACGACAGCCTGGCCGCCATCGTGCGCCAGGTGCGCGCCAGCGCCGAAGCCATCGAAAGCGGCGCGCGCGGCATCGCCGAAGGCAACAACCTGCTCGCGCTGCGCAGCCAGGAGCAGGCCGCTTCGCTGGAGGAGACGGCCGCGGGCATCGAGCAGCTGGCGGGCAGCGCGCGCCAGAACGCCACGGCCTGCGCGGAGGCGAGCCGCATGGCAGCGCGCACGCGCGAGGCGGCCGACCGCGCGGCCGAACGCATGGACGGCGTGTCGGCTTCGATGGCCCGCATGGACGACAGCGCGCGCGCGGTCGGCGAGATCCTGGCCACCGTGCAGGGCATCGCCTTCCAGACCAACATCCTTGCGCTCAACGCCGCCATCGAGGCGGCGCGCGCCGGCAGCCACGGCCGCGGCTTCGCCGTGGTGGCCGACGAAGTGCGCACGCTGGCCCAGCGCAGCGCCAACGCGGCGCGCGAGATCCAGGGCCTGATCGAGGCCTCGACGCAGAACGCCGCCGCGGGCCGCGAAGTGGTGCAAGGCGCGGTGGCGGCGCTGCGCGACATGACCGGCGACGTCGCCGCGATGGACGAACTCATTGGCCAGATCGCCCGCGCGAGCAGCGAGCAGAGCACCGGCGTGCTCGAGATCAACCACGCGATTGCGCAGGTCGACACCGCCACGCAGCAGAACGCCGCGCTGGTGGAAGAAGCGAGCGCCTCGGCCGCCGCCTTCCAGCAGGAGGCGGCGCGGCTGGTGGAGGTGGTCGGGCGCTTCCGCGGCGCAGAGGGCACGCGGCATTCGCCAACGCCGCCCCCCGCGAGGGCGCGCTACGCGGTATAGGCGTACACGAAGTAGAGGTGCACCAGCGCGGCCGCGGCCACGAGGCAGGACAAGCTGATGTGCACCGCCAGCAAGGCCGTCGAAGCCTCGCGGCCGATGCGCCGCGCCAGCACCGGCCGCACGGCGCCGGCGGCCACTGCATAGGCCATGCAGTGGAACAGGTACAGCAGGAAGCCCGACGGGCCCTGCCCCATGTGCGCGCCCAGCAGCAGCAGGATCAGCACGCCGCCCAGCTGGTGCAGGTCCGAGGCCAGGCTGCGGCGCCGCGCGAGCGGGCCCCAGCGGCGCACGCGGCCGAAGAACATGGCCAGCACCATCAGCGTGACCAGCGTGTAGCCGGTGAACTGCTTGAAGAGCGGCGTCGCCTGCAGCGGGCTCAGCTGCAAGCCCTGCGGCAACACAGCGAGCGCCAGTTCCAGCACCAGCACGGCCGCCAGCGCGAACCACGCGACGGCCGTGGACTCGGCAGCGCGATGGCTGCGTACCGCGCTCACGCGTTGCGGGCGGGGCCGCGCCACGCTCAGCGGCGCCGGGCGCGAGCTGAGGGCGTCGAAGCCGGAAGCCGGTGCGAGCGCGGGCCTCATCGCTGGCCTCCCTGCGCGGGCTTGCGCTCGAGCGCGGCGAACAGTCCTGCCAGCGTGGCCGCGGAATTGCGCGCCTCCACCGCGCGCCGGAAGGTCTCGCGGTCCGGCAGGAAGAAGCCGTCGCGCGGCCACTTGTCGCCGATGGCGGGGCGCGCGGCGGCATCGAAGCCGCCTACCTTCTGCAGGTAGGAGCCATAGGCATCGACGGCCGAGGCGCGCAGCACCGCGATCATGCGCAGCATGGTTTCGGTGCTGACCTGCTTGCCCGCATAGGACCAGGTGGTCGCGCCCATGGGCTCGTCCAGCACCCAGTCCTTCTTGGGCGTGCCCGGATGCGCGTTGTGGCAGGTGACGCAGCCCTGCGCCGAGGCGCGATCCGGGAACATCGCCGTCGTGCGGCCCAGCGCCTGGTCGAAGTAGACCTGCGGCTGCAGCGTCTTCTTCACCTGCTGGTAGCGGGTGGCCTGCTCGCCGCGGAACAGGTTCTCGCGCACCAGCGGAAAGTCGGAGCCGAGGAACAGCCCCAGCTCCGGCACCTGGACCTGCAGCCGGTTGGACGTCTCGCGCAGCAGCAGCGCGGGCAGCGGGCCGGCCGCCACCTCGGGCTTCTTCCAGTCCTCGCGGAAGGCCAGGCCCTGCTTCTGGCCTTCGCCGACGATTTCACGCGTGTACATGGCGCGGATGGCCGCGTTCTCGGCGTCGAGCAGCGCCAGCGCCTCGCCGGCCGGGATCATGCGGCCGCCGCCAGCGCCGTCGGGCAGCGCCGGCGGCGCCGAGACGAACAGGTAGATGGCCAGCAGCGCGAACACCGCGCCGCCGATCCAGCCGTTGCGCTTGATCTTGATCACTCCTGCTTCGCCTTCACGATGGTGCTTCCGTAGGGCGAGGGGCCGCCCTTCAGGTATTTCTCCAGCAGTTCGACCGAGGGCGCATCCACCAGCCGCTTCGGCGCGATCCAGCGGTGGTTGCCGTGGTAGTCGTGGCACTGCAGGCAGGTTTCCCAGCGCTTGTCGGCGATCAGGGTCGCGTGCGTGGGAGCGATGCGGTCGTCCTTGACCTGGGTGTCCTGGTGGCAGCTGACGCAATAGTTCGCCGCCGGCAGCGATACGCACGTGGCCTGGTGCTCGCGGTGGCAGCTGACGCACAGCTGCGCGCCCGTCTCCTGGCGCGCCTGCGCGAAGCGCGGCTCCAGGAAGCGCTGCGGCGGATGGCGGTCGTCCGGGTTGGCATGGCACTGCACGCAGGTGGCGGACGTGACCGGCTGCGTGCCCAGCACCGCGCCGGTCTGGCGCAGGCCCAGCGCGTACTTCACCTTCGCCTGCAGCACCTGGCGGGTGGAAGCGCCGGTGTCGGCGTGGCAGGCCACGCACTTCAGCTGCTCGTGGCCGACGTTCGGATGGCCGTGCGGGCGCTGCGCTTCCAGCGGCGTCTGCAGCAAGAGCAATGGCAAGGCGGCGAGCAGCGCGCCGGCGTACCAGGCGGCGCTGCGCGAGGACTTCACCTTGCGCTTGCGGGCCGCCATTGCGAACAGCTCCACGTGGATGCGCGCCGGCTCCACGCCGGCCCGCGCAAGCCCGCGCCGCACGGTCTCGACATAGCCTTCCGGGCCGCAGACGAAGAACTTGGCTCCAGGCTGGGCGCGCACGATGGCGGCGATGGTGCTGTCGTCCAGCGGACCTTCGAGGCTCGTCTCGCGCAGCGTGTAGCTGAAGCCCGGGTGCTCGCCCCGGCGGGCGTCGAACTCCGGCAGGAAGGCGGCGTCCTCCGCGTTGCCCACGCTGTAGTGCACGTGCAGCGTCGCCTTGCTCCCCAGCGTCCTGGCGATCGCGGCGGCCGGGGTGATGCCCACGCCGCCGGCGAAGAACACGTCGGGACGACGCCCGCCGGAGCCCAGCGCGCGGCCGCCCGGCGCGGAGATCTCCACCTCGCGCGTCGTGCCTCCGCCATCCAGCAGCCAGGGCGTCAGCTTGCCGCCGGGGGTGCGGCGGATCGCCAGCGCCAGCGTGCCGGCCGCCTGGTCCTGCGCGACGACCGTGTAGGTGCGGTCCACGGTGCCGGCGCCGGTGCGGGCGCGCAGCACGATGTGCTGCCCGGGCAGCACGCGCGGATACGTGGAGTCGCCCGCCAGCGTGAGCTGCACGCCGAAGATCAGGCGCTCGAGGCCGGCCAGGTCGCGCGCGGTCGTCAGCGCGGTGGCTTGCGCCGTGGCCGCATACCAGGCCTGCTGCCCCAGCATCTCCTGGACCTGGGGCAGGCAGCTGCCGCACTCCGTGCCGCAGCCCAGCGTCGCGCAGAGGCGCTCGACGCTGATGCGTGGGTTTGCCGCACGCGCCTGCTCCACTTCGGCGTACGTGACGCCGGTGCATTGGCAGAGGACGCCGCGGCGCGTACTGCTCGCGCCGGACATGGCGTGGTCAGGCGGTGGTCGTTTCCGCGAGCGGGTAGAGTTCGGTGTTCTCCCGCTGGATGCGCTTCTTGAGGGCGCTGAACACGGCCTGGCTTTCCTCGGCGAAGCCCGCCGGGTCCGCCTTGATCGCGGAGAGCTGCCACTTGGCGTTGTAGGCGGTGAACACGCCGCCCAGCCCGCCCATTTCGTCCTTGAACCGGCGCGCCATCTCCTTCGCCTTCGCGTCCTTGCCGTCGATCAGGCGCGGATAGAGCGCGTCGTCCTCCATGGCCAGGTGGAAACTCAGCTTGCCCGCCAGGTTGGACAGCAGCTTGCGCAGCGTCGCCGGTTCGGCCTTGGCGCCGATCTGCTGCGTCAGCTCCTTGGCCACGGCCAGGATCTCGTTGTGCTGCACCTTGAACTTGTCAGTGAATCCCACGACGCCCTCCTTAGAGATTGCAACCAACTGTAAGGAGGCCTTAGGGATATGGCTTATCCGGGTTTACCCGACGAGCCGCGCCCGCGGCGTGAACCAATGCGCGGAAACCCGAGGGAAATGCGTGCTCGGCAGCGTCTGGGATAATCGAAGTCTCCCTCCCGTACCACGCCCATGACGACGACCATCCAGGCAGCCGACCTCATCGAGTCCGTTTCCGCCGCGCTGCAGTACATCAGCTACTACCACCCCGCCGACTACATCGCCCACCTGGCCCGCGCCTACGAGCGCGAGCAGAGCCCGGCGGCGAAGGACGCCATCGCGCAGATCCTCACCAACAGCAAGATGAGCGCGACGGGCCACCGCCCGATCTGCCAGGACACCGGCATCGTCAACGTGTTCCTGAAGATCGGCATGGACTGCAAGCTGGCCGGCTTCAGCGGCAGCCTGGAGGACGCCGTCAACGAAGGCGTGCGCCGCGGCTACCTGCACCCGGACAACACGCTGCGCGCCTCGGTCGTGGCCGACCCGCAGTTCGAGCGCAAGAACACCAAGGACAACACGCCCGCGGTGGTCAACGTCGAACTCGTCCCCGGCAACACGGTGGAAGTGACCGTGGCCGCCAAGGGCGGCGGCAGCGAGAACAAGAGCAAGATGGTCATGCTGAACCCCAGCGACTCCATCGTCGACTGGGTGCTGAAGACCGTGCCGACCATGGGCGCGGGCTGGTGCCCGCCCGGCATGCTGGGCATCGGCATCGGCGGCACCGCGGAAAAGGCGGTGCTGCTGGCCAAGGAAGCGCTGATGGAAGACATCGACATGTACGAGCTGCAGGCCAAGGCCGGCCGCGGCGAGAAGCTGTCGAAGGTCGAGGAAACGCGCCTGGAGCTGTACGAGAAGGTCAACGCGCTGGGCATCGGCGCACAGGGCCTGGGCGGCCTGACGACCGTCCTGGACATCAAGATCAAGATGTTCCCCTGCCACGCCGCCGGCAAGCCGGTCGCGATGATCCCCAACTGCGCCGCCACCCGCCACGCGCATTTCACGCTCGATGGTTCCGGCCCGGCCTACATCGACCCGCCCAGCCTGGACCTGTGGCCGCAAGTGGCCTGGCAGGCCGACACCAAGAAGAGCAAGCGCGTCAACCTGGACACGCTGTCGAAGGAAGAAATCGCCACCTGGAAGGCCGGCGACACCCTGCTCCTGAACGGCAAGATGCTCACCGGCCGCGACGCCGCGCACGCGCGCATCCAGGGCATGCTGGCCAAGGGCGAGCAGCTGCCCGTCGACTTCGCCAACCGCGTCATCTACTACGTCGGCCCGGTCGACCCGGTGCGTGACGAAGCGGTGGGCCCGGCCGGCCCGACCACCGCCACCCGCATGGACAAGTTCACCGACATGATGCTGGCCGAGACCGGCCTCATCGGCATGATCGGCAAGTCCGAGCGCGGCCCGGTGGCCATCGAGGCGATCAAGAAGCACAAGGCGGCCTACCTGATGGCCGTCGGCGGCGCCGCCTACCTGGTGTCCAAGGCCATCAAGAAGGCCAAGGTGCTGGGCTTCGCCGACCTCGGCATGGAAGCCATCTACGAATTCGACGTGGTCGACATGCCGGTAACGGTGGCCGTCGACGCCGGCGGCACCAGCGTGCACACCACCGGCCCCGCCGAATGGTCCAAGCGCATCGCTTCGGGCGAATTCAAGAACATTCCCGTCGCCGCGGCGTGACCTTGTCCTGCGCCGGGCACCCCGCCCGGCGCTCTACAGTCTCCGCATGGAGCGCGACCGACCTATTGGTGTTTTCGACAGCGGCGTCGGTGGCCTGAGCATCCTGCGCGCCTTGCGCGCGGAGCTGCCGGGCGAAGACTTCGTCTATTTCTCCGACGCCGGCCACGCGCCCTATGGCGAGAAAGGCGAGGACTTCGTCTCGGATCGCTCGCTGGCGATCGCGGTCGACCTGCTGGAGGCGCATCGCATCAAGGCGCTGGTCGTGGCCTGCAACACGGCCACCGCAGCCGCCGTGCACCTGCTGCGCGCACAGCACACCCATCTCCCCGTGGTCGGCGTCGAGCCGGCCTTGAAGCCGGCAGCGGCGCTGACGAAGACCGGCCGGGTCGGCGTGCTCGCCACGCGCGGCACTTTGTCCAGTGCGAAGTTCCAAACCCTGCGTGCCTCACTGGCGGGCCAGGCCGAGTTCGTGCTGGTGCCCTGCGATGGGCTGGCGGCGGCGATCGAGGCGGACGACCGCGCTCAGGTGGAAGCCTTATGCCGCGCCTACACGCGTTTCGACGGCGACGTCGATACCGTGGTGCTGGGGTGCACCCACTATCCGTTCGCGACCGAGGTGTTCGTGGACCTGCTGGGGCCGGAGATCGAGCTGGTGGAAACCGGCGAGCCGGTGGCGCGGCAGACGGGGCGCCTGCTTGAGACGCAGGACCTGCTGCGTCCGGAAGGCGGCGGCCACGTGCAGTGGCGCACGACGGGAGACGAACAGGCCTTGCGCAGCGCCGCGGCGCGCTGGCTGGGCCTTTGAAACCTCAAGCCCAGAACACGTCCAATGTCGGAAACCGGTCCTGACCCTCGATGCAATCGAGCAGGTACCACGCAAACCCCGGATCCCCGGTCCACAGCGACTGCCGCCAGCGGCCGTGCCTGGCGTGCGCCTCTTCGGTCTGCGCGATCCCGTGCATCGCGAACGCCCGCGCCCGCTCCAGCCACATCTCGTCGCCGAAACGCCGATAGAGCTTCAGGAAGGCGTAGCCGTTGCCGCCGGTGCCGTGGCACAGGTTGGAGCCCTTGGACAGCGGCCCGGCCTTCCACGTCGTCTCGCCGGCGGCCAGCAACGCCGCGTCCAGCGCGTCGCCCGGAAGGTCCGCCAGGCAGATGACGAAGCCCGGCGCGCCATGGCAGTACTGCACCAGCTTGGGCCCGCCGCGCGGCGACGTGAGCTGGGCGCGCCAGTTCACCAGCCCGTCCTCCCACTCCGCCGTGCGCAGTACGGTCTCCGCAATGCAGGCCTCCCAGTCCGCCCATTCGCTGGGCCACATCAGGTCGCGCCCGGCGATGACGACCGCGGCGGTGGCCGCAAAGCCGTGCACCGCATCGAGATAGGTGGAAGTCCGCCCGTACAGGTCCTGCGTCCAGTAGCGGCAGGATTCCGCCGCGTCCACGCGCAGCTGCCGCCACAGCTGCCGCGCGGCGTCCAGGAACAGCTCGCGCCACCACGCCTTGCCGGTCGCGCGGAACAGGAACAGGGCCGCCAGCATGCTGCCCGGCGAACCCCACATCAGCTCGCGGGCCGGATGCTCCAGGTTGTCGGCGATGTGCTGCTCCAGCAGTTCGGCGGTGCGCGGGTTCGGTTGCAGCCACTGCCGCAGCAGCAGCACGCCGGCCTCGCCCATCAGGTAGGAGCCGGGCTCGCTCTCGTCCAGGCCGCGCAGCTCCGGCAGCCACGGCGCATAGTCGTTGCGCAGTTCGACGGCGCCGCGCGCACGCAGCGCATGCAGCGCCCACAGCACGCCGGCGTCGCCGAAGTACAAGCCTTGCAGCGGATCGGGCTTCTTCGAGTCCTCGCGATGTGCGGCCCAGCCCTGGCCGGGTTGCCACTCCTCTTCCGCCCCGGCGACGATGCGCTCGATCATGGCGCGGGCCTGCGCGGCATCCCAGGCCGCCGCCTGCAAGGGCGCGTGGCGCTCCGCGTCGAAGATCATGCCGCCAGCTCCTCCGCCTGCCGCGCCGGCCGTGCCTGCAGGGCGGCCTGGCGACCGCGCGCCACGTCCACTTTCAGCAGCAGCACCAGCCCGATCATGAACAGCACCGCCGTGGAGACGATGGCCAGCCGCTGGTTGCCACCGGTGGCCCAGGTGATGGCGCCGTAGGTGAGCGGCCCGACGATGCTGGAAAGGCGGATCGCGAAGGTCCACAGGCCGTAGAACTCAGCCAGCTGCGTGGGCGGCGCGAACATGCCGGCCAGCGCGCGCCCCGCCGACTGGCTGGAGCCCATGCAGAGCCCCGCGATCGCGGCGGCCCACCAGAACTGCCCCTTGGTCTGCGACAGCGCCGCGATCACGCATACCGCCACCCAGCCCACCAGCGTGCTGCCCAGCGCCAGCTTGTGGCCGATGCGGTCCTGCAGGTAGCCCCAGGCAAAGGCGCCGCCTGCCGCCGCCAGGTTCAGCACGAAGATCAGGACCATGGTCTCCTGCTGCTGGAAGCCGATCACGCTCTCCGCATAGATGGCCGCCAGCGCGATCGCCACCGCCACGCCGCCCTGGTAGAACACCGCGCAGGCCATCAGCCACATGAAGTCGCGGTAGCGCCGCGCCGCGCGGAAGGTGTGCTGCAGCTGGTGCAGCGAGGCGGAGAGCCCGCCTTCGCGCAACGCCGCCGGATTGGGCCGCGCCCGCTCGCCCATCAGCCGGAAGGTCACGGTGGATGCAAGGCCGTAGATGACGGCCGTGACCAGCATCGTCACGGGCACGAAGCTGGAAGCGGGAATGCCCCGCGCCTGCGCCCACAGCACATAGGCGAGGCAGATGCCCAGCGTCAGCATGCCGCCGAAGTAGCCGAAGCTCCAGCCCCAGCCGCTGACCTTGCCCAGCGACTCCGGGCGCGCCAGCTCCGGCAGGAAGGCCGCCGTGAGCGACTCGCCGTAGCTGTAGAACACGTTGGAGACGATGATCAGCACGACCGCCACGCCCACTTCGCCGGGCCGCGCCAGTGCCAGCGCAGCGGTGCTCAGGACGCAGCCGGCAGTGACGATGGCCAGCACGCGCTTCTTGGCCGCGCGCAGGTCGGCATAGGCGCCGATGCTGGGCATGGTGAACATGACGATGGCATAGGAGACCGAGAGCGCCGCCGTCCAGGCGAAGGTGGCCCATTCGGCCTTGCCGGCGATGCCGCCGACGAAGTAGGCGGCGAACACCGCGGTGATGACGACGGTGGTGTAGCCGGAGTTGGCGAAGTCGTACATCGCCCAGCCGAACACCTCGCGCTTGCGCACGCCCGGGTTCAGCGCGTCCTGGGAAAACAAGGCCATCGTTACTCCTCGATGGCCCGAGTGTAGAGCTTGCGCCTAGTGCAAATGCCGCGGCCGGCGGCCCCCGCCATGGCCGCCGCCCGAGCCGCCGCCGCTGCCGCGCGGGGGCTTGCCCAGCTCCAGCGAGCTCACCAGGGCGTCGAAGCGCTGCGAGAACAGCTTGTCGACCTCGCCGACCACGCCGTTCAACTCGGAAGCGTCGAAATGGCGCTCCATCAGGCTCACGACGTCCTGCACCAGCAGGTCGCGCTGGACCTGCATGATGGCCGCCGGCGTCGGGCCGACGAACAGCATCAGGAAGTCGTCGCGGGCTTCCTCTTCCGGCTCGGCCTCTTCCTCGTCGAACTCGGCGTCGTAAAAGGTGACCTCGATGGCCGCGCCCTCTTCCGCCAGCTCGTTGAGCGACATGCACATCTCGTCCAGTTGCTGGCGGAAGTCCTCGTCGCCGGCGACCGTCCAGCACATGGTGAGCAGGTGCTCCTGGGCGTCGAACTTGATGCCGGGCTCTTCCTCGTAGGCGCTCTCGGCGCCGTCGGCCAGCGATTTGGCGCCGGCATAGGCCCACAGGGGCTTCAACGCTTCCTGCAGTTGCGCATAGGTGACGCCGGAACGCAGCGGCACATCGCCGTGCACGTGAATCTCGAAGGGGGCGTCGTATTGGGACATGGGGCTTCTCTCCGGCCCTATTGTGGACCGTCCGCGGTCGGGTTGTTGTTTTTCCTGCGCCTCGCCCCGGAACCGGGCCGCTGGAGGAGGCGCGAATTGTAAGGCCGGCTCCGTCCTACACCGCTGGCTCTGCGTTCCGGGCTCCAATGCCGGCCAAAGAATGAGCGCCTTGAAGGTTTTCATCGTGGAGGACGCCGTGAACATGCAGGCCGCATTGAAGGACCTGGTGTGCGCGGTGGCCGATGCCGAAGTCGTCGGCGTCGTGGCGTCCGAAGAGGCCGCCACGGCCTGGGCGCAGGCCCATCCGGGCCTGTGGGACCTGGCCATCGTGGACCTCACGCTGGCACAAGGCGACGGCTTCAACATCGTGAAAGAGCTGAAGGAGCACCCGCCTTGCGGCACCGTGCTGGTGTTCAGCGCCTTCGTCACCGATGTCATCCGCCGGCACTGCCTCACGCTCGGCGCCGATGCCGTGTTCCACAAGACGCAAAGCCGCGAACTGGCGGAATACATCGAGCAGTTCGCGCCCGCGCATTGAAAGCGTTTGGTGCCTCGAGCCGGAATCGAACCGGCACGCCTTGTTGAGGGGCGGCGGATTTTAAGTCCGCTGTGTCTACCGATTTCACCATCGAGGCACGGAAAGAAAAAAGGGAAGCCGCTCGGCTTCCCTTTTCATATTGGAGCGGGAGAAGAGTCTCGAACTCTCGACCTCAACCTTGGCAAGGTTGCGCTCTACCAACTGAGCTACTCCCGCATCGACTTTCCTGGAGGCGCGTCCCGGAGTCGAACCGAGCTAAACGGATTTGCAATCCGCTGCATAACCGCTTTGCTAACGCGCCAACTTCAGATGAAAGGGGACGCAGCATGCGTCCCCTTTCAAGAACCTGGAGCGGGAAAAGAGTCTCGAACTCTCGACCTCAACCTTGGCAAGGTTGCGCTCTACCAACTGAGCTATTCCCGCGTCGAAGCCGTAAGTATAACGGAGTTTTCAGCATCTCCTGACAGAGAGCTGAAAAACCTCCGGCACACTTCAATGCTTGACGGCGACCGGCGGCTTTTCGTCCTTCACCACGGGCGCGGCAGCGGCCGTCTCATCTTCCGTCAGCGGCGTGGGCTGGCGCTCCAGCGCCACTTCCAGCACCTTGTCGATCCACCGCACCGGCACGATCTCGAGCGCGCTCTTCACGTTCTCGGGGATGTCCTGCAGGTCCTTGGTGTTCTCCTCGGGGATCAGCACCGTCTTGATGCCGCCGCGCAGGGCCGCCAGCAGCTTTTCCTTCAAGCCGCCGATCGCCGTGACTTCACCACGGAGCGTGATCTCGCCGGTCATCGCCACGTCGGCGCGCACCGGGATCCCGGTGAGTGCAGACACCAGCGCAGTCGTCATCGCGGCACCCGCAGACGGGCCGTCCTTGGGCGTGGCGCCATCGGGCACGTGGATGTGGATGTCCTTCTTCTCGAACATCTCGTCCTTGATGCCGAGCGAGCGGGAGCGGCTGCGCACCACGGTGCGGGCGGCTTCCACGGACTCCTTCATCACGTCGCCGAGCGAACCGGTGCGCTGGATGACGCCCTTGCCGGGCATCAGCGCGGCCTCGATCGTCAGCAGGTCGCCGCCGACTTCGGTCCACGCCAGGCCGACCACCTGGCCCACCTGGTTCTGCTGCTCCGCGCGGCCATAGGTGTGCTTGCGCACGCCCAGGAAGTCGTTGAGGTTCTCCGCCGTCACGATGACCTTCGGCGTCATCTTCTTCAGCTGCAGGCCCTTCACCACCTTGCGGCAGATCTTGGACAGCTCGCGCTCCAGCGAACGAACGCCGGCTTCCCGCGTGTAGTAGCGCACGATGTCGCGGATGGCGTCTTCCTTGACCTCGAGCTCTTCGTCCTTCACGCCGTTGTTCTTCATCTGCTTGGGCAGCAGGTAGCGGATGGCGATGTTGGCCTTCTCGTCCTCGGTGTAGCCCGAGAGGCGGATGACTTCCATCCGGTCCAGCAGCGCCGGCGGGATGTTCATCGAGTTCGAGGTCGCCACGAACATCACGTCGCTCAGGTCGAAGTCGACCTCGACATAGTGGTCGCTGAACGTGTGGTTCTGCTCGGGGTCCAGCACCTCCAGCAGCGCCGAAGCCGGGTCGCCACGGAAGTCCTGTCCCAGCTTGTCGATCTCGTCGAGGAGGAACAGCGGGTTGCGCGTGCCGACCTTGGACAGCGACTGCAGCACCTTGCCCGGCATGGCGCCGATGTAGGTGCGGCGGTGCCCGCGGATCTCCGCTTCGTCGCGCATGCCACCGAGGGCCTGGCGAACGTACTTGCGGCCGGTCGCCTTGGCGATCGACTGCCCCAGCGAGGTCTTGCCGACGCCCGGGGGGCCGACCAGGCACAGGATCGGCGCCTTGACCTTGTCCACGCGCTGCTGCACCGCGAGGTATTCGAGGATGCGGTCCTTGACCTTCTCGAGGCCCCAGTGGTCCTCGTTCAGCACGTCTTCGGCGTACTGCAGGTCGTGCTTGATCTTCGTGCGCTTGGCCCACGGCAGGTTGGTCAGCACGTCGATGTAGTTGCGCACCACCGTCGCTTCGGCCGACATCGGCGACATCAGCTTCAGCTTCTTCAGCTCCGCGTCCGCCTTCTTCTTGGCGTCCTTGGGCATCTTGGCGGCCTTGATCTTCTTCTCGATCTCCTCGATGTCGGCGCCTTCTTCGCCTTCGCCGAGTTCCTTCTGGATGGCCTTGACCTGCTCGTTCAGGTAGAAGTCGCGCTGGTTCTTTTCCATCTGCCGCTTCACGCGGCCGCGGATGCGCTTGTCGACGTTGAGAATCTCGACCTCGCGCTCGATCTGCTCGAACAGGTTTTCGAGGCGCTCCTTCACTTCGGCCAGGTCCAGCACCACCTGCTTGTTGTCAAGCTTCAGCGGCAGGTGCGCCGCGATGGTGTCGGCCAGGCGGCCCGGATCGTCGATCGAAGCGATCGAGGTCAGGATCTCGGGCGGGATCTTCTTGTTCAGCTTGACGTACTGGTCGAACTGCTGGAGCACCGCGCGGCGCAGCGCTTCGATCTCCGCGTTCTTGCCGTCGGTGCTGGCGTTCTCCACCGGCACGACCGTCGCCACGAAGTGGGCGGCGCCGTCGGTGATCTTGGAGACGCGGGCGCGCTGCTGGCCTTCGACCAGGACCTTCACGGTGCCATCGGGGAGCTTCAGCATCTGCAGGATGGTCGAGATGCAGCCGACTTCGAACATGTCGGAGACGGAAGGCTCGTCCTTCGCGGCGGCTTTCTGCGCCACCAGCATGATGCGGCGCTCGGCTTCCATCGCCGCTTCCAGCGCCTTGATGCTCTTGGGCCGCCCTACGAACAGCGGAATGACCATGTGGGGGAACACCACCACGTCCCGCAGGGGCAGGAGCGGCAGGTCCATCGGGTCGGCTGGCAGGGGAGTGTGTCCGGACATGGAAATCCTTTTCGGGTTACTCAGCCGAATATGGCCGGCAAAGGGACATTTTCAACCCGGCCGCTCCTGATGGGGAGCAGCCAAGGCTGAATCGCACAAAAAAAGAGGGGATGAAAGGCCGGGCCGGCAGGCAGGGAGATTTGCGCGCGGCCCGGGTCATCAGGCTTTCTTGGCCGCTTCGCGGTAAACGAGAAGCGGCGGCTTGCTTTCATCGATGGTGGTCTCGTCGACCACCACTCTTTCGACGTTGCTGATGTTCGGCAGCTCGAACATCGTGTCGATGAGGCTCTGCTCCAGGATGGAACGCAGGCCCCGGGCACCCGTCTTGCGGGCCAGCGCCTTGCGCGCGATGGCCTTCAGCGCGTTGGGCCGCACTTCCAGGTCCACGCCTTCCATCGCCAGCAGCTTGGCGTACTGCTTGACCAGCGCGTTCTTCGGCTCGGTGAGGATCTGCACCAGGGCGTCCTCGGAGAGCTCCGCCAGCGTGGCGACCACCGGCAGGCGGCCCACCAGTTCGGGGATGAGGCCGAACTTGATCAGGTCCTCGGGCTCGACCTCGCGGAACATGTCCGTGAGGCTGCGCTCCTTCTTCGTCTTCACGGTGGCACTGAAGCCCATGCCGGAAGTCTCGGTGCGCTGCTCGATGACCTTCTCCAGGCCCGCGAAGGCGCCGCCGCAGATGAACAGGATGTTGGTCGTGTCGATCTGCAGGAAGTCCTGGTTCGGGTGCTTGCGGCCGCCTTGGGGCGGCACGCTGGCCATCGTGCCTTCGATCAGCTTCAGCAGCGCCTGCTGCACGCCCTCGCCCGAGACGTCGCGGGTGATCGAGGGGTTGTCGCTCTTGCGCGAGATCTTGTCGATCTCGTCGATGTACACGATGCCGCGCTGCGCCCGTTCCACCTCGTAGTTGCAGTTCTGCAGCAGCTTCTGGATGATGTTCTCGACGTCCTCGCCGACGTAGCCGGCTTCCGTCAGCGTGGTGGCGTCGGCCATCACGAAGGGCACGTCGAGCATGCGCGCCAGGGTCTGGGCCAGCAGCGTCTTGCCGCTGCCGGTGGGGCCGATCAGGAGGATGTTGCTCTTGGTGAGCTCCACTTCGTCCTTCTTGGCCTTTTCCTTGTGCCGCAGCCGCTTGTAGTGGTTGTAGACCGCGACGGACAGGCCACGCTTGGCGGCTTCCTGGCCGATCACGTAGTTGTCCAGGTTGGACTTGATCTCGGCGGGCGTCGGCAGGTCGCCGCGCGTTTCGCGCTGCTCGTCACCCGCGGGCAGTTCGTCGCGGATGATCTCGTTGCACAGGTCGATGCACTCGTCGCAGATGAAGACCGAGGGACCGGCGATCAGCTTCTTGACTTCGTGCTGGCTCTTGCCGCAGAACGAGCAGTAAAGCGTTTTCTCGCTGGAGGAGCCTTTTCTGTCGGGCATGGGCTTGGCGGGTATGGTTGGGTCAATGATAACCAGAAAGAAGCGAGAGGCTGGAAGCCGGCTGCCAGGGGTGTTGTAAGACCCCAGCTGACTCCGGACTCCAGCCTCTGGCGGGAACGCGCGGCGTGTTTACGGCCGCTTGGCGATGACCTGGTCGACCAGGCCGTAGTTCTTCGCCTCTTCGGCTTCCAGGAAGTAATCGCGGTCCGTGTCGCGCTCGATCTTCTCGAGCGGCTGGCCGGTGCGCTCCGCCAGGATCCTGTTCAGGACCGCCTTGGTCTTCAGGATGTCGCGGGCGTGGATCTCGATGTCCGTCGCCTGGCCCTGCATGCCGCCGAGGGGCTGGTGGATCATGATCTTCGAGTTGGGCAGCGCGAAGCGCTTGCCCTTCTCGCCGGCGGACAGCAGGAAGGCGCCCATGGACGCCGCCATGCCGGTGCACAGGGTGCTCACCGCCGGCTTGATGAAGTTCATCGTGTCGTAGATCGCCATGCCGGCGCTGACGCTGCCGCCGGGCGAGTTGATGTAAAGCGAGATGTCCTTGTCCGGGTTCTCGGACTCGAGGAACAGCAGCTGGGCGACCACGAGGTTGGCCGTCTGGTCGTTCACCGGGCCGACCATGAAGATCACGCGCTCCCGCAACAGGCGCGAGTAGATGTCGTACGACCGCTCGCCGCGGCCGGACTGCTCGATGACCATGGGAATCAGGCCCAGGCCCTGGGTATCAAGTGCGCTCATGGGGGGAATTTCGCTCCAAAGACTTGGCTGTACTTTAGCCTGAATGCAATTGGGGCCTGGAGGCTCGTTCACAAGAGCTTCCAGGCCCCAAGGGTTGGCGCGCGGCCGGCTTAGGCTTGCGCTTGGCCCATCAGCTCGTCGAAGGCGACCTGCTTGTCCACGACCTTGGCCTTGCCCAGGATGAAGTCCGTGACGTTGTTCTCGATCACGATGGCTTCGACTTCGGCCAGGCGGCGGTTGTCGCCGTAGTACCAGCGCACGACGTCGGCGGGACGCTCGTAGGAGGCGGCCAGTTCGTCGATGTGCTGCTTGATCTGCTCCGGCTTGGCTTCCAGGCCATTGGCGCGCACGAGTTCGGCGACCACCAGGCCCAGGCGCACGCGGCGCTCGGCTTGCGGACGGAACACGTCCTCGGGGATCGGGGCCTTGTCGGCGTCCTTGATGCCGCGCTGCTTCAGGTCGGCACGGGCGCCTTCGACCAGGCGGTCGATCTCGTTCTTGACGATCGATTGCGGCAGGTCGAGCTCGGCCTTCGAGACCAGCGCGTCCATCGCGGCCTGCTTATTGCGGGCCAGCAGGCGGAACTTCACTTCGCGCTCGAGGTTCTTGCGGATGTCGGCGCGCAGGCCCTCGACCGTGGCGTCGGCGATGCCCAGGCTCTTGGCGAAGGCTTCGTTGACTTCCGGCAGGTTGGCGGCTTCCACCTTCTTCACGGTGACCATGAAGTCGGCGGTCTTGCCCGCCACGTCCTTGCCGTGGTAGTCGGCCGGGAAGGCCAGCGGGAAGGTCTTGCTCTCGCCGGTCTTCATGCCGCGCACGGCATCTTCGAATTCCTTGAGCATCTGGCCTTCGCCGACCATGAACTGGAAGTCTTCGGCCTTGCCGCCTTCGAAGGGCTCGCCGTCGATCTTGCCTTCGAAGTCCACGGACACGCGGTCGCCGTCCTGCACGGCGGCGTCGGCCGCGCGCTGGGCGAAGGTGCGGCGCTGCTTGCGCAGGATGTCCAGGGTGCGGTCGATGGCGGCGTCGGTCACTTCGGTGCCGACCTTCTCGACCTCGGCGCTGTCCAGGTCGCCGATCTTCACTTCGGGATAGACCTCGAAGACCGCGTCGAAGGCCAGCTCGCCCTCGGGTGCGCCTTCCTTCTCGGTGATCTTGGGCTGGCCGGCCACGCGCAGCTTGGCCTCGTTCGCGGCGGCGGCGAAGGCCTCGCCGACCTTGTCGTTCATCACCTCGAACTGCACGGAGTAACCGTAGCGCTGGGCAACGACGGACAGCGGCACCTTGCCCGGACGGAAGCCGTCCATCTTGACGGTACGGGCCAGCTTCTTCAGGCGGGAATCGACTTCGGACTGGATGGCGTTGACGGGCAGCGTCAGCGTCATCTTGCGTTCCAGCTTGTCCAGGGTTTCTACGGTCACGGCCATGATCTATCTCGGTTGGGGTAAACGCGGTGGTGCGCGGGGTCGGACTCGAACCGACACGCCCGTGAGGGCGTCAGGACCTAAACCTGGTGCGTCTACCAATTTCGCCACCCGCGCAGGTCACTGAAAGGGAAAAGCGGGCCGCCAGGAGAACCCGGCAGCCCGCTCGAATCCGGTCAACCAGCTATTTTAGCCGACCTCGCGATGGCGAGATCGTCCCGGATCCGCCGTGGAAATTATCCTCACGCCTGGATCGTCGACAGGCGCTGCTCGTTCTTCGTCGCCACCAGGGGCGGGAAGGCGACGAAGGACTTCGTCACCGAGTAGGTCCGGGCCATCGCGATGTCGATGCCGGCATTGGGGATGTTGCGGTTCAGGACCGGGAAGAACATCTCGAAGTGCTTCATCGGGAAGCACTCCGCGCGGAACTTGCGGGCCCCCTTCGGCGAGATCGTGTACGCCGGGATGCCGCCACAGCGGTCCAGACCCAGCGGCACGGCCGGCGTCGTCGAAGTGCGGAAGCCCTCCATGTTCTCGCGCAGCAGGTCCTGGTCGAACACCATGACGGCGGGCGAAAAGCCGGCCGTGGACATCAGCGACAGGATCGAATCGAAGTTCCAGCCCCACAGGACGAAGTCCCAGTCCTCGGGCAGGCGCGCCAGCACGGCAGCCGACTCCCTGGCGAAGTCCAGGCGGAACACCGCATCGTCCTCGGACACCGTCACCGGGCGGTCCAGCGCGATCGCCTCCTCCCACAGCCGCAGGTGCGACAAGGCGCAGCCATAGGCGCCGAGGCTGGGGAAAGGCAGGGGATGGATGAAATGCCGCGGGTCTTCGATCTGCGCGTCGCTCAGCGCCTTGCCGTCCACGGCCTCGAAGAACTCGTGCGCCACGTGGGCGTTGTTGCGGCTGAAGCTTTCCCGGCGGTCACCGGACCGGCGCAGGTTGATGACCTTGACGGGGCTGTTCACTGCTCGCGTTGGGGGTTGTGTCGCGGCCGAGCATACGCCACGGCCGCGGCCACCCTCCCCGTCACGCCGCTGCCGGCACGAGCGCGGGAGCCTCGCCGTTGTTTTCGCGCCGCACGCGGAACCAGGCCGCGTACATCGCCGGCAGGGCCAGCAAGGTCAGCACCGTCGCCACCACCAGGCCGCCCATGATGGCTACGGCCATCGGGCCCCAGAACACGGAGCGGGACAGCGGGATCATGGCCAGCACGGCGGCCGCGGCGGTCAGAACGATGGGCCGCAAGCGGCGCACCGCCGACTCGACGATCGCGTCCCAGGCCGGCACGCCGCGGGCGCGGTCCTGCTCGATCTGGTCGATGAGGATCACCGAGTTGCGCTGGATCATGCCCATGAGCGCGATCACGCCGAGCAGCGCGACGAAGCCGAAGGGCCGGTCCAGCAGCAGCAGCGAACCCGCCACGCCGGCGATGCCCAGCGGGCCGGTCAGGAACACCAGCATCGCGCGGCTGAAGCTCTGCAACTGCAGCATCAGCAAGGTGAAGGTGATGAACAGCATGATCGGCACACCGGCGGCGATCGACGACGAGCCCTTGCCGCTCTCCTCCACCGCGCCGGCGACCTGGATGCGGTAGCCCGCAGGCCAGCGCTGTTCCAGCTCGCGCAGCTTGGGCAGGAGTTCGTTGGTGACGGTGGCGCCCTGCAGGCCCTCCACCACGTCGCCCTGCACAGTGATCGCGTAGTTGCGGCCTTCGCGCCACATCACGCCCGGCTCCCAGGTGAACACCGGCCGCGCGATCTGCGTGAGCGGGATCGACTTGCCGGAAGCCGTCGGCAGGTAGGCGTTGCCGATGTCGGTGATGGCGCTGCGCTCGTCCAGCGGCTGGCGCAGCATGATGTCGATCAGCTTGTCGCCTTCGCGGTATTGCCCGATCGTGTTGCCGGCCAGGATGGTGCGGCTGGCCTGGGCAATGGACTGGCTGGTGACGCCCAGCGCCCGCGCCTTGTCCTGGTCGACCTCGAGGCGGATCACCTTGACCGACTCGTTCCAGTTGTCGTTGACGCCGCGCGTATTGGGGCTCTGCCGCATGGCGGCCTTCACTTCGTCGGCGCGCTGGCGCAGCTGTCCGGGGTCCGGGCCCAGCACCCGGAACTGCACCGGATAAGGCACGGGCGGCCCATTGGGCAGCAGCTTCACGCGGCCGCGCACCTCCGGGAATTCCTGGGCCAGCAAGGTCGGCAGCTTCACGCGCAGCCGCTCGCGTTCGTGCATGTCCCTGGGCTGGATGATCAGCTGGGACACGTTGCTTTGCGGGAAGATCTGGTCCAGCGGCAGGTAGAAGCGCGGCACGCCGGAGCCGACCCAGGTGGTGACGTCCGACACGCCCGGCTCGTTGATCAGCCTCTTTTCGAAGCGCTTGGTCGTTTCCTCGTTGGCGGCAAAAGACGTGCCTTCCGGGAACCAGATGTCGACCAGGATCTCCGGCCGGCTCGAATCCGGGAAGAACTGCTGCTGCACCTTGCCCATGCCGACGATGCCCAGCCCGAAGATGACCAGCGTCGCTGCGATCGTCTTCCAGCGGTGCTCGACGCACCAGTTCACCGTCGCACGGAAACCGCGATAGAAAGCCGTGTCGAAGTGCTCGTGATGCTCGGCGGAGACCGGCTTGGCCTTCAGCAGCAGCTGGCCCAGGTAGGGCACGAAGAACACCGAGACGATCCAGCTCAGGACCAGAGCCACCACCGTCACCGCGAAGATCGCGAAGGTGTATTCGCCGACGGTGGAGCGGGCCAGGCCGATCGGCAGGAAGCCGGTGGCCGTGATCAGGGTGCCGGTCAGCATGGGCATGGCCGTCACTTCGTAGGCGAAGGTGGCGGCGCGGAACTTGTCGTAGCCCTCCTCCATCTTCCGCACCATCATCTCCACGGAAATGATGGCGTCGTCCACCAGCAGGCCCAGCGCGATGATCAGCGAGCCCAGCGAGATCTTGTGCAGGCCGATGCCCCAGAAGTTCATCGCCAGGAAGGTCACGGCCAGCACCAGCGGAATGGTGATGCCCACCACCAGGCCGGGACGCATGTCGACGTACCAGCGCTTCCAGATCGGGAGCTTCGGCGCGTCGGGCCGGCGATGCAGACCGAGGCTGATGAAGCTGACGCCCAGCACGATGACCACGGCTTCGATCAGCACGTGCACGAATTCGTTGACCGAAGACGACACGGCCTCCGGCTGGTCCTGCACCTGCACCAGGCGGATGCCCGCCGGCAGGCCGTCGTCGATGCGGTGCGTGGCCGCCTTCAGCGACTTGCCCAGGCGGATGATGTCGCCGCCCTTGGCCATGGAGACGCCCAGCGCGACCACCTCGCGGCCGTCGTGGCGCACCTTCACCTGCGGCGGGTCGACGTAGGCGCGCTTGACCTGCGCGATGTCGCCCAGGCGCAGCTGCATCCCGGAAGCGCCGCGGATCGGCATGGCGCGCAGCTGCTCGATGGTGTCGAACTGGCCGCCCACGCGCACCTGCACCGTGTCCAGCGGCGTCTGCACCGCACCGGCGGATTCGATCGCGTTCTGCTGCCCCAGCTGCGCGACGACCTGGTTCAGGTCCAGCCCCAGCTGCGCCAGGCGCTTCTGCGAGATCTCGACGTACAGCTTCTCGTCCTGCACGCCGAACATTTCGACCTTGGCCACGTCCGGCACGCGCAGCAGCTGCTGGCGCACGTCGTCGGCGAAGTCCTTGACCTCCGCGTAGCTGAAGCCCTTGTCGGCTTCCAGCGCGTAGATGACGCCGTAGACGTCGCCGTATTCGTCGTTGAAGACCGGGCCCACCACGCCGGCCGGCAAGGTGCTGCGCATGTCGCCGATCTTCTTGCGCACCGTGTACCAGACGTTGGGCACTTCGGAGGCACGCGACGAATCCTTGATCTGCAGCACCACCAGCGCCTCGCCGGGCTTGGAGTAGCTGCGGATCACGTCGGCGTACGGCACTTCCTGCAGCGTGCGCTCGATCTTGTCGGTGACCTGTTCGGCGGTCTGCTGCGCGGTGGCGCCGGGCCAGAACACGCGGATGATCATCGCGCGGAAGGTGAAGGGCGGATCCTCGTCCTGCCCGAGCTGGAAGTAGCTGGCGAAGCCCAGCACCATCAGCACGATCATCAGGTAGCGCGTGAGCGCCGGGTGCTCGAGGGCCCAGCGCGAGAGGTTGAAGCGCTCGCGTTGCGTTTTGCTTTCGCTCATCGAAGCCTCAGCGCGAAGTGGCGGACTGGGCCATGCCGGCCGGCACGCTCACCGGCTGGGGCTGCGAGGCGAGCGCGGGGGCCGCGGCCGTCTTGTCCTGCCAGATCGTGACCTTCTGGCCCGGCGACAGCACGTGCACGCCGGCCGAGACGACCAGCATGCCGGGCGTGAGGCCCGAGGCGATGACGGCGTCGTTGCCGTCGGCCGTGGCCACCGTCACCGGCTGCGAACGCACGGTCATCGTCTTGCGTTCCAGCACCCACACGGCCGTGCCCTGCCCTTCCTGCCGCAAGGCGCTGGTGGGCAGCTTGATGACCTGCGCGCCGACGTGGCTCAGCGCCTGCGGCATCACGGAAACCGTGGCGCCCAGCGGCGGCGGGGTCGGGCTGTCGAGGGAGACCTTGACGGGATAGGTGCGGGTCACGGGGTCGGCGCTGGCGGCGACCTCGCGGATGCGGCCAGGCAGCGTGGCGCCGGTGGACCAGGATTTCACGGTGACGGGCCCCCCGGTCTGCACTGCGCCGACCTTGTCCTCCGGCACGGAAAACACCACGTCGCGCAGTCCGTCCTGGGCGATGCGCACGATGGGCGTGCCGGCCGCGACCACCTGGCCCGGCTCGGCTTCGACCGCGGTCACCACGCCGGCCGCGTCGGCCAGCAGGTCGGTATAGCGCGCCTGGTTGCCCTGGGAAGCGAGCTGCGCCTGGGCCTGTTCCAGCTGGGCCTGCGCCGCCTTCAAGGCGGTCTCGCGGCGCTCCACTTCGGCGCCGGCGATGAAGTTCTCTTCCTTCAGCTTGACGTAGCGCTTGTAGTCGGCCGCGGCGAGGTCGCGGTTGGTCGTGGCGGCGGCCACCTGGGCGCGAGCCGCATCGGCGGCCAGCCGGTAGTCCTGCGGGTCCAGCTGCGCCAGCAACTGGCCGGCCTGCACGCGCTGGCCCACTTCGGCCTGGCGGCGCAGCACCTTGCCGGCCACGCGGAAGCCGATGCGCGACTCCACGCGCGGCTTCACCTCGCCGGAGAACTCGTGCACGGCCTGCAGCGAGGACGCCCCGACCGTGACCACCTTGACGGCACGTACCGGGTCCGCCGGGGCTTCGGTGCGCGAACAGGCACCGAGCAGCAGGGCCGCGGCAGCAACAGCGCTGCCGGTCAACAAGCGGGAGGGAAGTTTCTTCATGGCGCTCCGCCAATTTCGCAAAACAGCCGAGTTACGGCAAGTAACAATTTCTTGGATTCCCTGGAATCAAACACCAGGGAAGTTAGGTCCGCATTAGTACCGCCACCAGCACCGCCAAGACGGTCCGCGCAAACCCTTAATGACTGACTGGTTAGTAATCTAGGAAAATGACCCATCCTTGTCAAGCGACAATCCGGCTGTGACTGCGCTCCCCGACGACCGGCTCGCACGCGTCGACCACTACGAGAATTTCCCCGTCGCCTCGTGGCTCTGCCCGCCCCGGCTGCGCCCGCCCATTGCCGCGATCTACTGGTTCGCGCGCACCGCGGACGACATCGCCGACGAGGGCGACGCGCCGGCGGCGCAGCGGCTGGCCGACCTGCAGGCCTATCGCGCGGACCTCGCGGCGTGCTGCGCGGGCCAGCCCGATTCCGGCCGCTGGCCCAATGTGTTCGGTCCGTTGCGGCGCAACATCACCGCGTTCCAATTGCCCGAGCAGCTGCTCGCCGACCTGCTGGATGCTTTCCGGCAGGACGTCGAGATGACGCGCGACGGCGCGGTCCACCCCGACCGCGCCGCCCTGCTCGCTTACTGCAGCCGCTCGGCCAATCCGGTCGGGCGCCTGCTGCTGCACCTGTACGGCGTGCAGGACGCGAAAGCACTGGCCCAGAGCGATGCGATCTGCACCGCGCTGCAATTGATCAACTTCTGGCAGGACCTGAGCGTGGACCTGCCGCGCGGCCGCTACTACCTGCCGCAGGCCGACGCCAGCCGCCACGGCGTGGACCCGCGCGCGCCGGGCCAGACGCCGCATCGCGCCGCCGCCACCTTGCTGGTCGGCGAGCTGAGCGCCTGGACGCGCAAGCTGATGCTGGAAGGCGCGCCGCTCGTGCACCGGGTGCCCGGGCGCGCCGGCTGGGAGCTGCGGCTGGTGGTGCAGGGCGGCCTGCGCGTGCTCGATCGGATGGCGGCGCAGGGCTTCGACACGCTGCGCAAGCGCCCCAAGGTCGGCGCGCGCGACCTGCCGCTGTTGTTATGGCGCAGCACGCGGATGTGACAATCGCGGGCATGACGCCCGAGCAATACGTCCAGGAAAAAGCAGCCGCATCGGGCAGCAGCTTCTACTACGCTTTCCTCTTCCTGCCGCCGCCGCGGCGCGCGGCCATCACGGCCTTCTATGCCTTCTGCCGCGAGGTGGACGACGTCGTCGACGAAGTGACCGACCCCGGCGTGGCGCGCACCAAGCTCGCCTGGTGGGCGGCCGAGGTCGCGCAGTCCTTCGCCGGCAACCCCACCCACCCGGTGATGCGCGCGCTGATGCCCAGCGTGCCGGTTTTCGGCATCGCGCAGGAGCAGCTGCAGGCGGTGATCCGCGGCTGCGAGATGGACCTGGAGCAGACCCGCTACCTCGACTTCCCCAACCTGCAGCGCTACTGCCACCTGGTGGCCGGCGTCGTCGGCGAGGTCGCCGCGCGCATCTTCGGCCAGACGAAGGAAGTCACCACCGAATACGCGCGCAAGCTGGGGCTGGCCTTCCAGCTGACCAACATCATCCGCGACGTCGGCGAGGACGCGATGCGCGGGCGCATCTACCTGCCGGTCAACGAACTGCAGCAGTTCGACGTCAAGGCGCACGAGATCCTGCAGCGCACGCACTCGGACCGCTTCGTCGCGCTGATGAAGTTCCAGGCGCAGCGCGCGCATGCGCTGTACGACGAAGCGCTGGCCCTGCTGCCCTCGGAAGACCGCCGGGCGCAGAAGCCGGGCCTGATGATGGCCAGCATCTACCGCACCTTGCTGCGCGAAATCGAGGCCGAGGATTTCCGCGTGCTGAACCAGCGCATCAGCCTCACGCCCGTGCGCAAGCTGTGGCTGGCGTGGAAGGTGCAGGCGCTGGGAAGGATGTAGCGCCTAGATGCGGATTGCCGTCGTCGGAGCGGGCTGGGCCGGGCTGGCATGCGCGGTCGGGGCCGGCGAACGCGGGCACCAGGTGGTGGTGTTCGAGGCGGCGCGCGCGCCCGGCGGCCGCGCGCGCACGCTGGCGGTGACGCTGCCGGATGGCCGCGAGGCGCTGCTCGATAACGGCCAGCACATCCTGATCGGTGCGTACACCGAAACGCTCGGCATGATGGAGAAGGTGGGCGTGCGGCTGGACGAAGTCCTGTTGCGGATGCCGCTCACGCTGTTGCGGCCGGACGGCAACGGCCTCGCCCTGCCCGACTGGCCCGCGCCCTGGGACGCGGCAGCTGGCATCGTCAGCGCGCGCGGCTGGGACTGGCGCGACAAGCTCTCGCTGCTGCGCGCCGCCGCCGGCTGGCAGCGCAGCGGCTTCCGCTGCCCGCCGCAAGCCACCGTGGCGCAGCTGTCCGCGGGCCTGACACCGCGGGTGCAGCAGCAATTGATCGAGCCGCTGTGCGTCGCCGCGCTCAACACGCCGGCGGACCAGTCCAGCGGCGAAGTGTTCCTGCGCGTGCTGCGCGACAGCCTGTTCGGCCGCGGCCATGGGCCCTGGCGCGGCTCCAACCTGCTGTTGCCCAGGCAGCACCTGGGCGAGCTGTTCCCGCACGCCGCGCAAGGCTGGCTGGAAGCGCACGGCGCCGAAGTGCGTTCGGGCGCGCGGGTGCGCACCATCTCCGCCACCGACGCGCGCTGCGCCGTCGATGGCGAACGGTTCGACGCCGTGGTGCTGGCCTGCCCTGCGGGCGAAGCGGCACGGCTGGCGCGCGCGGCCGGTCCAGCCGGCGTCTCTTGGGCGACGCAGGCGGAAGCGCTGGAGCACGAGGCCATTGCGACGGTGTACGTCACCGGTGGCCCGCGGCTGGCGCAGCCGATGCTGGCGCTGGAAGGCGGCCCGGCGCAGTTCGTGTTTGACCGCGGGCAGCTGGGTGGCCCGTCCGGCCTGCTGGCCTTCGTCGCCAGCGCCAGCGAAGGCGGGCGCGAAGAGCTGGAGCCGCAGGTGCTGGCGCAGGCCAGCGCGCTGGGCTGGGCGGTGCAGCCGCTGCAGACGGTGGTGGAAAAACGCGCGACCTTTGCCTGCACGCCGGGGCTGCAGCGGCCGCCCGAGGCTGTCGCGCCACGGCTGTGGGCTTGCGGGGATTACGTGGCCGGACCGTATCCGGCGACCTTGGAAGGCGCCGTGCGCTCGGGGCTGGAGGTCGCTTCGCTGTTGTGACAGCGCTGGGGTTGCTGGCGCGAACCCAGCCTGCGGGAAACCGAGGTCGCCCCCAGGAACCACGCTAGGGGCGCGGCGGCTCGAAGAGCTCTTTCAGTTCGCCGAGGCTCGCCAGCGTCACGTGCGGCAGCTGCTCGTGCGGCCACAAGGCATCCGAGCGATTGAGCCACGCGGTCTGCATGCCGGCGTTCAGCCCGCCCAGCACGTCCAGCATCACGTCGTCGCCGATGTGCAGCACTTCGTCCGGCTGTACCTCCACGGCGCCGCAGGCGGCCAGGAAGATGCGCGGGTCCGGCTTGCCGACGCCGAACTCACGCGCCGAAATGCTGGCGCGGAAGAAGCGGCCCAGGCCCACGCGCTCGATGTTGGCATTGCCGTTGGACAGCGCCACCAGCGGATAGCGCTGCGCCAGGAATTCCAGCGCCGGCAAGGCGTCGTCGAACAGGATGACGTTCTGCCGCTCGGCGAAGAACACTTCGAAGGCGGCCTCGGCAAGCGCCGGGTCCTCCTCGGCGCGCGTCAGCGCCAGCCGGATCGACTCGCGCCGCAGCGCGCTCATGTCGTGCTTCAGGTCGGGCCGCAGGTCCGTCATCTGCTCGCGGATCTCGCGCATGGCGAGCGGGCTGGAGAACAGCGCCGCGGTCATCGGCGCGTTGTCCACCAGCCAGCGGTGGAGCGCCTTTTCGGCCCGTTCGATCACCGGCCAGATGGGCCACAAGGTGTCGTCCAGGTCCAGCGTGATCGCCTTGATTTTCCCGAGCTCGAGCATGGGGGGCGAGAATACCGCATGCCCGTTAACGAACGATGGACCGGGGTCTTGTACTGCAACCTCGGCACCCCCGAGGCGCCGACCGCTCCCGCGGTGCGGACCTACCTGGCCGAATTCCTGAGCGATCCGCGCGTGGTGGAGATCCCGCGCGCGGCCTGGCTGCCCCTGCTATACGGGCTGGTGCTGCCGCTGCGCGCCAGCAAGTCCGCCGCCAAGTACGCCACCATCTGGACGCCAGAAGGCTCGCCGCTGAAGGTTTGGACCGAGCGGCAGGCCAAGCGCCTGCAAGGCTGGCTCGGCGAGCGCGGGCACCGCGTGCGGGTCGCGTACGGCATGCGCTATGGCAAGCCCGCCATCGCCGCCCAACTCGACGCGCTGAGGGCGGCCGGCTGCACGCGCATCCTGGTGCTGACGGCCTATCCGCAGTATTCGGGCACGACCACCGCCAGCGTGATCGATGCCGTCAATGCCTGGAGCGCGCGCCAGCGGCACGTGCCGGAGCTGCGCTTCGTCAACCGCTACCACGACGACCGCGGCTACCTGCAGGCCCTGGCCCATCGCATCGAGCGGCACTGGCGCGAGCACGGCCGGCCCGACCAGCTGGTGCTGAGCTTCCATGGCATTCCGGAACGCGCCGTGCGCCTGGGCGACCCGTACGCCGACGAATGCCGCCGCACCGCGCACCTGCTGGCCGAATGGCTGCAGCTGTCGGACCAGCAGTACACCCTCACCTTCCAGTCACGCTTCGGCAAGGCGAAGTGGCTGGAGCCGTATACCGAGCCGACGCTGAAGAAGCTGGCGCGCGCGGGCACCAGGCGGGTCGACGTGGCCTGCCCCGGCTTCACGGCGGATTGCCTGGAGACGCTGGAGGAAATCGCCCAGGAAGGGCGCGCCGCCTTCCTCACCGCCGGCGGCAAGGAGTTCCACTACATCCCCTGCCTCAACGACGAGACGGAGTGGATCGCGGCGCTGGGCAACATCGCGCAGCAGCACCTGGCGGGGTGGGACACCACGCCGCCCAAGTGATCACGCCGCGGCTTCGATGAACGAGCGGACCAGCGCAAGCTGGTCCGGCACGTTGAGGGCCGGCGCATGCCCGCAGCCGGCGACCTCGACGACCTTGACCAGTCCGAGCTTGCCCGGCCCGCGCGCGAGCATCTCGTCGGCCGTCTCGCGCATCACCAGGTCCGACTGCGCGCCGCGCAGCAGCAGCACAGGGATGCGCAGCTGCTCGTAGTGGTCCCACAGCTCGTAGTCGTCGGGGTGGTCGGTGAATTGGCGCACCATGGCCGGGTCGTAGTGCGGCGTGACGCGGCCATCCGGCAGCCGGCGCGTCGAGGTCTCGGTCAGGCGCCGCCATTGCGCATCGCTGAGCCAGCCATAAGGCTTGTAGACGGTGCGGAAGAACTCCTCCAGCTGCGCGATCGTGGCGAAGGCCGGCGGGTTGCCCGCATAGTCGCGGATCCGGTCCACCGCCGCCTGCGCCAGGCTCGGCGCGTTGTCGTTCAGCAGCAGGCTCTGGATGCGCGGCGCCAGCTGCGGCTGGAACAGGCCGGAGGCGCAGACGGTGCCGATCGCGCCACCCATCGACGTGCCGACCCAGTGCGCGCGCTCGATCTTCAGCTGCTCGAACAGTTCGGCTGCGAGCCGCGCGTAGAACTCCAGCTTGTACTCGTTGCCCGGGTCCGGGCTCCATTGGCTCAGACCGCGGCCGACGGTGTCCGGGCAGATCACGCGGAAGCGGTCGCTCAGCGACGCGGCCAGTTCGTCCATGTCGCGGCCCGTGCGCGCCAGGCCGTGCCAGGCGATCACGGTGGGCTTGTTGCCGGCTCCCCACTCGGTGAAGTGGATCTCGCGGCCGGCGCACGTGAGGTAGTTCGATGTGAAAGACATGGCTCGTCCCTCAGTTCGTCTTGGCCGGGCCCAGGGCCCGCAGGCGCCCCACCACGCCGGTGGGGAAGTAGTAGACCGAGAGCACGAACAGCACGCCCAGCCACAGCAGCCAGCGGTCCGGCGACAGCAGCGCGGCCAGCCAGGGCAGGCCGCTGGCGGCGTCGCTGGCCAGCTTCAGCAGGTCCTGCAGGTAGCTCTGCGCCACCACGAACAGGCCGGAGCCGATGACTGCGCCGTAGATCGTGCCCATGCCGCCGATGACGACGACCAGCAGCACGTCCAGCATCACCTCGAAGGACAGCGTCGTGTCCGGGCCGTTGTAGCGCAGCCAGATGGCCAGCATCGCACCCGCCAGCGTCGCGAACAGCGCCGACAGGATGCTGGAGACGGTGCGGTACACGACCACGCGGTAGCCGATGGCCTCGGCGCGGAACTCGTTCTCGCGGATCGCCTGCAGCACGCGGCCGAAGGGCGAGTTGACGATGCGCAGCAGCGCCAGGAACAGCACCACGGCCAGCACGAAGAGCAGGTAGTAGCAGAGGATGCGGCCGTCGATGCGCTCGGTCAGCTCGAAGCTGGGCGACAGCACCGCGGGCATCTTGAAGGTGAGGCCGTCTTCGCCGCCGGTGAAATCCGACAGCTGCGAGGCCAAGGTCTGGAAGGCCGCCGCGAAGGCCAGCGTGATCATCGAGAAGAAGATCGCGCGTACCCTGAGCGAGAACAGGCCGATGGCCAGCGCCAGCACGAAGGACAGCGCCAGCGCGCAAGCCGTGCCCACCACCAGCGCGGACCAGCCCGCGCCCATGCGCGTCGAGGCAATCGCGATGCCGTAGGCGCCGATGCCGAAGAACATGGTGTGGGCGAAGCTCACGATGCCGGTGTAACCCAGCAGCAGGTCGAAGCTCGCCACCAGCACGATGAACACCAGCACCTTGGCCGCGACGTTCAACGCCTTGACGCCGGGAATGGCGAAAGGCGTGACGGCCAGCGCCAGGAAGATCGCCAGCAGGATCACCGCCAGCACGCGGCTGCGCGGGTAGTCGTTGGAAAGCAGGCGGGACAGCATCATTTGCTCAGCGCGTACACGCCCTGCGGCCGCCACAGCAGGATGGCCATCATGAGCAGGATGTTGGAGAACAGCGCCGCCTTCGGCACCAGGAAGCCGGTGTAGTTGGCCATCAGGCCCACCAGCAGCGCGCCCACCAGCGCGCCCGTGGTCGAACCCAGGCCGCCGATGATCAGCACGATGAAGATCAGCACGTTGACCTGGGCGCCCATCTGCGGGATGACGTTCTGCTGGTACATCCCCCACATCACGCCGCCCAGGCCTGCCAGCGCGCTGCCGACGACGAACACGCCGACGAACAGGCGCCTGATCCGGTAGCCCAGCGACTCCACCATCTCGCGGTCCTGCACCCCGGCGCGAATGAGCAGGCCGATCTTGGTGCGCGTCAGCGTCCACAGCAGCAGGCCGAACACGACGCTGCCCACCACCACCGCGATCAACCGGTACTTCTCGACCGCCGCATCGCCCCAGTAGAAGCTGCCGCGCATGCCTTCGGGCAGCGGCAGCGGGATCTGCAGCGGGCCCCAGATCACCTTGATCAGCTCCTCGCCGATGATCATGCCGCCCATGGTGATGAGGATCTGCTTCAGGTGGTTGCCGTACACGGGCCGCACGATGAAGCGCTCAAAAGCCAGGCCCACCGCGCCGGCCACGAGCATCGCGACCACCATCGCCGGCAGCACCGCCAGCAGGTTCACCCACAGGCTGGACGAGCCGGTGTAGTCGCCCATGGAACCCAGCACGCTGGTGGCGACGAAGGCGCCCAGCGCGATGAACACGCCGTGGCCGAAGTTCAGCACGTCCATCAGGCCGAACACCAGCGTGAGGCCGGAGGCGATGATAAAGATGATCATGCCCATGGCGAGGCCCGCCACCGTGAGCGTCACCCAGGTGGAGGCCGAGCCGATGAAGGGCAGCACGATCAACGCGAGCAGCGGCACCAGCGCGAGCGGCTTCCAGTCGAAGTCCTTGAGGTTCACAGTGCCAGCCCCAGCAGCGAGTGCTGCAGTTCCTCGTTTTCCGCCAGCGCCTTCATGGAACCCGCATGCACGACGACGCCGTTGTCCATGACGGCCACGCTGTCGCCGAGCCGCTTGGCGAAGTTGATGTTCTGCTCCACCAGCAGGATGGTCACGCCGCTTTGCTTGAGCGAAGCGAACGCGTCGATCATGTTGTTGATGATGGCGGGCGCAAGGCCCTTGCTCGGCTCGTCGACGATCAGCACCTGGCGCGGCTCGACGATCGCGCGCGAGACGGCCAGCATCTGCTTCTGCCCGCCGGACAGCTTGCCGGCGGGGTGGTTCCAGAACTTCTCCACCGCGGGGAACAGCGAGAAGATCCATTCGAGCCGGTTGCGGTCGATCTGCTGCACGCTGCGCGCGCCGCGCGCGGCCAGCAGCATGTTCTCCTTCACCGTCAGGTCGGCGAAGATGCCCATGTTCTCGGGCACGTAGGCCACGCCCAGTTCGGCGATGCGCGGCGTGGGCAGCTGCGCGATGTCCTCGCCGCCGAAGGTGATGCGGCCCTGCGAAGCGCGCCACAGGCCCATGATCGTCCGCAGGGTCGTCGTCTTGCCGGCGCCATTGCGCCCCAGCAGCATCGTGAGCTGGCCGCGCGGCACGACCAGGTCGACGCCGTGCAGGATGTGGTACGCCCCGATGTGCGTGTGCACGCCGGAGAGGGTCAACAGGTTTTCGCTCACGCGCCCTCCTTCGCGGACACGCCCAGGTAGGCTTCCTGCACGATGGGCGAAGCGATCACCGTCGCCGGGTCGCCGTCGGCCACCAGGGTGCCGTTGTGCAACACGATGATGCGGTCGGCCAGTTCGCGCACCACGTCCATCTTGTGTTCGACCAGCAGGATGGTCTTGCTGCGGTCCGCCTTCAGCTTGCGGATCAGGTCCAGGATGACGGGCGCTTCGGCGTGGTTCATGCCGGCGGTGGGCTCGTCGAACATGTAGACCTGCGGCTCCAGCGCCATCAGCAGCGCCACTTCCAGTTTGCGCTGGTCGCCGTGCGGCAGGTTGGCGACGAGCTCGTGTTCCTTGTCCTTCATGGCCACGGACTGCAGGATGGCGTCGGCGCGTTGCAGCAGGTCGCGGTGGTCGCTCCAGACGCTCCACAGGTTCAGGCCGGTCCTGGCCTGCGTGGCCTGCACGGCGAGGCGCACGTTCTCCAGCACGCTCAGGCGCGGGAACAGGTTGGTCAGCTGGAAGGCGCGGCCCAGGCCGGCGCGCGTGCGCTGCGACGGCGGCTCGTTCGACAGGTCGCGGCCGCCCAAGGTCACGCGTCCTGCACTGGCCTTCAACTGGCCGGAGATCAGGTTGAAATAGGTCGTCTTGCCGGCGCCGTTGGGGCCGACGATGGCGGTCAGGGTCCCCGGTTCGAACGAACAGGTGACGCCATTGACCGCGACGTGCCCGCCGAAGCGGATGGTCAGGTTCTCGGTGGCGAGGAGGCTCATGGGACTTCCAAACTTCCGGACTTCCAAACTTCCAAACTTCCGGACGCAAAAGACGCAAAGGTTGCGCAAAAGTCGCAAAGGGCAAGCCAAGACAACGAAATGTCTTTTTTGCGTCCTTTGCGTCCCTTTGCGGCTTTTGCGTCCGGAAGTCCGGCGGTTCGGCAGTCCGCCTTCAGGCGATCAACGCGTATTGCGGATCGGCACCTGCATCTCTTCAGGCTTGATCTCGTGCACCAGTTCCGGCACGCCCCAGGGGAAGGCCGGGTCCACCTTGATCTTGAAGTGGTACATGCTTTGCAGCGCCTGGTGGTCTTCCTTGCGGAAGGTCATCTTGCCCTTCGGCGTCTCGAAGCTCATGCCTTCCATCGCCGGGATCAGCTTGGCCGCGGTCGCGTCGCCGTTGGTCTTCTTCAGCGCGGTCACGATCGCCATCGCCGCGGAGAAGCCGCCGGCGGTGAAGAAGTCCGGCGGGCTCTTGAACTGCTTGTAGTGCTGGGCGACCATCGCCTCGTTCACCGGGTTCTTCGGGATGCCAAAGTAGTAGTAGGTCGCACCTTCCATGCCCGGGAACTGCTTGTACGAGGCCATCGCCGGCAGGATGTTGCCGCCGGTGGCGATCTCGATGCCGTAGCGCTTCAGGTCCAGGTCGGCGATCTTGAACGGGTTGCCGGCGCCGGCCCAGACGATCCAGATCACCTTGCGGCCCGGCTGGTTCTTCAGCGCGTCGATCAGGCGCTGCGCGCCGGCGGTGAAGTCGGTCGTGTTGGCCGGCAGGTATTCCTCGTGGACGATCTTGGCCTTGTGGACCGCTTCCTTGAAGGCCTTCACGCCGTCACGGCCGAAAGCGTAGTCCTGCGCCAGCGTGGCGATGGTCACGCCCGGCTTGTCCAGCGCCACGGCGTTGGAGATCGCGTCCTGCGAGCTGTTGCGGCCGGTGCGGAAGATGTACTTGTTCCACTTGTCGCCGGTGATGGAGTCGGCCACGGCGGGCTCCACCAGCAGGATCTTCTTGTATTCCTCGGCCACGGGCAGCAAGGCCAGCGCGACGCCGGAGGAGGTGGGGCCGATGGCGAGGTCGGCCTTGTCGTCGGAATAGGCGGTGGCCAGCAGCGACTTGCCCAGGTCCGGCTTGCCCTGGTCGTCCTTCTCGATCAGGACGATCTTCTTGCCGTTGACCATCATGGTGCCGCCGGTGGCGTATTCCAGGCCCATCTGCAGGCCGGTCTGCGTCTGCTTGCCGTAGGCTTCCAGCGCGCCGGTGCGGCTGTAGACGTGGGCGATGCGGATCTCCTTGGAATCCGCCCAGGCGGGAGCGGCGAGCGTGGCGGCGGCCACGGCGGCGGCCGCGACCCAAGTACGACGATGCATGTTGTCTCCTGTTCGTTGATGCGAAGCGCTGTTCTTTTGCACGGCCCGTGCCAGCTCGCAAGCCCTTGATTTCATTGGACTTGTCGCCGCCGGGAGGCACAAGTGTCCGAAGATCATACAGCCGCGCTTGGCTGGAAACCGGACAGATGCCTGAAAATCAGACAGTCAACTCCAGGCGTTCGTAGAGCTTGGCGCGGGAGATCCCGAGCAGTTTCGCCGCCGCGACCTTGTTGCCGCCGGTGGCCTCCAGCGCCGCCTGGATCGCCGCGCGTTCGACTTCGGCCACCTGCTCCGCGAGCGGGCGCAGCGCACTGCCCTGCACCGCTGCGGACGCAGCCGGCAGCGGCGGCGCGGGCGGCAGACGCTCGACGCCAGCGTCGCGCAGCACCTGTTCCAGCTGCGGCTCGGCGATGTGCTGCGTGTCGCTGCGCATGGCGGCCTGCTCCAGCACGTTGCGCAGCTCGCGCGTGTTGCCGCGCCAGTTCTGCGCACTGAGCATCGCGATGGCCGCGGGGCTGAGTTCGTAGGGCGCGGAGCCGTTGCGCAGCGCGATGTCTTCCACCAGCACTTCGGCCAGCGCAGGGATGTCCTCGCGCCGCTCGCGCAGCGGCGGCACGCGGATCGGCAGGACATTCAGGCGGTAATAGAGGTCTTCGCGAAACTTGCCTTCGCGCACGAGTGCGGCCAGGTCACGCGAGGTCGCGGCGATGACACGCGCGTCGAAGGGCACGACCTTGTTGGAGCCGAGCTGCTCGATCTCGCCTTCCTGCAGCGCGCGCAGCAGCTTGGGCTGCAGGGCGAGCGGCATGTCGCCGATCTCGTCGAGGAACAGCGTGCCGCCGTCGGCCAGCTTGAACTTGCCTTCACGGCCCTTGCGGTCGGCGCCGGTGTAGGCGCCCGGCGCGACGCCGAAGAACTCCGCTTCCAGCAGCGTGTCGGGGACCGCGGCGATGTTGACGCTGACGAAGGAGCCGCGCGAGCGCGCCGAAGCGGCGTGGATCGCGTGCGCCAGCAGTTCCTTGCCGGTGCCGGTTTCGCCGAGCAGCAGCACCGGGCTGGTGGATTGCGCGGCGCGGCGAGCCTGGCGCTTGACTTCGACGGCCGCGGGGCTGCCCCCGATGAAGCTGGCCAAGGTGTACTTGGTGCGGCGCTGCGTCGCCAGTTCGCGCCTGGCGTCCTCGAGGTCGCGTTGCAGGCTGGCGAACTTCTGGATCAGCGGCTGGATCGTGGTCTCGGGATGGTCGAACAGCACGATGCCCAGCGCGCCGATCACCGTGCCGGCCTCGTCGCGCAGCGGGATGCGGCTGACGACGAAGGTGCCGGCCTTGTTGGACAGCAGGTCGATCAGGATCGGCTTGCCGGTTTCCAGCACGCGGTGCATCTGCGTGTTGTGCACCACGTCCGAAACGCGGTGCCCGACGAAGTCCTCCACCCGCGGAAACCCCAGGGCCGGCAGGAAGCGCTTGTACTGCTCGTTGATCCACACGACCCGGGCTTCGCGGTCCACCAGCAGCATGCCTTCGCTGGCATTGGCGAACAGGTCGAACATGGAGCGCGCCGCCAGCTCCAGGATGCGCTGGCCGTCGAGCGGCAGCGGGTCGGTGGACTTCATGCCGTTGATGGTAGCGCGGCGAGCAAGGCGGACTGCCAAAGCGGACTGCCGAACGCAAAAGCCGCAAAGGTTACGCGAAGGACGCAAAAGAAATTCACTCCCTATTTTTTGCGTCCTTCGCGTCCTTTTGCGCCCTTTGCGTTAGGAAGTCCGCGTTCACGCCGCCGCGAGCGATTCCTTCCGACTAGCGAGCCACCGATACACCCGCGGCAGCACCAGCACCGCCGCGATGATCGCGATCAGCACGATCGACACCGGCCGCTGCACGAACACGCTGAAGCTGCCTTCGCCGATCGACACCGCGTTGCGCATCTGCGCTTCGGCCAGCGGGCCCAGGATCATGCCCACCACCACCGGCGCCGTGGGGAAGTCGAAGCGGCGCATCAGCACGCCGGCCAGGCCGATGCCCCACAGCAGCACCAGGTCGAAGGCGCTCTGGCGCATGCCGTAGGCGCCCACCGTGGCGAAGATCAGGATGCCCGCATAGAGCTGCGGCTTGGGGATCTTCAGCAGCTGCACCCACACCTTCACCATCGGCAGGTTCAGGATCAGCAGCATCACGTTGCCGATGTACAGCGACGCGATCAGCGCCCACACCAGCGCGGCGGAGTTGGTGAACAGCTGCGGACCCGGCTGGATGCCGTAGTTCTGGAAGGCGCCCAGCAGGATCGCCGTGGTGTTGGAAGTCGGGATGCCCAGCGTCAGCAGCGGGATCAGCGCCGTCGTCACCGTGGCGTTGTTGGCGGCCTCGGGGCCGGCCACGCCTTCGATGGCGCCGGTCGTGCCGAATTCGGCCTTGTCCTCGCCCCTGGCCAGCTTCTTCTCCACGGCATAGGACAGGAAGGTCGGGATCTCGGTGCCGCCGGCCGGGATGCAGCCGAAAGGCGCGCCGATCGCGGTGGCGCGCAGCCAGGCCGGGATCGAGCGCTTCCAGTCCCGCCTGGACATGTAGACGCGGCTCATCTTGTTCTGCGTCTCGACGACCTTGCCTTCGTACATCGCCGCGTACAACACTTCGGCCACCGCGAACAGGCCCACGGCCACCAGCACGATCTCGATGCCATCGAGCAGTTCGGGGACGCCGCCGGTGTAGCGCGCCTGGCCCGAGATCTGGTCCATGCCCACGAGGCCCAGCGCGAGGCCGAGGAACAACGCCGTCATGCCGCGCAGCGTGCTCTGTCCCAGCACCGCGCTCACGGTGGTGAAGGCCAGCACCATCAGCAGGAAGTATTCCGGCGGGCCCAGCTTCACCGCGAAGTCGGCCACCGTCGGCGCGAACAGCGTGACGATGACCGTGGCGATGGTGCCGGCCACGAAGGAGCCGATGGCGGCCGTGGCCAGCGCCTGCCCCGCGCGGCCGCTCTTGGCCATCTTGTTGCCTTCCATGGCCGTCACCATGGAAGCCGTCTCGCCCGGCGTATTGAGCAGGATCGACGTCGTCGAGCCGCCGTACATCGCGCCGTAGTAGATGCCGGCGAAGAAGATCATCGACGCGGTGATGTCCACCTTGGCCGTGATCGGCAGCAGCATGGCCACCGCCACGGCGGGGCCGATGCCGGGCAGGACGCCGACGGCCGTGCCGAGCACGCAGCCGACGAAGGCCCACAACAGGTTGAGCGGCGTGACCGCGGTGGCAAAGCCTTGCAGCAGGGAGGCGAAGATGTCCATGGCTTCAGATCCAGCCGGAGCCGGTCAGCCCGGGCAGGTTGATGGCGAGGAATTGGGTGAACATCCAGTACACCGGCGCGGAGATGACGAGGCCCGCCGCGAGGTCGCTCGCCAGCACGCGCGCCTGCCCGGCCTGCTGCCCCTGCGCGCGGCGCAGGCCTTGCACCGCCAGCATGTAGCACAGCGTGCAGCTCAGGATGAAGCCGATGGTGGTGATCAGAGCCGCGTTCGCGAGCAGGCCGGCCGAGACCCACACCAGGCCCGGCCACCAGGCGCGTTCGGCGCCGGAGGGTTCGCCCATCTCCCGGAAGCCGCCGGTGAGCGCCTCGCGCACGATCAGCACGCCGCAGACCAGCAGCACCACGGCGACCAGCCAGGGCAGGAAGTTGGGGCCGACGCCGCCGTAGCCGGCTTCGCCCGGGATGCTGAAGGCGCCGGCGGCCAGGCCGAGGCCGGTGAGCGCGATGGCGGCGCCCACGGCCACCTGGACCGGGTTGCGTTGGAGTGTTGTCGTCATGGTTTGCCTTCAATAAAAAACGCCCGGCGGTGCCGGGCGCAAGCGGGCGTGCGCCCGGTCAGACCATGCCGGCCTTGACCATCACGGCGCGCAGCTGCGCGAATTCGTCGTCCACGAACTTGTCGAAGGCGGGGCCGCTCAGCACGGCCGGCGTCCAGTCGTTCTTCTCCAGCGACTCCTTCCAGGACTTCGTGTTCAGCGACTTCAGCACGGCCTCGGTCAGCGCGGCGCGCTGGGCGGCGGTGATGCCGGGGGCGCCGTAGACGCCGCGCCAGTTGCCCAGCTCGACGTCGATGCCCTGCTCCTTCAGCGTGGGCACGTTCACGCCCTTCAGGCGCTGCGGCGAAGTGACGGCGATGGCCTTCATCTTGCCGGCGTTGATGTACTCGGAGAACTCGCTGTAGCCGCTGCCACCCACGGTGACGTTGCCGCCCAGGATGGCGGCGGTGGCCTCGCCGCCTCCGCGGAAAGCCACGTAGTTGATCTTGGACGGGTCGACGCCGACCTTGGTGGCGATCATGGCCGCGGCGATGTGCTCGGTGGAACCGCGCGAGCCGCCGCCCCACTTGACGCTGCCCGGGTCCTTCTTCAGCTGGGCGACCACGTCCGCCATCGTCTTGAAGGGCGAGTTGGCCGGCAGCACGAAGACGTTGTATTCGCTGGTCAGGCGCGCGACCGGCGTGGCCTGGGACAGGCTCACCGGCGGCTTGCCGGTGATGATGCCGCCCAGCATGACGGCGCCCATCACCATCAGCGCGTTCGGGTCGCCCTTGCTGCCGTTGACGAACTGGGCCAGGCCCAGCGCGCCGGCGGCGCCGCCCTTGTTGTCGAAGGTCACGCTGTCGGCGACCTTGGCTTCCTGCAGCGCCTTGCCCAGCGCGCGGCCGGTGGTGTCCCAGCCGCCACCCGGGTTGGCCGGGATCATCATCTTGAGGTTGGCCGCGGCCCGGGCCGACAGCGGCAGCGCGCCGGCGGCGGCCAGCGCGGCGATGCTCTTGAGAAATTCGTCACGACGCATTTGTTGTCTCCTGAATGGAACCTGACCAATGGTGCCGTCCGTGGCTGTCAATCTGCTGTCCGGCGGCATTAGGGAAAGTGCTAGGGTCTCTCTTTGGTTATGGTCATGGACATGAAGTTGCTGCTGGTCGAGGACGACCCGTCGATGCAGACGGCGCTGAAGCGCACGCTGACCAATCGCGGCATGGAGGTCGAAGTGTGCAGCGACGGCCGCGTGGCGCTGGAGCGCTGGAAGGCCGCGCCGCCGGATGTCGTGATGCTGGACCTCACCCTTCCCGGCATGGACGGCCTGCTGGTGCTGGAGGAAGCCCGCAAGGCCGGCGTGCGCACGCCGGTGCTGATCCTGACGGCGCGCGGCACCGTCGGCGACCGCGTCATCGGCCTCAACACCGGCGCCGACGACTACCTGCCCAAGCCTTTCGACCTCGACGAACTGGAAGCGCGCCTGCGCGCCCTGCACCGCCGCCGCGCGAGCGCCCCGGAGCCGGCCGAAGCGCCCGGCCTCGGCGGCCTGCGCTGGGACCGCGAGAGCGGCGCCATCTATTGGCGCGACGAGATCCTGGAACTGGCGCCGCGCGAATCGGCGCTGGTGCAGGCGCTGCTGGCCCGGCCCGGCCACGCGGTGCCCAAGGAGCGCCTGTTCGAGCTGGTGTTCCCCGGCGAGGCCGACGTGCACTACGAAGCGATCGAGGTGGTGGTCTACCGCCTGCGCAAGAAGCTCGCGCCGACCGGCATGAAGCTGGTGACGCTGCGCGGCCTGGGCTACCTGCTCAAGCCAGGCGAATGACGCGCGCGCTGTCGCTGCGGCGCTACCTGCTGGCCGGCATCCTGCTGCCGGTGGCGCTGCTCGTCCTGGTCAATTCGATCACGTTGTACCGGCAGGCCCTGGCGGCGGTGAACACCGCCTACGACCGCACCTTGCTGGCCTCGGCCAAGTCCATCGGCGAACAGCTGGACGTGTTCGGCTACGACGACGCTGCGGTGCTGCGCGCCACGGTGCCCTACGCGGCGCTGGACACCTTCGAGGCGGACAACCAGAGCAAGCTCTATTACCGGGTGTCCAACACCCGGGGCGACCTGGTCTCAGGCTTCGAGGACCTGCCCGTCTGGCACGGCACCATCCCGATCAAGAGCGCCTATGCCGCGCTGGTGGACTTCTACGACGCGCGCTTCCGCGACCAGGACGTGCGCGTCGCCGTGCTGCTGCAGCCCGTGGCCAGCGACACCGGCCGCGGCATGGCCGTGGTGCAGGTGGCCGAGACCTTGCAGCTGCGGCGCACCCTCACGCGCAAGATCCTGTTCGACTTCCTGCTGCAGCAGCTGCTGCTGGTGGCGGTGATCGCGCTGGTGGTGGTGCTGGTCGTGCAGCGCGCCACCCGGCCGGTGCGCAGCCTCAGCAAGGAGCTGCAGGCGCGGCCTGAAGGCGACCTGACGCCGCTGGAAAGCGCCGGCGCGCCGCGCGAGCTGCTGCCGCTGGTGGAGGCGACCAACGAAGTGATGGCGCGGCTGGCCCACCTGCTGGAACACCAGAAGCGTTTCGTGCGCGACACGGCGCACCAGCTGCGCACGCCGCTCGCCGTGCTGAAGGCGCAAGCGCAGTCGGCGCGGCGCGGCGACGTCGGCCCGGACCAGGCGCTGCAGGAAATCAACGACACGGTGGACCGCGCCACGGCGCTGGCGAACCAGATGCTGTCCCTGGCCAAGGTGGAACAGCTGAGGCAGCAGGGTGAAGCGCCGGTCACGGACTGGGCCCAGGTGATGCGCACGGTCGCGCTGGACCTGTCGCCGCTGATCGCCGACAAGGACCTCGACTTCGAGATCGAAACCCAGCCGGCGCCGGTGCGGGCGCACCAATGGATGCTCAGCGAGCTGTCGCGCAACCTGCTGCACAACGCCATCAAGCACAGCCGGGCCGGCGGCCCGCTGGCCGTGCGCATCTCGGCCGGCCAGGGCGCCGCTGCGCTGGAGGTCGCCGACAGCGGCCCGGGCGTGGCGCCGGAGCTGCAGCCGCGGCTGTTCCAGCCCTTCTCCGCCGGCGACGTGCGCAGCGGTTCGGGCCTGGGGCTGGCGATCTGCCACGAGATCGTCCGCGCGCTCGGGGGCAGCATCCAGCTTGAAAACCGCATGCGGCGCAACCACGTGGAAGGGCTGCTGGCCACGGTACGCTTGCCGCTGGCGGAAAATGGGGACTGATGGAAAGACTGCGGATCGACAAATGGCTCTGGTGCGCGCGCTTCTTCAAGACGCGCAGCCTGGCCTGCGATGAGATCGACAAGGGGCGGGTCCAGGTGAACGGCCAGGACGTGAAGCCCGCGCGCGAGGTGAAGGTGGGCGACACCGTGGCCATGCGGCGCGAAGGCGTCACGCGCACTGTTGTCGTCAAGGGCCTGTCCAACATGCGCGGCCCGGCGCCGGTGGCGCAGCAGCTCTATGAGGAAACGCCGGAGAGCATCGCCGAGCGCGAACGCGCCGCGGAGCGGCGGCGCCTCGCGCCCGAGCCGGCGGCGGCCATCGAGCACGGCCGGCCGACCAAGCGCGATCGCCGGGACCTGGACCAGCAGAAGGGCTGGGGCGACCGCTGGAGCGCGTCGGTCGACGACGACGACAAGCGGTGACCCGGCTTTTTGTCGGAAACGGCTGACCCGCGTTCGTGCCCCGCTCTGTCATGGCCGCGTCATGAAGCGGCCCATACTTTCTCCCACTGCAGTCACACACAAGCGCGATGGCAGGGAAGCAGAAGTACAGGGACAGAGACAGAAAAATGAGCGAAACGAGAACAGCATCGATGCTGCAGCGGGTGCCGGCGATCCTGGCAGTGACGGCCCATTCGTATGGCCTCACCTTCGACGCCGACCGCCCCCGCAGGCCGCAGGCGGGCAGTGGCCGCAGGCGTGTTGCCCGGGACAAGATGCCCGGCGACAAGCCAATGGCACACGACCGCTAGGGCGCGTCAGGGAGATAAGAAGAAAAAGAGAAAGGGCCGCCCGAGGGTGGCCCTTTTCATTTCAGCGGCCCTTGCGCTCGCGCGCCCGGCGCACCTGCCGGCTCTCGCCGACCCGCTGCTGCGCCGTTTCCTTCTGCTGCCGCTTCCTGCGCCAGGCGCGCGACAGCATGCGCGCGACCAGGAAGGTGAGTGCGGAAGTGAAGACCAGCACGAGCGTGCTGGTGAGATCGAAAGGCATGGGGGAAGCTGGACGTCAGTGAAAAGATGCAGCCGCAGCATAACGCAGCGGCGCGTCCTCACATGAAATTGCGCGTGTGCAGTTCCGCCAGCGCGCCGGCCCGCTCCGCCTCGAAACCCAGTCGCACCAGCCGCATGCGCCGGCCCTGTGCCATCTCCCGCTTCAGCAACTGCACCTTGGCGAAACCCTCACGCAGCTCGGACGCCTGCAGGCCGCCGGCGGCCAGCAGCACCAGCGCGTCGAACACCTCCTCGTTGAGGCCGGCGCCGGTCGAGAGTTCGTCGTAGCGCTGCTCGATGGCAGCCTGCAACGCGCCGCGGTAGCCGGGCTCGCGGGCCAGCCGGTATTCGAGGTGCGACATGCCGAAGGCGACGTGCCGCGCCTCGTCGCGCACCACCAGCCGAGCGATCTGGCGCGTGACCGGGTCGGGCGCATGCGCCTGCAGGAAACCCAGCAGGTTGACGAAACTGCCCTCGCCCAGCACCGACAGCAGCAAGGCGCTGGTGGAGAAATCCGGGCTGTCGAACAGCGTGCGCAAGGACGCCTGCCCGCCCGCGCCGGACAGCGCCGGGTTGGCCCGGTGCAGCAGCGCGCGCCGCGTGAACACCTCGACGTGCCGCGCTTCGTCCGCGCACTGGATCGCCAGCAGCTGCATCACTTCGCGGAAATGCGGATGCACCTGGCCCAGGTGGCGCGCCGGCACCAGCAGCGCCGCGTTCTCGTTCTCGACCAGGTAGGTCATCACCTGGACGACCGCGTCCTCCACCGCCTCGGGCAGCACGAAGTCCTGCCGCCAATCGATCGCCGTTTCCGGATCCCATTGCGAGGCCAGCGCCTGCCGGTACAGCGCCGCGGCGTTCTCGGCCCAGACCGCGGTCTTCTCGTCGAGGCGGAACACGAACCCGGGGCTGCCCGCTTCGACCTGCGCGCCGCGGGCCGCGAGGCCCCAGACGGGGGGCGCACGTTCGGCCAGGGCGCCGACCGCGTCCAGGCTGGCCTGGCCCGCCTGCGCGGCGCCGGCCCAGCGGCCTTGCTGGAACGGCCCGCGCGTCACCAGCACATGGTCCGAACAGGTCTCGGCAGCGTGCCCGTGCTGGCGGCACCAGGCGAGCAGCGGCACGTCCCAATGCGGACCGCTGCCGTCCACGCGCAGCGTTTCACCGGGCTGCACTTCGGCCAGCGCGCGCTTCACCAGCAGGTGCGCGCCCTGGTCCATGCCGAGGGCGTCAATAGCGATAGTCGCGCGCGGTGATGCGTCCGGCGGCGTCATAGAAGCCCTCGTCGGTGGCCGCGCGCTCCAGCGCCGTGTAGCCGGAGGTGCGGCCCGGCAGCCATTGCTTCAGGCCTTCCAGTTCCAGCAGCGGACGCACCGCCGGATCGTCCCAGCGCATCTCCATCAGCAGCGCCGTGAAGCTGCGCACCTGCGCCTCGGGCGCGCCCGGGCTCACGGTGAAGTTGCAGTGGTCGAAGGGCGCCGTCCGGTCCAGGATGGTGGTCGCGCCTGCGGGCAAGGTGCCGTCGGCAGAGAAGGCGAGGTAGTTGCCGTCGATCATCCACGCGGCGTCGACCGCGCCGTCCACCAGCGCCTGCGCCGCATCGCGCTCGCCGCCCACGTGGTCGCCATGCTTGCCGCCCAGGACGTCGAACAGGCGCGGCGCATAGTCACGCCCGGCCACCAGGCCCGCACGGCGCAGGTGGTCCAGCGGCAGCAAGGTGGCCTGCGGCGAATCGACCGCGCCGAAGCCGATGCGCCTTCCGTGCAGGTCGTCCAGCGTGGCGACGCCGGCGCCGCTGCGCACGGCCAGCACCGAGCGCAGGTCGCGGTCACTGTCACGCATCGCCACCGCCTGCACTTCCAGCCCGCGCGCCGCCCCGATGCGCCGCGCTCGCACCCAAGCCAGGGGTGAGTTCCAGGCCACCGCGACGTTGCCCGCGAACTGCGCCTCCACCTGCCGCTCGTAGTTGGAATACAGCACGTAGTCGAAGGGCAGCCCGTGCTGCACGAAGAAGGCCTTGAAGCCTTCCCAGATGGTCACGACCTTGGGGGCGTAGGCGACGGCGCCCAGGACCAGCGTGCAATCTTCCATGGTTCGGCTTTCAGAACAGCGGCAGGCCGGTGATGGCCTTGCCGATGAAGTCGTACAGCACGTCGGTGGTCGGCGCCATCACGTGGGCGGCGCGGGCGTCGCGGAACAGGCGCTCGATGCCCAGGTCCTTGCGGAAAGCGGCGCCGCCGCACACGCGCATGGCGATGTCGGTCACCTCCAGCGCGCTTTCGGCCGCCGCGCACTTGACCTCCAGCACGCGCAGCATCGTGTCGGGGCGATTGGCGGCGATCGCGGCCAGCGTGTCCTGCAGCAGGCAGTTGGCCATGTCGGTCTTGATGCGGCCGCGCGCCAGGTAGGCGCGGATCGTCGGCAGGTCGGCCAGCGAGCTTCCGAGGTGCTGGTGGCGCGTCTTGCCGGCGTGGGCGCAGGCACGCTCGATCGACCCTTCCATGATGCCCACCGAGGCCGATGCGTTGAGTACGCTGAACCAGGGCAGCACCACGCCCATCATCAGGTCGAAGCCCTTGCCGTCCTCGCCGATGCGCAGCTCCGCGGGGATGCGCACGCCTTCCGCCGTGATCGGCGAGGACGCATTGCCGCGCAGGCCCAGGCCGTCGAAGGCGCCCGGCTGGGTGAGGCCAGGCAGGCGCGCATCCACCAGCCACAGCGTGCTCGCCCCTTCGGCTGCCAGCGGCTTGCTGGACCAGACATACGAGTCCGCCTCGAAGGCGGAAGTCGCGAAGCTCTTGCGGGCGTCGAGCACGACCTCCGCACCGTCGCTCCGGGCCGTGCTGGCCGGCGCCCAGAAGTGGCTGCGCGATTCGGCTTCGCTGAAAGCCAAGGTGCTCAGGTGCTTGCCCGCGGCGATGGCCTGCCGCGCTTCACGCGGTCCAGCCGCCTGCTCCAGCACCGCGGTGGCGCAGTAGTGCATGCAGACGACCATGGCCGTGGAGGGGCAGGACTGGCCGAGCCGCCGCACGACGCGGCTGGCCTCCGCCAGGCCCAGGCCGGCGCCGCCGACTTCAGGGCTGCTGACCAGGCCCAGCAGGCCCGCGTCCTGCAGCGCCTGGATGCCGGCGCGCGGAAAGGCGGCCTGCCGGTCGGTGACGGGCGCCAGCTCCGCGATGGTGCTGGCGATGACGGAGTCGAGTGCGGCAACGTAGTCCACGAGGAATCCTCCCGTACGGAAGAACGAGCGTGGCGCGAGCTGCTCGCGGACGCTTCATGGACTGCGGGGGACGGGCCGTCGAGTGCCGGCGGATTTTGGCACCGCGTCCGCGCACGGACAAGCGGGGCAAAAAAAAGAAGCCCAGGCATGCCTGGGCTTCTTCTCGAACTGGCGGAGCGACAGGGATTCGAACCCTGGATGCAGGTTTTTGCCCGCATACTCCCTTAGCAGGGGAGCACCTTCGGCCACTCGGTCACCGCTCCGAAGGACTGCATTATGCCTCAATGAGGCAGCGCTGCAGCCCGCAATGCCGACTTATTGCGCCGGCTGGTCGAGGTCGAACGCGCGATGCAGCGCGCGCACGGCCAGTTCCATGTACTTCTCGTCGATGACGACGGAGGTCTTGATCTCGCTGGTGGAGATCATCTGGATGTTGATGCCCTCTTCCGACAGCGAGCGGAACATCTTGGAGGCGATGCCCACGTGGCTGCGCATGCCGATGCCGACGATGGAGACCTTGCAGATCTTGGTGTCGCCGTTGATGCGGTCGGTGCCCAGCGCGGGCAGCACCTTGGTCTTCAGCACGTCCACGGCGCGCGCGTAGTCGTTGCGGTGCACGGTGAAGCTGAAGTCGGTCTTGCCGTCGTGGCTGACGTTCTGGATGATGACGTCGACCTCGATGTTGGCGTCGGCCACGGCGCCGAGGATCTGGAAGGCGATGCCGGGGCGGTCGGGCACGCCCAGGATCGAGATCTTCGCTTCGTCGCGGTTGAAGGCAATGCCGGAGACAACGGCCTGTTCCATTTTCTCGTCTTCCTCAAAAGTGATCAGCGTGCCGGAGACCGCTTCTTCCTCGATGGGGATGTCCCACGGAGTGAAGCTGGACAGCACGCGCAGCGGCACCTGGTACTTGCCGGCGAATTCCACGGAACGAATCTGCAGGATCTTGGAGCCCATCGAGGCCATTTCCAGCATTTCCTCGAAGCTCACGGTCGCGAGGCGGCGCGCTTCGGGCACCACGCGCGGGTCGGTCGTGTAGACGCCGTCGACGTCGGTGTAGATCAGGCACTCGTTCGCCTTCAGCGCCGCCGCCACCGCGACCGCCGAGGTGTCGCTGCCGCCGCGGCCCAGCGTCGTGATGTTGCCTTCGCCGTCCACGCCCTGGAAGCCGGCGATGATCACGACCTTGCCGGTGTCCAGGTCCTTGCGGACGCGCTCGCCGGAGATCGACTCGATGCGGGCCTTGGTGTACGCGTCGTTGGTCAGGACGGGCACCTGCCAGCCGGCATAGCTGACGGCCGGCACGCCTTCGGCCTGCAGGGCCAGGGCCAGCAGGCCGACGGAGACCTGCTCGCCGGTGGAGGCCAGCATGTCCAGCTCGCGCTGCACGGCCGCATCGACCTTGCCGGGCTGCAGTTCCTTGGCCAGGCCCAGCAGGCGGTTGGTTTCGCCGCTCATGGCGCTGGGCACGACGACCATCTGGTGGCCGGCGCGCACCCACTTGGCCACGCGCTTGGCGACGTTGCGGATGCGCTCGGTCGAGCCCATCGACGTGCCGCCGTATTTGTGAACGATCAATGCCATCGGAATGGGGGAAGTTGGCTGCGGCACCGAAGGGAGCTCGCCAGGTGGCGGGGTGCGCAGAACGCGGGATTATACCTAGCACCCTCGTCGTTCCCGCGAAGGCGGGAATCCAGGGCATTGGACCTGCGCGCAGCGCGCGCAGTTCAGGGGCGCCCTGGGTCCCCGCCTTCGCGGGGATGACGAAAGTCGAGCCGCTCGCCCTGCCGTTCGACGAACCCGGCGCCCATCTTGATGCGGATCTGGTGCCCGCGCGTCCTGCAGTCGGCCACCTGATCGAGCAGTTCTTCCAGCTGCGCGGCGCTCGCGCTGGCGGCGTGCGTCACGCGCAGCCAGTGCCGCAGCAGGTTGGCCTGGCGCGCACGCGGCAGCACCTGCAAGGCCGTGATCGCCGGCACGCCGCCCATGCGCGCGAGGTCTTCGGCGGCCACGCCTTCGAGCAGCTCCTGCGCCTGCGCCGCATGGCGCGAGGCCCGAGCAAAAGTTTCGCGGTATTGCGGAAAGGCGTCTTCCAGCGCCGGCAGCAGCAGGTGGCGGATGCGATTGCGCGTGAAGGCGATGTCGCTGTTGGTCGGATCCTCGACCACCGCGATGCCCTGCTCCGCCACCCAGTCGCGGATGCCCTTGGCGGGCAGAGCCAGCAAGGGCCGCACGAACACCATGCCATCGCGCTGGAACACCGGCGCCATCGCCGCCATGCCGGGCAGGCCCGCGCCCCGGCTCAAGGCCAGCAGCAAGGTCTCGACCTGGTCGTCGGCATGCTGGCCCAGCAGCACGGCCTGCAGGCCGGCATCGCGCGCGGCACGCGCGAGCGCGCCGTAACGCGCGTTGCGCGCCGCATCCTCCGGGCTCTCGCCCGGCGCGTTGCGCGCGGCGACGCGCCGCACCTGCAGGGGTACGCCGAGCGACTCGCAGACGGCGCGGCAATGCGCCTCGAAATCATCCGCCGCAGCCTGCAGCCCATGGTGCACGTGGATGGCATGCACCTGCCCCGGCCAGCGTTCGGCCGCGGCGAGCAGGAGGACGGTGGAATCGGCGCCGCCGCTATACGCGACCGCCAGGGGCAGCGGGAGCTGCAACCCGGCCAACGCGACGCGCGCCGGGTTGCCCGCCGGAGGATCAGGCGGCTTCGGCCTTGGTGTCGGAGTAGCGGCCATAGCTTTGCAGCCGCTCGTAACGCCGTTCCAGCAGTTCGCGCACCTTCAGGTCGCTGACCTGGCGCCAGGCGTCGTTCAGCGCGCGCTTCAGGAAGGCCGCCATCTGCTTGGTGTCGCGGTGGGCGCCGCCCACCGGCTCGTTGACGATCTTGTCGACGAGGCCCAGCGCCTTCAGGCGGTGCGCCGTGATGCCCATGGCATCGGCCGCTTCCTGCGCCTTCTCGCTGGTCTTCCACAGGATGGACGCGCAGCCTTCGGGCGAGATCACCGAGTACACGGAGTACTGCAGCATCAGCACCTGGTCGGCCACCGAGATGGCCAGCGCGCCGCCGGAGCCGCCTTCGCCGATCACCGTGGTGATGATCGGCACTTCCAGCTGCGCCATCTCGAAGATGTTGCGGCCGATGGCTTCCGACTGGCTGCGCTCCTCGGCGTCGATGCCGGGGTAGGCGCCCGGCGTGTCGACGAAGGTGAACACCGGCAGCTTGAACTTTTCGGCGGTCTTCATCAGCCGCAGGGCCTTGCGGTAGCCCTCGGGCCGGCTCATGCCGAAGTTGCGCGCGGCGCGCTCCTTGGTGTCGCGGCCCTTCTGGTGCCCCAGCACCATGCAGGCGTTGCCGTTGAAGCGCGCCAGGCCGCCGACGATCGACTGGTCGTCGGCGAAATGGCGGTCGCCGTGCATCTCCACGAAGTCCGTGAAGATCTCGTTGACGTAGTCCAGCGTGTACGGCCGCTCCGGGTGCCGTGCGATCTTGGTGATCTGCCACGGCGAGAGCTGGCTGTAGATGTCCTTGGTCAGCTGCTGGCTCTTCTTGCCAAGCTGCTCGATTTCCTCGGAGATGTCCACCGCAGACTCGGTCTGCACGTAGCGCAGTTCCTCGATCTTGGTTTCCAGCTCCGCGATCGGCTGCTCGAAGTCCAGGAAGGTTCGTTTCGCCAAGCGTGTGCTCCTCTCTTGTGCCCTAACGCGCCGGCTGAGCCATCAGATGGCCACCGGCAGCGGGTCGAGCGATCTCCAAATATACCAAGTCGCCGCGCTGCAATAGGGGGCCCAGGCGGCGGCCACTTCCCGGGCGTCGCTGCGACTGACCGGGTCTCCCGAGAAATAGTTCTTGCTGATGCCGGTGATGAGGCCCACGTCGTCCAGCGGCAACACGTTGGGCCGCATCAGGTGGAAGATCAGGAACATTTCGGCGGTCCAGCGGCCGATGCCGCGGATTCCGACCAGTTCGCCGATGATCTCCTCGTCCTCCATGGCGCGCCACGATTCGACGTGGACCGCACCGGAGTCGAAGTGCAGCGCCAGGTCCACCAGGTACTCGATCTTGCGCGCCGACAGGCCGGCGGCGCGCATGTCGTCCACCTTCAGCTTCAGCACGTTGGCCGGCGTCATGCGCTTGGGCAGCGCGGCGAAGCGCTCCCACACGCTCTGCGCCGCCTTCACCGAGATCTGCTGGCCGACGATGCTGCGCGCCAACGTGGTGAAGGCGTCACCGCGCGACTCCAGGCAGGCGGTGCCGAACTGCGGGATCAGCCGCTTCATCACCCGGTCGCGCCGGGTCAGGTACTTGCGCGCCTCGTCCCAGTATTCCGGAATGACGAGGACGGGCTTTTCGGGGCTGGGTGCGACGCTCAAGACGCCGCCTCCCAGGTCGTGCCGGCCGCGGAGTCTTTCAGGACGACGCCCTTTGCCAGCAGTTCCTTGCGGATGCGGTCGGCCTCCGCGAAGTCTTTCGCCTGTTTTGCCGCGGCGCGCGCGTCGATCATCTGCTGGATGCTCGTTTCGTCCAGCGTCGCACCGGCGCGCAGGAAGGCCTTCGGGTCGTCCTGCAACAGGCCCAGTGTGCCGGCCAGCGCCTTCAGCAGGCCGGCGGCGTGGGCAGAGCGCGATCGGTTCACCTCGGTCGCCAGGTCGAACAGCACGGCCACCGCATCCGAGGTGCCGAAGTCGTTGTCCATCGCCGCCTTGAAGCGCACTGCATAAGCATCGTTCCAGTCGACCCCCACGTCAGCCGGCGCCACTGCATCGAGTGCCGTGTACAGGCGCTTGAGCGAGTTGCGGGCGTCGTCCAGGTGAACGTCGCTGTAGTTCAGCGGGCTGCGGTAGTGCGTGCGCGCGATGAAAAAGCGCACCGTCTCGGCGTCGAACTTCTGCAGCACCTCGCGGATGGTGAAGAAGTTGCCCAGCGACTTCGACATCTTCTCGTTGTCGATGTTGACGAAGCCGTTGTGCATCCACGTCGTCGCCAGCGGCACGCCGTTGGCGCCTTCGCTCTGCGCGATCTCGTTCTCGTGGTGCGGGAACTGCAGGTCGGCGCCGCCGCCGTGGATGTCGAAGGTGTCGCCCAGCAAGGCGCACGCCATCGCGGAGCACTCGATGTGCCAGCCCGGGCGGCCGTTGCCATAGGCGCTGGCCCATTGGGCGTCCTGCGGTTCGTCCGGCTTGGCGGACTTCCACAGCACGAAGTCCAGCGGGTCTTCCTTGCCTTCCAGCACGGCGACGCGTTCGCCCGCGTGCAGTTCGTCGAGCGACTTGCCCGAGAGCTTGCCGTAGCCGGGGAAGCGGCGCACGGCGTAGTTGACGTCGCCGCCGGCGCGGTAGGCGAGCCCCTGGTCCTCCAGCTTGCGCACGATGTCCAGCATCTGCGGCACGTAGTCGGTGGCGCGCGGGTCGTGGGTGGGACGCTCGATGCCCAGGGCGTCGAAATCGCGGTACATCTCGGCGATCATGCGGTCGGTCAGCGAACGCACGGTCTCCTTGTTCTCGAGGGAGCGGCGGATGATCTTGTCTTCGATGTCCGTGATGTTTCGCACGAACGTCACCTTGTAACCGGAGGCCTTCAGCCAGCGCTGCACGATGTCGAAGGCGATGCCGGAACGGGCATGGCCCACGTGGCACAGGTCGTAGACGGTCATGCCGCACACGTACATGCGCACGTGTCCGGGCTCAAGCGGCGAAAAGTCCTCCAGGGCACGCGTCAGCGTGTTGTAGATGCGCAGGCTCATTGTGGAATGTGGGTGGCACCGTCGGGACGTCACAGGGGGCGCTGGGCGCCGGTTCCGCGGGCCGGTGTGTCTTGTTCTAGCAGCAGCGGAATGTTCCGCTCTGGCGGCCCCGGCTACAATCGGCCAGCAGTATATAGCCCCCTGTGAGGGCTTGTCATTGCGGTTGGAGTACCCCAGAGGCCTTATGACGCTTGCGCGACCCACGATTCCAAGAACACTAGTCCTCGCCGTCCTGACCGCCGCCCTGCTGGCGGCCGGTGGCCTGGCCCGCGCCGACGATTACAGCGACGTCAACCAGCTGCTGCGCGGCGGCAAGCTGCCCGAGGCGCTTTCCAAGGCCGACCAGTATCTCGCGGGCAAGCCGAAGGACCCGCAGATGCGCTTCATCAAGGGCGTCATCCTCACCGAGCAGGGCAAGACCGGCGAGGCGATCACCACCTTCCAGAAGCTGACCGAGGACTACCCGGAGCTGCCCGAGCCCTACAACAACCTCGCCGTGCTGTACGCCGGCCAGGCGCAGTTCGACAAGGCACGCGCGGCGCTGGAGATGGCGATCCGCACCAACCCCAGTTACGCCACCGCCCACGAGAACCTGGGCGATGTCTACGCCAAGCTGGCCAGCCAGGCCTACAGCCGCGCGCTGCAGCTCGATGCCAGCAACACCGCGGTGCAGCCCAAGCTGGCGCTGATCCGCGAGCTGTTCTCCGCCAACCCCAAGGTGTCCGCCGCCGCTGCCCGCACCGGCGGCGCCATCCCGGCGCCGGCAACCGCCGCCGCGCCCGCGCCTGCCGCGACGAAGGCGCCCACCGGCGGCGCCGTGGTGGCCCAGGCTCCGGCCCCGGCACCTGCCGCCAAGCCGGCCCCGGCCGTCGCCGCAGCCCCGGCCGCCGCGCCCACGCCGGCTCCTGCTCCGGCGGCGCCCGCCGTTGCCGCCGACAAGGCCGCCGCGACCAAGGACGTCGAGGCCGCCGTGCACGCCTGGGCGACCGCCTGGGCCGCCAAGGACATGGGTGGCTACCTCGGCTCCTACGGCAAGGAATTCGACCCGCCAGGCAAGCAGTCGCGCAAGGCCTGGGAAGAAGAACGCCGCGGCCGCATCGTCGGCAAGTCGCACATCGCCGTGAAGATCACCGACCTGAGCGTGTCGGTCAATGGCAACAAGGCCACGGCGCGCTTCAAGCAGGACTACGCCGCCGACGCGCTCAAGGTCAACAGCCGCAAGACGCTGGACCTGGTGAACAACGGCGGCAAGTGGCAGATCGTGCGCGAGAGCACGGGCTGAGCCCGGGACCAGCGTGGCGCCGGCATTGCAGTTGAATCCGCTTCGCACGCTGGGGGTGCTTGCCTGCGCCGCCGGCCTCCTGGTCACCGCCCACGCCGCCCCGCCCCACCTGCACAAGCCTGCCGCCCCGGCGCATCCCGCGCCGGCCGCGGCGCCGCAGGTGCGTGACGGCGAAGCCGAAGCCCGCCTGATCGAGGTCTACAAGCTGATCGGCCAGGCCCGCAGCCGCGAGGCGCTGGCGAAGGCCGAAGTGCTGGTGCGCCAGCACCCCAACTTCCAGCTCGCGCAACTGGTCTACGGCGACCTGCTGATGGCGCAGCAGGGCCCGGTGCGCGCCTTCGGCGACGTGCCCGAAGCCGCCGCCAAGGAAGGCGGCGCGATGCTGGCGGAACTGCGCGAGGAGTCGCAGCTGCGCATGCGCGCGCTGCGCGAGCGGCCGCCGGCCAACGCCATCCCGGCGCAGTTCCTGCAGCTGGCGCCGAAGAACCGCCACGCGATTGCCATCGATACATCGCGTGCCCGCCTCTACCTGTTCGAGAACGAGCCGGGCCAGCCGCTCAAGCTGATCGGCGACTACTACATCTCGGTCGGCAAGCTGGGCATCGAGAAGGCCGAGGAAGGCGACATGCGCACGCCGCTCGGGGTCTACTGGGTCACCAGCAACCTCGACCCGAAGTCGCTGAAGGACTTCTACGGCGCCGGCGCCCTGCCGATCAACTATCCGAACCCCTACGACGCCCGGCGTGGCAAGACCGGCCGCGGCATCTGGCTGCACGGCACGCCGCCGGCGCAATACTCGCGCGCGCCGAAGGCCACCGACGGCTGCGTAGTGCTGTCCAACCCGGATCTCGAGCGCATCATCAAGGCCGTGGAGGTCCGCACGACGCCGGTGGTCATCGCGCCCTCGCTGCGCTGGGTGAACCCCAACAGCGTGGAAACCGATTCGCGCCGCTTCGCCGACGTGCTGACCGCCTGGCGCGAAGCCAAGGCCAGCGGCGACATCAACCGCATGCTGGGCTTCTATACGCCCGACTTCACCGTCAACGGCAAGTCGCGCGCCGACTCGCAGCCGCTGCTGCAGGTGGAACTCAACCGCACCCGAGGCAAGGCGGTGGAACTGAAGGACCTGAGCTACCTGCGCTGGACCGACTCGGCCGACACCATGGTGGTAACCTTCGGAGAAGTCCCCACGGGGTCCCGCACGGGGCCCGTCAAGCGGCAATACTGGGTTCGCCAGGGGCTGCAGTGGAAGATCTTCTTCGAAGGAGTGATCGGTTGAGATTCCCCCTGACGCGCCGCGCTTTCGCGGCGCTGGCGCTCGGCGCCTGCCTGGCCGGCGGTGCCCTCGCCGCGGATGCCCCGCGCGTGAAGCTGGCCACCACGGCCGGCAACATCGTCCTCGAGCTCTACCCGGACAAGGCGCCCAAGACCGTAGCCAACTTCCTGCAGTACGTGGGCGACAAGCACTACGACGGCACGACATTCCACCGCGTCATCAACGGCTTCATGATCCAGGGCGGCGGCTACGACCCCAAGATGGTCGAGAAGCCGACGCGCCCGCCGGTGGCGCACGAAGGCCGTGACGCCTATGCCAAGGGCCTGCGCAACCAGATCGGCACGGTCGCCATGGCGCGCACCAACGATCCGGATTCCGCCACCTCCCAGTTCTTCATCAACGTCGCCGACAACAAGTTCCTCGACCCCACGGTCAAGGAATACGGCTACACCGTCTTCGGCAAGGTCGTCGAGGGCATGGACGTGGTGAACAGGATCAAGGCGGTCCCGACTGGCGCGAACGACGTGCCGCAGACCCCGGTGGTCATCACCTCGGCCACCATCGTCAAGTAAAAGGAAAGAAACATGAATCCGAAGGTCGAACTGCACATCCAGGGCCAGGGCGTCGTCACGCTGGAGCTCGACGAGCAGAAGGCGCCGAAGACCGTCGCCAACTTCCTCAACTACGTGAAGAAGGGCCACTACGACGGCACCATCTTCCACCGCGTCATCAGCGGCTTCATGGTGCAAGGCGGCGGCTTCGCCCCCGGCATGAGCCAGAAGGCCACCGACGCGCCGGTCGAGAACGAGGCCGGCAACGGCCTGAAGAACGACAACTACACCGTCGCCATGGCGCGCACCAACGACCCGCACTCGGCGTCGGCGCAGTTCTTCATCAACGTCGCCGACAACGACTTCCTGAACCACACCTCGCCCACGCCGCGCGGCTGGGGCTATGCCGTGTTCGGCAAGGTGGTGGGCGGCAAGGACGTGGTCGACCGCATCAAGGGCGTGAAGACCGGCCGCAAGGGCTTCCACGACGACGTGCCGAACGACGACGTCGTGATCGAGAAGGCCGTCGTCGTCTCCTGAGCGTGGGCGGCATGGAAGCAGCCCCGCGGGCGCAGGAACTGGTCGCGCCCCAGGGCTGGCGCAGCGTGGAGTTCATCTCCGACCTGCATCTGGAGGCTTCGCAGCCGGCCAACTTCGAGGCGTGGCGCCGCTACATGGCGGCCACGCAGGCCGACGCCGTCTTCATCCTCGGCGACCTCTTCGAAGCCTGGATCGGCGACGACAGCGCCGCCGGGCCGGGGTTCGAGGGCGATTGCGCGGAAGTGCTGCGCGCGGCGACCCGGCAGCGGCCGATATTCTTCCTGCACGGCAACCGCGACTTCCTGCTTGGCGCCGGCTTTGCGGCCACGACCGGCGTGACCCTGCTGGCTGACCCCACCGTGTTCGCCTTCGGCAGCGCCCGCTGGCTGCTGACGCATGGCGATGCGCTGTGCCTGGACGACACCGAATACCAGGCCTTCCGCCGCCAGGTGCGCTCCCCGGCCTGGCAGGCCGCCGTGTTGGCGCGCCCGCTGGCGGAGCGCCGCATGATGGCCAAGGCGATCCGCAGCGAGAGCGAAGACCTCAAGCGCACCGACCGCGAGTACGCGGACGTCGACATGCCCGCGGCCCTGGCCTGGCTGCAGGCCGCCGACGCGGCGGTGATGATCCACGGCCACACGCACAAGCCGCGCGAACACGACCTCGACGCCACTCATCGCCGCATCGTGCTGAGCGACTGGGACCCGCAGGCGCAGCCGCCACGGCGCGAGGCCCTGCGCCTGGCGCGCGACGGCGCCTGGCAGCGCGTCGCCCTGGCCTGATGTTCGGCTGGCTGCGCCGTCGCCGGGAGGCTCCCGCCCTCCCCGACGCGCTGTGGCGCTCGACGCTGGCGGCCTATCCCTTTCTCTCCGAGCGCAGTCCCGAGGACGTCGCGCGGCTGCGCGAGCTGGCGGCGCGCTTCCTGCGGGACAAGGAATTCCACGGCGCCGACGGCCTCGCCATCACCGATGCGATCGCGCTGGCGATCGCCGCGCAGGCGGTGCTGCCGGTGCTGCACCTGGGCCTGTCCTGGTACGACGATTTCGTCGGCATCGTGGTCCACCCCGGCGAAGTCGTGGCGCCCCGCCAGGCGATGGACGAGGTCGGCGTCGTGCACGACTGGGAAGAGCCGCTGGTGGGCGAAGCCATGCCGGGCGGCCCGGTCATGCTCAGTTGGCACGACGTCGCGCATGCCTCGGCCGACAGCGGCTACAACGTCGTGATCCACGAGTTCGCCCACAAGATCGACATGCGCGACGGCGCCTCGGACGGTTGCCCGCCGATGCCGTCGAAACAGGCGCGCCAGCAATGGCTGGCCGTGCTGCAGCCGCAGTACGACGCGTTCCGGGAGAAGGTGATCGTCGCCGAGCGCTTCGGCGGCGAGGAACCCTGGCTGGATCCCTATGGCGCGCAGAGCATCGACGAGTTCTTCGCCGTGGCCTGCGAGGCGTATTTCGTGAACCGGCAGAGGTTCACGAGCGAGTTTCCGGCGCTCGTGCCTCTGTTCGACGGGTTCTTCCAGCCGGTTTGACCCGCACGGGTTGGCAGGTGCGCAGCTGCGCTGCGCACCGCACGCTCACTTGCGCAGCAGCGCCTTCAGCGCATTCTGCAGGCGCCGCGCCGCATTGCCTTCATGCGGCGTCCCCAGCACCTTCGCCACGTCCTGGCCCCAGGTCTCCTGTGGCGAGGGATCGTGCCGGCGCGTCAGCAGCTGCAGTTGCAGCGCGCGGCGCGCGGTGATCTGTTCCGCCGGCGTCGGCACGTCGGCGGCGATCTCCAGCCGCAGCAGCGCCTCGGCCGCATCGCCTCCCGCGGCAGGCTGCGACACCGCCTGCACCCAGGCCTGGCGCACCGGCGTGCTCACGGCCTTCAGTTCCTGGTGGCCCGGCACCTGCTCGCCCACACGCTGTTCCCAGGCGGACATCAGTTGCGTCAGCGCTTCACCGTGCGCCTGCGCCGCCAGCTTGCGCAGGGCGGCCTGCGCGTGCTCCAGCGCCTCGCGCTGCGCGCGGAAGGCGGTGTCGCCCAGGCGCGGGCCCCGGTCCTCGCGATCGCCACGGTCACCCCGGCGATCGTCGCGGCGGTCATCGCGCGGGCCACGGCGGTCGTCCCGGCCACCCGGGGCGCCGGGACGGCGCGAATCGCCGAAACGGCCACCGCGAGCCGGCGCTGCCGGTTCGGCCTTGCGCGCGCCAGGGCGGTCGTCGCCGCGCACGGCCACGACGGGCTTGGGCGGCTGCTTGGCCGGCGCGGCCGGCGCTTCGGCAGCGGCCTCGGCCTCACCTTCGTCGGCCTGGCCTTCGGCGGCCTCGCCTTCCGGCGCGGCGGCTTGTGCCGGCGCGGCAGGCGCGGGAGCCGCAGCAGCGGCATCGCTGTCGCGGGCCCGCAGCGCCTGCTCCAGCGCCGTCATCGCCGTACGGATCTTCTGGGCGTCGCCGCTGGCGGTGGCTTCCTCCACCGCCTTGGACGCTTCCAGCACGGCGCGGTCACGGCCGCTCATGGCGGACGCGGCCTTCTCGCGCTCGGCGGTCTTGCGGTTGAACGCCTCGTCGATCGGCTTGCGGAACGCGTCCCACAGCTTCTGTTCCTGCTTGCGGTCCAGCGGCACGGCCTGGGCTTCGCCCTGCCAACGCTGCTGCAGCGACTTGACGGCATCGATGCGCAGCTGCGGCGCATCACCCAGCGCCCGGGCTTCGTCGATCATCGCGTTGCGGCGCTCGATGGAGGCCTTCTGCGCCTGCTCCAGCGGGGCGGCGGCACGGCCGATCGCGTCCTTCCACTGCGGCTGCAGTTCGGCGAACGCCTTCTCGCTCAGGTGGCCGGCCTCGCGCCAGCGGTCCGAGAACTGGTGCAGCGCGCGGTTGAAGCCCTTCCAGTCGCCACGTTCCGGTTCGGGGTGGGCGGCGGCCCAGGACTTCACTTCCTCGATCAGGGACAGGCGGGTGCCACGGTGCTCGGCGGCCTCGGCCTTCACCTTGTCCAGCCATTCCTGCACCACCTTGTAGGCCTCGTTGCAGGCTTCGTCGAAGCGCTTCCACAGCGCGTGGTTCGGCGGGCCACCCTGGTCCACCTGCTTCCACTGCTCGCGCAGGCTGCGCAGGGTTTCCTGCATCTTGCGGCCGCCGAAACGCGGACGGCGTTGCGGGGCGACGGCGGGAGCCGGGGCAGCATGGCTCGCTTGTGCCTCGGCTGCGGGCTCGGCTTGCGTAGCGGCTCCTTGATCAGGAGCGGCCGCCGATTCGGGAGCTGCCTGGGCTTCGGCCGCAGGTTGCAGTTCGCTGGCAGCCTCTGCAGCGGGCTGCACCGGGGCTTGGGCTTCGGCGGCTTCGACCGCCGGCTGCGTCTCTGCGGACGGGCCGGTTTCAACTGCGGGCTGCGCTTCGACGGCAGGCTGCGCCTCGGCGGCCGGCTGGCCTTCCGCGGCGGCTGGCGCCTGCTCCGTGCCAGCGGGCTGGACGCCCGGCTTCGGCTTCCGGGGCGGACGCGCCGGCTTGGCGGCCGCGCCCGGGGCGGGGACGGTCTCGAACAGCGCTTCGGCCTTGGCCACCAGTTCCTGGCGCAGTTGGTCGGCACGCCAGCGCTGCCAGCCTTCCAGTTCGGTGGCGGCGGTCAGGGCGTTGTGCGCCTGCGTCTCCAGCTTGTCGTCGACCAGCTTGCCGTGCTCCTTCAGCGCGTTGCGCAGCGCATTGGCCGCGCCGGCGCTCGCCTTGCCGTGGCCCTGGGCGATTTCCGCTTCCAGTTTGGAAAGGGCGTCGGTGATGGCGTGGCTGGCCTTGGCGCGCAGTTCCGGGTCGACCTTCGGCTTGGGCGGCTTCGGCGGCTTGGGTGCGGCGGCCGGCGCTTCGGCGGGCAGGCCGCGGGCCTGGCGCAGTTCGTCGGCCCACACCGGCACGGGCGGCAGCGGCGCGCTGGCGTCGTCGGCGGCGGCGATGGCCTGGGCCAGCGCGTTCTGGAACGAATCCCACACCACCTGCAGCTGGCCGCGCGAGGCTTCCAGCAGCGGCGGGAACTTGGTGTCCACGCTGCCCCAGTTGGAATCATCGAGCAGCGCCTGGGCCTGCCCCTGCCATTGCGGCACGTCGGCGCGCAGGGCGTCGGCGGCGGCCTGGGCGTCGCGCCAGGACTTGGTGGACAGGACTTCGATGCGCTGCGCCAGCAGCACCGCCGCCTCGCGCTGCACCTGGACGCGGTTCTGCAGGTCCTCGATGCCCTTGATGCGATCGGCCAGCTGCGTCTTCACGCCAGCCAGCGGCTCGCGGCTCAGGGGCGCGCCGGCCTTGGCGGCATCGCGCTGCCAGGCCATGGCGTCGGCGATGTTCAGCCGCGGCTGGGCCAGCAGGACACGGGCGCGCTCGGCCCATTCGGCGGCGATGGCCTCCTGGCCCTTGGCGCGCTTGATCTCGTCCAGCTTCTCGCGCAGCAGGCGCGCGGCGCCCTTGTCGCGGGCGCTCAGCTCCCGGAACACCTCGTGCATCTGCTCGGTGCTGGGCTGGCTGGCCAGCCACTCGCGCACACGGGCAGCGCGCTCGCCGGACGTCGGCGCGGAAAAGGCACCACCCGTCAGCGCGTCGAGCTGCTGGGTGTCGTGGGGTTTGAGTGAGCTCACGGACAGGAATTCTTCTGGTGGGAAAGGAAAGCCCCCAGGCGGGGGCAAGTGCGTATTCTCGCCGCGAATCGGCTCCGTCGTGCAGATGCCCCGCGAGACCTGCATCGCGCGGCGATTTTCGCTGCTCCAAATAAGAAAGCCCGGACAGGAAGCCTGAAGCCGCCTGCCGGGCTGGACGGTCGACCCATGTCGCCACCGTCTGGGTTCGCAACGTGGAGGTCGATGTCCATGTTGCGCCGGAAGCAATGTATTGCTTCCAAGAGGGGCCGGGGCTGCCACAGACCGTGGCCCTACCGGCTAACACCTGATCGCTCAGGCCCTGTGAAGTTAGATGACGCGCGCGGCGTTTTCAAATCCGAGTTTTCAATGACCGCGGGATGCGCGATTGACCTCCTTGCCTTGACAGGGTCGCACCAGTTTCCTTACGGCCGTAAAAAATCCGGCGGGACCGCCCGTCGCCGCCGCGTCATCCGACAAACGGTTACAGCCGGACCGTCCGGCAAGCCACCGCGCAGTCGGCGTTTCTTGCCCCAATCTGGTGCGCCGACTTGTAACAGACGGTTGTCACCGGGATTCTTTGGCATTCGCGCTCTTATTTTTGTAGCGCGACCCTGCCTTGTCGGACGCTGACCTACAAATTGCCACGGCACATTCCGACCGTGTTGCGGACTCAAACCGGCCTAAATTCTCCAGCCGTTATGTTTCATAGCGTATAAAAAGTGACAGAAACATCCTTGACCTCGTATTTGGCCGCCTGCTAGAGTCCGCCCGTCCCTGGCCGTCGGAGCGCCGGGGACGACCTGAACCCGCTGCCGACCCCGGCTAAGTCGACACCGTGGCGGGCGCCTCCAGCAAGGAGGGCCCCCGGTTTCGATGGCGTACCAATCCAAACGAGGAGCCATGTTGGGACCGTGCTGCTGCCCTCGCAGCGCACACCTCGCATGAATCCGCGCGTAGAAAGGAAGTGCTATGACAGCGTTAGGCAAAGCAGCCTCCGGGCTGCGGACGTTCACCTCCGACGTCGCCCAAGGCTTTTTTGAAATCACGCATAACGGCTTCGCGGTCGTCGGCCTCGCCGTCGTCTTCGCGGTGCTGACCCTGACCGCCCGCCCGGACCTGCGCCAGGCTGGTGAAGGGCAGCTCATGTCCTGGCTGCGGGCCCGCCAGGCCCAGGCCCTGGGCATGGTGCCCGAACTCGATGCGATCGACCGCGCCACCGCGCTCAACCCCAAGGACCTGCCGAAGCAGCAGGCCGCCGTCGCCTACTGGCTCAGCAAGAAGTACCGGGTGGCGCCGGAGCCGATCAGCGCGCTGGTCGCCGAAGCCTACGAGACCGGCAGCCGGACCAAGATGGATCCGACCCTGATCCTGGCCGTGATGGCGGTGGAATCGGGCTTCAACCCGTTCGCCCAGAGCACGGTCGGCGCGCAGGGCCTGATGCAGGTCATGACCGGCGTGCACAGCGACAAGTACGAGAACTTCGGCGGCAAGCTGGCCGCCTTCGACCCCGTCACCAACCTGCGGGTCGGCGTCAACGTGCTGCAGGAATGCATCCAGCGCGCCGGCTCCGTCCAGGCCGGCCTGAAGTTCTACGTCGGCGCGGCCAACCTCACCGACGACGGCGGCTACGCCGACAAGGTGATGGCCGAACACGAGCGCCTGCGCCTGGTGGCTTCCGGCCGCATGGTGCCGCTGGTGCCGCCGGCCGCCCCGGCCCTGCGCACCAGCGCGCCCGGCCCGGCCCTGCCGGCCGTGAAGGAAGAGGCAGCCCGCCCGGTCGCAGGGGCGGAACCGACGATCTGACGGCCAGCCCGCGGCCTCAGTTAAACTTGCGGCCGCACGCGACTGGCGATAGGCGCCCCATCCTCGGGGCGCTGACGTGGACCAACAAACCACTGGGGAGCGTGCCGCAGCCTGCTGGCGGAAAGCCGCTGCGCTGCAGCGCTCATCGCGCTGCTGCGCCTCAGCTTCCCACGCAGGCTTCGATCAGCCGTTCGCCTGGGCAGCCCCGCTGGAAGGCCAGGGGCGCGACGTCCTAGGAACTGCCGCATGTACCACCGCAACATCCTCATCGAACAGACCGACCCCGAACTCTGGGCCGCCATCCAGTCCGAAAACCGCCGCCAGGAAGAGCACATCGAGCTGATCGCCAGCGAGAACTACGCCTCGCCCGCGGTGATGGCCGCGCAGGGCACCCAGCTGACCAACAAGTACGCCGAGGGTTACCCCGGCAAGCGCTACTACGGCGGCTGCGAATTCGTCGACATCGCCGAGCAGCTGGCGATCTCCCGCATCAAGGAACTGTTCGGCGCCGACGCCGCCAACGTGCAGCCGCACTCCGGCGCGCAGGCGAACGAGGCCGTCTTCCTGGCCTTCCTGAAGCCCGGCGACACCATCATGGGCATGAGCCTGGCCGAAGGCGGCCACCTCACCCACGGCATGCCTCTCAATATGAGCGGCAAGTGGTTCAACGTGGTGAGCTACGGCCTGGACAAGAACGAAGCCATCGACTACGACGCGATGGAGCGCAAGGCCCACGAGAGCAAGCCGAAGCTGATCATCGCCGGCGCCTCGGCGTACAGCCTGCGCATCGATTTCGAGCGCTTCGCCAAGGTGGCGAAGGACGTCGGCGCCATCTTCATGGTGGACATGGCCCACTACGCCGGCCTGATCGCCGCGGGCGTCTACCCCAACCCGGTGCCGCACGCCGACGTGGTGACCTCCACCACCCACAAGAGCCTGCGCGGCCCGCGCGGCGGCTTCATCCTGATGAAGTCGCAGCACGAGAAGGCGATCAACAGCGCCATCTTCCCCGGCCTGCAGGGCGGCCCGCTGATGCACGTCATCGCCGCCAAGGCCGTGGCCTTCAAGGAAGCGCTGCAGCCCGAGTTCAAGGCCTACCAGCAGCAGGTGGTGCGCAACGCCCAGGTCGTCGCCGAGACGCTGGTCCAGCGCGGCCTGCGCATCGTCAGCGGTGGCACGCAGAGCCACGTGATGCTGGTCGACCTGCGCGCCAAGGGCATCACCGGCAAGGAAGCCGAAGCCGTGTTGGGCGACGCCCACATGACCATCAACAAGAACGCGATCCCCAACGATCCCGAGAAGCCGATGGTCACCAGCGGCGTGCGCATCGGCACGCCGGCCATGACCACCCGCGGCTTCAAGGAAGAAGAGGCGCGCCAGACCGCCAACCTGGTGGCCGACGTGCTGGAGCATCCGCGTGACCCGGCCAACATCGCCAAGGTCCGCGAGCAGGTCAACGCGCTGACCCGCCGCTTCCCGGTCTACAAATGACAGCCCCCACGGTCGGCGCTACGCGTCCTCCCTGCCCCCCGAGGGGGCGCTTGCTTGCTTGGGGCGGCCCGGCGCTGCGCTCGGCATGAAGTGCCCCTTCTGCGGCCATGCCGACACCCAGGTGGTGGAGACCCGCATGGCCGAGGACGGGGGCTTCATCCGCCGGCGGCGCCAGTGCGCGCACTGCGAGAAGCGCTTCACCACTTATGAGCGGCCGGACGTCACCTTCCCGGCGATCGTCAAGAAGGACGGCCGCCGCATCGAGTACGACCGCGAGAAGCTGCTCGGCTCGATGAAGCTGGCGCTGCGCAAGCGCCCGGTCAGCACGGAGCAGATCGACGGCGCGGTGGAGCGCATCGAGGAAAAGCTGCTGAACATGGGCGTGCGCGAAATCCCCAGCTCGCGGCTGGGCGAGCACGTGATGCGCGAACTGAAGAAGCTGGACAAGGTCGCCTACGTCCGCTTCGCCAGCGTCTACCGCAGCTTCGAGGACGTCGACGAGTTCAAGCACGTGGTCGACGAGATCCGGAAGTAGGCTCCCGCCTCACATGCAGCTTTCCAGCTGCACCTTCTGCACCCGCGGCCTGCCGCCCGCGTTGATGATGATCTGCCGGCCCTCCCCCGGCCCCGCCGAGAGGCGGCACAGCGTGAACGTGCCGGCCTGGAAAGCGCCCGACGCCATGACCGTGCCACCCAGCGGGTGGTAGGACACGTAGCGCGCCAGCGGGTTGTTGGCCGTCAGGCGGTATTGCGGCGGCAGGGGGTTCAGGCGCTGCAGGATCGGCTCGTGCGCCTCGCGCGTCCCGCTGTTGTTAGTGTCCTCGAACAGGATCCAGCCCTGCTCCCACCCGCCCTGCTCCGCGCAGGACTCGCCATCGGGTGACTTGCACACCGCAACCCGCCGGTTGCGCTTGATCGCCTCGCTGCGCGCCAGGAACAGCTGCTGCATCACGTCGTTGGACACGCCCGCCAGCCGCAGGTCGTGCACCATGTCCGTGATCGAGGTGAGCGCCATGGCCAGCAGGCCGCCGAGCACGCTGAAAGTCACGAGCATTTCGGGCAGCGTGAACCCGCGCTGAGTCGTCTTGTCCATGCGGCCACGATAGGAAGCGGGCCGTGGCGCGGCAGTGAACTATGGGCCGCGGCTTCGCGCAGAATGCCGCCATGGAAAAGCTGCATCCTGCGATGGAAGAAGCGCTCGCGCTGGCGCACCGCGCGATCGCCCTGTCCGAGCCCAACCCGCGCGTGGGCTGCGTGATCGTCGCCGCCGACGGCAGCCGCGTGCTGGGAAGCGGCCACACGCAGGCTGCCGGCCAGGCGCACGCCGAAGTGCAGGCGCTGCGCGACGCCGCCGCCCGCGGCGAGGACGTGCGCGGCGCCACCGCCTACGTCACGCTGGAACCCTGCTCCCACCACGGCCGCACCGGCCCCTGCTGCGACGCGCTGGTGCAGGCCGGCATCGCCAAGGTGGTCGCATCGCTCGGCGACCCGAATCCGCTGGTCGCCGGCCAGGGCTTCGCGCGCCTGCGCGCGGCCGGCGTCGCGGTGGAGGTCGGCCCGGGCGCCGCCGAGTCGCGCGAACTGAACATCGGCTTCTTCAGCCGCATGGAGCGCAAGACCCCCTGGGTGCGGATGAAGATCGCCGCCTCGCTGGACGGCCAGACCGCGCTGGCGAACGGCGCCAGCCAGTGGATCACCTCCGAAGCAGCCCGCGCCGACGGCCATGCCTGGCGCGGCCGCGCCGGCGCCATCCTCACCGGCATCGGCACCGTGCTGGAGGACAACCCGCGGCTGGACATCCGGCTGTGGCCGGCGCCCAAGCAGCCACCGCTGGTGGTGGTGGACAGCCGCCTGCAGACGCCGCCGGACGCGGCCCTGTTCGTGCCCGGCCGCCATGTGCTGGTTTACGCGGCGGAGCAGCACGCACAGGCCCAGGCCGCGCTGGAAGCCCGCGGCGCCGAAGTCGTCTACCAGGCCGGCGGCCCCAAGGGCAAGGTGGACCTGGCCGCCATGCTGGCCGACCTGGCCCTGCGCGAGGTCAACGAGGTGCACGTCGAATCCGGCTTCAAGCTCAACGGCTCGCTGCTGCGCGAAGGCCTGGTGGACGAACTGCTGGTCTACCTCGCGCCCAAGCTGCTCGGCCCCGGCCAGGGCATGGTCAACATCGGGCCCCTGCAGCGGCTGGACGAAGCCGTGGAACTGGAGTTCGGCGAGATGAAGGCTTTCGGCCCGGACCTGCGCATCCTCGCCAAGGTGAAAGCCAGCTGCCAGCCACAAGTGGGAAAATAGTCCGCATGTTCACCGGCATCATCACCGGCGTCGGACGCATCGCCGCCGTCGACGACCTTGGCTCTTCGGCCCAGCACGGCAAGCGACTCACCGTCGAAACGCCGGCCGGCTACCTGGAAGACGTGCAGCTCGGCGACAGCATCGCGATCAACGGGGCCTGCATGACGGTGACCTCGCTGGACGCGAACGCCCACCATTTCAGCATCGACATCTCCGCCGAATCGCTGGACAAGACCGCGGGCCTCGGCGAGCGTGGCCCGGTCAACCTGGAAAAGGCCTTGCGTGCGCAGGACCGCCTGGGTGGCCACCTGGTTTCCGGGCACGTCGACGGCGTCGGCACCGTGCAGCGCATGGAGCCGGTCGGGGAAAGCTGGGAGCTGCGCATCCTGGCGCCGCAGGCGCTGGGCAAGTACCTGGCCTACAAAGGCTCCATCACCGTCAACGGCGTGAGCCTCACCGTCAACAGCATCAGCGACCTGGCCGACGGCACCGAGCTGAGCATCAACCTGATTCCCCACACGGTGGACAACACCGCGTTGCATGCCCTGAAGGCTGGCAGCCGGGTGAACCTCGAGATCGACCTGATCGCGCGCTACGTGGAACGCATGCTCGGCGCCGGCCTGCCGCAGGCCCGCAGCGCGGCCTAGAGCCATTTTCTCCAGCCCGGGCTCGCACTTCTCCTAAGCCCGGCGACCCCGCCTGGGGGATCATGGCGGTCGCGACATTCCGTTACATGCTGACGGAACCGCTTCGCGCCACGCAGTACCCCCCATGCCAGCCACCACCAACCGCCGGGTGCTCGTCGTCGACGACATGCCGGCGATGCACCACGATTTCCGCAAGAGCCTGGTCGCCGGCCGCAGCGACGCCGCGCTCGACCAGCTCGAAGCCACCTTGTTCGGCGAAGCGCCGGCCGCCAACGACGCGGAAGGCTTCGACGTCGATTCGGCCTACCAGGGCAAGGAAGCGCTCGAGAAGGTTGCGACCGCGATGCGCGAAGGCCGCCCCTACGCGCTGGCCTTCGTCGACATGCGCATGCCGCCCGGATGGGACGGCGTGGAAACCATCGAGCGCCTCTGGCAGGTGGACCCGCAGCTGCAGGTCGTGATCTGCACCGCCTATTCCGACCACGCGTGGGAGGACGTGCTGCAGCGGCTGGACGTGCAGGACCGGCTGCTCGTGATCAAGAAGCCCTTCGACATGATCGAGGTGGCGCAGCTCGCGCGCACGCTCACGGTCAAGTGGGACCTGGCCCAGGACGCGCTGCACCACCTGGGCGAGCTCGAAGCGACCGTGCAGAAGCGCACGCATGAACTGCAGGTGGCCAAGGAGGCCGCGGAACAGGCCAGCCGCGCGAAGGACGAGTTCCTGAGCAACATGAGCCACGAGATCCGCACGCCGATGAACGCGATCATCGGCCTGTCGACGCTCTTGCTGCAGACGGCGCTCGACCCGCAGCAGCGCCAGCACCTCGGCATGGTCGCCGAGTCGGCCGACCACCTGATGGGCATCCTCGACGACATCCTGGACTTCTCGCGCATCGAGTCCGGCAAGCTGGCCCTGGAGCAGACGCATTTCACGCTGGCCTCCGTGGTCGACCGGGTGACCGGCACGCTGGGCGCCAAGTGCGCCGCCCAGGGACTGGTCCTGAGCTGCGACGTCGACGCGCAGGTGCCGCCGCTGCTGGTGGGTGATCCGCTGCGCCTGGCGCAAGTGCTGCTGAACTTCACCGGCAACGCCATCAAGTTCACCGAGCGCGGCCAGGTCGCGATCGCCGCGCGGGTGGAGTCCCGTGCGCCGGGCGAAGTCGTGCTGCGCCTGTCGGTCACCGACACCGGCATCGGCATCACCGCCAGCCAGCTGCAGCGGCTGTTCCAGCGCTTCCAGCAGGCCGACGCTTCCACCACGCGCCGCTTCGGCGGCACGGGCCTGGGCCTGGCGATCTCCCGCAAGCTGGCCCACCTGATGGGCGGCGAGGTCGGCGTGGAGAGCGAGCCCGGCCGCGGCAGCTGCTTCTGGTTCACCGCGCGCCTGGGCCTGCCCGCCACGGCGCAGCCGCTGCCGCCCCGCATGAACGCGGAGCAGGCCCAGCGGCTGCCGCTGCTGCGCGGCGCCCGCGTGCTGCTGGTGGAGGACAACGAGACCAACAAGGTGGTGGCCAGCCTGCTGCTGCGCCGCGCCGGCATCGAGGTGGACGTCGCCAGCGACGGCGCCGAGGCGCTCGAGCGCGTGGAGCAGTCCTGCTACGACGCCGTCCTGATGGACGCGCACATGCCGGTGCTCGATGGCGTGGATGCAACGCGCGCCCTGCGCGCAAGGCCCGGCCACGCGGACCTGCCCGTCATCGCGATGACGGCCAGCGTGCTGCAGCGCGATCGCGAGCGCTTCCTGCAGGCCGGCATGGACGATTTCATCGCCAAGCCGCTGGAGCTCGAGGCGATGTGGGACGTGCTGCTCAAATGGATCCCGCCGCGCCTCGAGGCCCGGCGCGCCCGCGAGGCGGGGCAGCCATGACGCAGGCGATGCAGCCTCCGTACGGCGACTTGCGCCTGGATTCCGGTTTCGGCGCCGATGCACGCGAGCTCACCTCGGGCCTGCGCATGCGCATCCTGCTGCCGCTCGCGGCGGCCCTGCTGCTGCTGGTGTCCCTGGTCGCCCTGCTGATGTTCCTGGCGCGCGGCGAGTACATGCAGCAGCAGGCCAACGACACCGGCAAGGCCATGAAGTCCCTCCTGGTGGGGCTGACCGGCCAGGAGGTGCAGACCATGCAGTCGGTGCAGGACATGCTGATGGCCGACCCGCGCATCCTGCACGCCCAGCTCGCGCGCGACCCGCGAATGCTGCTCGGGCTGACGTCCGACCTCCTGCTGGACCTGAAGCGGCGACATGCGATCACGCACCTGTACTTCATCACGCCCGACCGCAAGGTGCTGCTGCGCGTGCACGAGCCGGACCACGCCGGCGACCGCGTCGACCGCTTCGTGATGATGGAGGCCGAGCGCAGCGGCCATGTCGCCTGGGGCAACGAACAGGGCACCAACGGCGCCTTCACCCTGCGCGTCAGCGCGCCGTGGTTCGTCGACGGCCAGCTCATTGGCTACATCGAGCTCGGCGCCGAACTGGAGGACCTGTTCGCCCAGATCACCAACACCGTGGACGGCCAGGCGCTGCTGCTGCTGAACAAGCACTTCCTGGACGAGGCGACCTACCGCGAGTACCAGAAGCGCCGGGGCATCCACGAGAACTGGGACGAGTTCCGCGACGTCATCGTCCTGAGCCGCAGCACGGCGGACATCCCCTCGGGCGTGCACGACTACCTGGCAGGCCCGCGCGGCCCGGAAGGCACGCAGCAACCGCTGCAGGCCACCGACGGCGGCCGGACCACGCAGGTGGTGGAGCAGGCGCTGCTGAATTCGCGCGGCCAGAAGGTCGGCTCGCTGCTGGTCATGACGGACGTCACCGGGCTCGCGCGCACCTGGCGCCTGGCCGCGGGCGGCGTGATCCTGGTCTTCGCGCTGATCGGCGGCGCCCTCACCTGGTTCTTCCACCGCCTGCTGTCCCGCGTGCAGCGGGACGTGGCCGGGCGCTCCGAGCGCCTGAACCAGGCGCAGGCCACCCTGCTGAGCGAGCAGGTCCAGCGCCAGCGGGCCCAGCGCGAGCTGGCCGCGCAGCAGGAGCGCAACGTGTTGCTGGAGAAGCTGCGCGAGACCCAGGACGAACTGGTCGCCGCCGCCCGCCAGGCTGGCCGCGCCGAAATCGCCACCAACGTGCTGCACAACGTGGGCAACGTCCTGAACAGCATCAACACCTCGGCCAGCGTGGTCGCCGGCACCTTGCGCAAGTCGCGCCTGGGCGGCCTGGGCCGGGCGGCGACCATGCTGCGCGACCAGGGCGAAGACGCGGGCCGCTTCCTCGCCGAGGACGACAAGGGCCGGATGCTTCCGGCCTACCTGGCGGCCGCCACCGCCGCCCTGGCCGAGGAACACCGGGACATGACGAGCGAAGTCGAACGCCTGGTCAAGAGCGTCGAGCACGTCAAGGACATCGTCGCCACCCAGCAGTCGCATGCCGGCGGCAGCCACGTCGTCGAAGCAGTGGAACCGGCGGAACTGGCGGAGGAGGCCTTGCGCATGCAGGGCAGCTCGCTGGCTCGGCACCAGGTGGAGGTGGTGCGCGACTACGCGCCCATGGCCGCCGTGCCGCTGGACCGCGGCCGCGTGCTGCAGATCCTCGTCAACCTCATCAGCAATGCCAAGCATGCGATGGCGGGCCTGGCCGGCCAGCGGGCGCGACTGACGGTGCGCATCGAACAGCCCGAGCCGCAGCGCCTGCGCATCTCGGTGCACGACGAAGGCGAAGGCATTCCGGAAGAGAACCTGACGCGGATCTTCTCGCACGGCTTCACCACCCGCCGCGACGGCCACGGCTTCGGCCTGCACAGCTGCGCGCTGGCCGCCCGCGAGATGGGCGCCGCCCTGAGCGCCGCCAGCGACGGCCCGGGCCGGGGCGCGAGCTTCACCCTCGACCTGCCGCTGCCGGCCGCCCGCGCGGCCTGACCCGGCCCCACACAGGGGCCGGCAACGGGGCAGATGCGACAATAGCGGGATGACTGCCCGTCCCGCCGTCCTCAACCCCGTTCCCGTCTCCCCCGTCGAGGACATCGTCGCCGAGATGCGTGCCGGCCGCATCGTGATCCTGGTCGACGAAGAAGACCGCGAGAACGAAGGCGACCTCGTGCTCGCCGCCGACCACGTCACGCCCGAAGCGATCAACTTCATGGCCCGCTTCGGCCGTGGCCTCATCTGCCTGACCCTCAGCCGCGAGCGCTGCGAGCGCCTGCAGCTGCCGCCCATGGTGGCCCGCAACGGCACCAAGATGGGCACGGCCTTCACCGTGTCCATCGAGGCCGCCACCGGCGTGACCACCGGCATCTCCGCCGCCGACCGCGCCCGCACGGTGCAGGCCGCCGTGGCGAAGGACGCCACCGCCGCCGACCTGGTGCAACCGGGCCACATCTTCCCGCTGCAGGCGGTGGATGGCGGCGTGCTGATGCGCGCCGGCCATACCGAAGCCGGCTGCGACTTCGCCGCGATGGCCGGCTGCACGCCGGCCGCCGTGATCTGCGAGGTGATGAAGGACGACGGCACCATGGCCCGCCTGCCGGACCTGCAGCTGTTCGCCGCCGAACACGGCCTGAAGATCGGCACCATCGCCGACCTGATCCACTACCGCAGCCGCCACGAGAGCCTGATCGAGAAGATCGGCACCCGCCAGCTGGCCACGGCCTACGGCGAGTTCACGGCCCACGCCTGGCGCGACAAGCCCAGCCAGGGCCTGCACCTGGCGCTGGTCAAGGGCCAGTGGGACGCCGAGCAGGCGGTGCCGGTGCGCGTGCACGAACCGCTGTCCGTGCTGGACGCGCTGGAGCTGGATCGCTCCATGCACAGCTGGAGCCTGGACTCCAGCCTGAAGCACATTGCCGCCACCGGCCACGGCGTCGCCGTGCTGCTGAATTGCGGCGAGACCGCCGACCAGCTGCTGGAGCAATTCGAGGGCACGGCTCGCGCGGCGCAAGCGCCCGAACGCGGCCGCATGGACCTGCGCACCTACGGCGTCGGCGCCCAGATCCTGCGGGACTGCGGCGTGCGACGCATGAACCTGATGGGCGCGCCCCGGCGCATGCCCTCCATGGCAGGCTACGGCCTGGAAGTGGCGGGCTACACGCCCCGCCCGAACGAATAGGAATTCCGATGTTTGGAGCTGACAAGGGCGCCGCGGACCGGCTGGACGGCAAGCGGCTGGCGATCGGCATCGTGCAGGCGCGCTGGAACCCCGGCGTGACCGACGCGCTGGCCAAGGCCTGCCGCGAAGCACTGCTGGAACACGGCGTCGAGGACGACAACATCGACCACGTGTTCGTGCCCGGCGCGCTGGAAGTGCCGGTGGCGCTGCAGGCGATGGCGGAGAAGGACCAGTACGACGCGCTGGTTGCGATCGGCTGCATCATCCGCGGCGAGACCTACCATTTCGAGCTGGTGGCCAACGAGTCGGGCGCCGGCGTCACGCGCGTGTCGCTGGACTACCAGCTGCCCATCGCCAACGCCATCCTCACCACCGAGAACCTGGAGCAGGCCGTGGCCCGCCAGGTGGAGAAAGGCCGCGACGCGGCGCTGGTCGCCATCGAGATGGCCAACCTGCTGGAAGACCTGGAATGAGCGAAACGCCCCCGCGCAAGACCAGCGCCAAGCCGGCGCGCAGCCGCGCCCGCGAATTCGCCGTGCAGGCCCTGTACCAGCACCTGGTGGGCCGGCAGGACCCGGAGAGCATCGACCAGTTCACCCGCGGTCTCTCGGGTTTCCACAAGGCGGATTCGGTGCACTACGACGCCCTGCTGCATGGCTGCATCAAGGAATCGGCGGAACTCGACGCGCTGATCGTGCCGCTGCTCGATCGCAAGCTGGAGGAGATCTCCCCCATCGAGCACGCCGTCATGTGGATCGGCGCCTACGAGTTCCTGCACGTGGCGGAAGTGCCCTGGCGCGTCGTGTTGAACGAATGCATCGAGCTGGCCAAGGAATTCGGCGGCACCGACGGCCACAAGTACGTGAACGCGGTGCTGAACGGCCTGGCGCCCAAGCTGCGCTCGGCGGAAGTGGAAGCCGACCGCGCAGCGGGGAAGGCGCGGCCTTGAAGATCAGCCGCCGCGCCGAACGCATCGAGCCCTTCTACGTGATGGAGGTGGCCAAGGCCGCCTCGCAGCTCGCCCGCGAAGTCGCGCGCAGCGACCAGCCGATGATCTTCCTGAACATCGGCGAACCGGATTTCACCGCGCCGCCGCTGGTGCAGGAAGCAGCCGTTCGCGCCATCCACGACGGCCGGACGCAGTACACCGACGCCACCGGCCTGCCCGCCCTGCGCGAACGCATCAGCGGCTGGTACCAGGAACGCTTCGGCGTGAATGTGCCGGCGCGCCGCATCGTCGTGACCGCAGGTGCATCCGCGGCCTTGCAGCTGGCCTGCCTGGCGCTGATCGACACCGGCGACGAGATCCTGATGCCGGATCCCAGCTATCCCTGCAACCGGCATTTCGTCAGCGCCGCCGAAGGCGAAGCGGTGCTGATCCCGACGACGGCGCAAGAGCGCTACCAGCTCAGCGCCGCCAAGGTGCAGGAGCACTGGCGCGCGCGCACGCGCGGCGTGCTGCTCGCTTCGCCGTCCAATCCGACCGGCACCTCGATCCACCCGGACGAACTGCGCCGCATCCACTCTTTCGTGCAGGCGAAAGGCGGGATCACGCTGCTGGACGAGATCTACCTGGGCCTGTCCTACGAGGACACCTTCGGCCACACGGCGCTCGCCATCGACGACAACGTCGTCAGCATCAACAGCTTCTCCAAGTACTTCAACATGACCGGCTGGCGCCTGGGCTGGATGGTCGTGCCGGAGCAGTTGGTGCCGGTGGTGGAGCGCCTCGCGCAGAACCTGTTCATCTGCCCCAGCACCGTGGCGCAGTACGCGGCTCTCGCCTGCTTCGCGCCGGAGAGCATCGCCGAATACGAGCGCCGGCGCGCCGAGTTCAAGGCCCGCCGCGACTGGTTCATCCCCGCCTTGCAGTCCATGGGCCTGCAGGTGCCGGTGGTGCCCGATGGGGCCTTCTACGCCTGGGCGGACTGCAGCGCGGTCGCCCACAAGCTGGGCGTCGAAGGCAGCTGGGACTTCGCCTTCGAGGTGATGAAGCGCGCCCACGTCGCCGTCACCCCGGGCCGCGACTTCGGCCAAGCGGACACCGGCCGCTTCGTCCGCTTCTCCACCGCCAACTCGATGGCGCAGCTGCAGGAAGCCGCGGCGCGCCTGAAGGGCGTCCTTTCATGACGGGATCGGCCATCTTTACCTGGCCGATACGCGTCTACTGGGAAGATACCGATGCGGGCGGCATCGTCTTCTACGCAAACTACCTGAAGTTCTTCGAGCGGGCGCGCACCGAGTGGCTGCGCTCGCTCGGCGTCGCGCAGGGCGCGCTGCGCGAAACCGCCGGGGGCCAGTTCATCGTCAGTGAAACTTCGGTTCGCTATCTCGCGCCGGCGAAGCTCGATGATGAACTCTCCGTTACAGCGGCGCTCGAAGCTTCGGGGAGAGCCTCTCTGATAATTGCCCAGCAGGCGCGCCGCGGCGCGCAACTGCTGGCGGAGGGGACCATCCGCATCGGCTGGGTGGACGCCGCAACGCTGCGGCCCGCCCGCATTCCCGAAGCCATCCTGGAAGTACTGAACAAGAAGCGATGAACCACCAAGACCTGTCGATCGTGCAACTGGTAATGGGAGCCAGCTGGGTGGTGCAGCTCGTGATGCTGCTCCTGCTGCTCGTCTCCGTCACCAGCTGGGCGGCGATCTTCCGCAAGTTGTTCGCCCTGAACCGCGTGAAGTCGCTGAACGACGATTTCGAGCGCGAGTTCTGGTCCGGCACCAGCCTCAACGACCTGTTCGCCGCCGCCGCGCAGAACGCCAAGCTGTCCGGCCCCATGGAGCGCATCTTCGCCTCCGGCATGCGCGAATACCAGAAGCTGCGCGAGCGCCGCATCGCCGACACCGGCACCCTGCTCGATGGCGCGCGCCGCGCCATGCGCGCCAGCTTCCAGCGCGAGCTGGACGTGATCGAGACCAACCTCTCCTTCCTGGCCTCGGTCGGCTCGGTGTCTCCCTACGTCGGCCTGTTCGGCACCGTGTGGGGCATCATGCACGCCTTCACCGGCCTGGGCGCGCTGCAGCAGGTGACGCTGGCTACCGTGGCGCCCGGCATCGCCGAAGCGCTGGTGGCCACGGCCCTGGGCCTGTTTGCCGCCATCCCCGCCGTGGTGGCCTACAACCGCTTCGCCCGCGACATCGACCGGGTCGCGATCAAGCTGGAGACCTTCATCGAGGAGTTCTCCAACATCCTGCAGCGCAACCTGGGCGGCTCGCCGCAGCCCGCCTTCGCCAACACCGCCTCGGGCCACTGACATGCCGCACGTCGCCGCCCGCGGCCGCGGCCGCCGCACGATGAACGAGATCAACATGGTCCCGTTCATCGACGTGATGCTGGTGCTGCTGATCATCTTCATGGTGACGGCGCCGCTGATCACGCCCAGCCTGATCGACCTGCCCAGCGTCGGCAAGGCCTCGCGCAAGCCGGACCAGGTGATCGAGGTGAGCGTGGGCAAGGACGAACACCTGGAGCTGAAGCTCACGGACAAGTCGGTCGGCATGCCGCTGAAGGACATCCCGCCCGCCATCCTGCAGGCGCAGGCGGACAAGCCGGCGGGCAGCGTGGCCGTCGTCATCAGCGCCGACCGCAACGTCAAGTACGAGGCAGTGGTGAAGGTGATGGACGCCCTGCAGCGAGCCGGCGTGCAGCGCGTCGGCCTGTCGGTGCAACTGACGCAATAGCGCGCCGTGGACGCCGCCTCCGACCGCCACCAGTTCGCGCCGCCGCCCCAGCCGGGGATGCTGCGCGCCGTCGTGCTGGCGGTCATCGCGCACCTGCTGCTGCTCGTCGCCCTCACCTTCGGCCTGCACTGGCAGCGCGAGAGCGAGAACACGGTGGCCGAGGCCGAACTGTGGTCCAAGCTGCCGCAGGAAGCGGCGCCCAAGCCGGTGGTGGAACCGACGCCGCCCCCTCCCGCGCCGACGCCGCCCGCGCCACCGGTCGTCAAGGCCCCGCCGCCGCCCCAGGCCGACCTGCAGGCGCAGCGCGATGCACAGATCGCCGTGGAGCGCGAGAAGGCGAAGCGCGAAGCGGAAGAGCGCCGACTGGCCGAACTGCAGAAGCAGAAGGAGCTGGATCGCAAGCGCAAGCTGGAAGCACAGCGCAAGCACGACGAGGAAGTCGCGCGCCAGAAGGAAGAGGACAAGCGCCAGCTGGCCGAGGCCAAGCGCAAGGAAGACCTCGAGAAAGAGAAGAAGCGCAAGCTGCAGGACGAGCAGCAGGCGAAGAAGCTGGCGCAGCTGCGCGACGACACGCTCAAGCGCATGCAGGCGATGGCGGGCACCGGCGCGCCGGGCTCGACCAGCGCCGCCGCCCATTCCAGCGGGCCGTCGGCGACCTGGGGCGCGCGCGTGCAAGCCAAGGTGCGGCCCTTCATCCACTTCACGGACACCGTGTCGGGCAATCCGGAAGCGGTCGTCACGGTGCGGCTCGCGCCGGACGGCACGATCGTCGCCAAGACGCTGAAGAAGTCCAGCGGCGTCAAGAGCTGGGATGACGCCGTGCTGCGCGCCCTCGAAAACGCCGAAACCCTGCCGCGCGACGTCGATGGCCGCGTGCCGAGCGGCGGCGACCTGGTGTTCCGGCCCCAGGGGTGAGCGGCCGAGGCCGGCCGACTTGTTGCGCGCGCGCGTGAGTCGTTTCGCAGTGGCGCTTTAGGCCGCCTCCTTACACATCCCCGCAACACTGCGCCCTTCCTGCGCGCCCCGCTTCGAAATCGAGAGCAAGGCTTGCAACCGGCGGTAAGTTGCCGCAGCCCCCTCTAGCCGCCGCGCAACTTGGCTGCGCAGACTCTGGCTCAAGCGCAGCGATATGCGCATCAGGGGGAAGAACAATGATCAAGCGCCGAACATTTCTTGCGCGCGGGACGGGCTGGGGAATCGCCGCCGGCGTCGCTGCACCTCTTTGGGTGCAGACGACGGCGGCGGCCGCCCCCTTGGTGGTGGGCCAATCGGCGGCGCTCACGGGGCCGCAGGCCGGCTTCGGCACGGCGATGCGCGACGGCATCCTGGCCGCGCTGCATTCGGTCAACCGCGCAGGCGGCGTCGACGGCCGGCGGGTGCAGCTGCTCTCGCTGGACGACCAGGGTGACAAGGCGAAGACCGAGGCCAACACCGAGCTGCTCACGGCCAACCGGCAGGTGATCGGGCTCACCGGTTACACGACCCGGCCCTGCTCCGAAGCCGGCGCCGTGATGGCCGCGAAGGAAGGCATCGCGCTGGTGGGCGCCTTCTCGGGCACGCCGCTGCTCTATGGCGACAAGGCGGGGACCACCTTCACCACGCGCGCCAGCTACGAGCGCGAGCTGGAAGCCATCGTCCACCACTACCGCCAATTGGGCGTGTCGAACTTCGGTTTCGTGCACCTGGAAGACGCGCGCGCCACCAACGTGCCGCTGCTGGAGAAGATCCTGGCGCAGCAGGGCGGCAAGCTGGTGGTGACGGCCGGCGTCGACCGCAAGGGGCCGTCGCTCAATGCGGCTGCCCTGAAGACGCTGGACCAGGCCAAGCCGGAGATGCTGATCATCCTGGCCAACAACGCGCCGCTCACCACGCTGCTGCGCGACTACGCGCCGCGCACGCTGGTGCTGCCGAAGATGGTGATCTCCTTCGTCGACCGCGAGAAGCTGCTGGCCGACCTGGGCGCCGACGCCGCCGGCGTGGGCTTCAGCGTCGTGGTGCCGGAGTACACCCGCGAAAAGTACTGGGTGGTGCGCGAGTTCGTTGCGATCGCGCGCGAACTCAAGACCACGGTGACGCCGGTGTCGCTGGAAGGCTTCATCACCGGCCTGGCGCTGGCCGAGGGCCTGAAGCAGTCGCGCGGCGAAACCCGCGCCGGGCTGATCGACGGCATGGGCCACGTGGGCGCCCTGGACCTGGGCTACACGAACCTGCGCTACAGCCGCAGCGAGCGCTCCGGCTCGCGCTTCGTCGACCTGTCGCTGGCCTCGCGCACGGCCGGCATCGTCTGAGGATCCGAGGGAAGAAGTCCATGGCCATCAGCTACAACCCCATCACGCCCGTGCTCGGCGCCGAAGTGCAGGGCATCGACCTGGCGACGATCACGGTGCCGCAGTTCGCCGAGCTGTATGCCCTCTGGCGCCAGCACCACGTGCTGCTGCTGCGCGGCCAGCGCCTGACCAACGACGACTTCGAACGCTTCTCCGCCATGCTGGGCGAGCTGGACCCGCCGCCCAACCAGGGCGCCGGCCGCAAGAGCGTGCCCGGCCACCCCAACCTGTACGTGGTGTCGAACCGCAAGTCCGCCACCGGCGAGGCGCTGGGCGCACTGGGCGACGGCGAGGCGCACTGGCACACCGACATGTCCTACCTGGAGCGGCCGCCGTTTGCTTCGATGCTGTGGTCCATCGAGCTGCCCGCCAAGGGCGGCGACACCTGGTTCGCCAGCATGCCGGCAGCGCTGCGCTCCATGCCGGCCGACCTGGTGCGCCGCATCAGCCGCCTGGGCATTAAGCACGACGGCACCTACGACAGCGGCGGCAACGTGCGCTTGGGGCTGGTCGCCAACGACGACCCGACCCAGTCGGTGGGCACCGTGCATCCGATCGTGATCGTGCAGCCCGAGTCCGGCGAGCACACGCTGTACCTGGGCCGGCGCCGCAACGCCTACATCCCCGGCCTGCCGCTGGAGGAATCCGAGCGGCTGCTGAACATCATCTGGAGCTACGCCACCGCCGGCTCGGTGACGCTGTGCCACCACTGGCGCCTGGGCGACGTGGTGCTGTGGAACAACCTCACCACCATGCACCGGCGCGACGCCTTCCCGCCGGACCAGATCCGCACCCTGCACCGCTCGCAGATCAAGGGCCGCTACACGCTGTCCGCGCCGATCCAGCAGGAAGCCGCGCAGCGGCAGCCGGAGGCCGCGTGATCCGGCGCCGCGCCTTCGCCCGCGGCATTGCAGCCGCCGCGGTCGTCCCGATGCTGGGCCGCGCGGAGGAGAGTTTCCCGAACCGGCCGGTGAGGCTGGTGGTGGGCCTGGCGCCCGGCGGCATCGCCGACCTCACGGCGCGCATCATCGCGCCGCGGCTGGCGGAGATCCTGGGCCACATGGTGGTCGTGGAGAACCGCACCGGCGCCGGCGGCGCCATCGCCACCAAGTATGTCGCGGGCAGCCCGGCGGACGGCTACACGCTGCTGATGGGATTCGATGGCACGCACGTCACCATTCCCGCGGCCAACCCGCACATCGGCTTCGACCCGGTCGCGGATTTCGCGCCGATCGGCAAGGTGGTGGATTCGCCGGTGCTGATCACGGCGCATTCCACTTTCCCGGCCAATGATTTCGGCGAGTTCATTCGCCTGTCGCGCAGCGCGCTCGGCACCGGCATCGGCCCGCGCGTGTTCGACTACGGCACCTCGGGGGTAGGCAGCACGGGCCACCTCACGATGGAGCTGCTGAAGCTGCGGCTGGGCTTTTATGCGGTGCACATCCCCTACCGCGGCGGCGGCGACGCCCGCGCGCAGGTGCTGGCGCGCCAGATCCCGCTGATGCTGGCCGCGGTGCCCACGACTTCCGGCGACATCCGCGCCGGCGTGCTGAAAGGGCTGGCCGTCACCAGCTCGAAGCGTTCGCCCGCGCTGCCCAAGGTGCCGACGCTCGCGGAGCTGGGCTTCCCGGAGTTGAAGGACGTGGACGTGAACTCCTGGGTGGGCGTGCTCGCGCCGGCGAAGACGCCCGCGCCCATCGTCGCGCGGCTCGATGCGGCCTTGCGCGAGACCGTCGCGACGCCGGACGTGCAGAACCGCCTGCTGAATTCCGGCTCGACGCCGGTGAAGAGCTCGCCGGAGATCTTCGGCAAGCAGATCGCGGCGGATTTCGGGCAGTGGAAGAAGGTGATCCTGCAGTCGAAGCTGAGCCTGGACGTCGGCTGACGCCCTACAGCTCGTAGACGATCTGCGCCTGCCCGCCATGGGCCTGCGCGATCCAGCTGGCGAGCGCAGCATCGCTCGGGAAGAACTTGGCCTGTTCGCCCAGCTGCAGTTCCGCCGTCGCCGACTCGCGCTGCACCAGCAGCCGCACGTTCAGCCCGCGCACCAGTTCGCCCTGCTCCGACATCTCGCGCTTGGGCGGGAACTCGCGCACCATGCGCGTGATGTCCGGCGCGGTGCCGTTGACGGCCACCTTCAGGTACTTGCCGAAGCGGCAGCGCGCCGTCGCCAGGTCCCAGATCTGCTGGATGTTCAGGCGGAAGCCGCCGGAAAAACGATCCGGCTGCAGCTTGGCCATCACGACGATCAGCTCGTCGTCCTTGAACCAGGCGTGCTGCTTGAAGACGCCTTCGTCGGCCGCGGCCTCGATCACGTCGCTCTTGTCATCGAGCTTGAACAGCGCCAGCTTGCCGCGCTGCCCGTTGATGACGCGCAGGTCGGTGACGATGCCCGCCAGCAGCAACGGCTCGCGCGTGTCCACCAGCTCCTCGATCTGGCGCTTGCAGAAGCGGCGCACCTCGCGCTCGACCTCGTCGAAGAGGTGGCCCGAGAGGTAGAAGCCGACCGCCACCTTCTCGTGCGTCAGGCGCTCCTTGATGCCCCAGGGCGTGGCCTCCACCAGGTCCGGCTCCTGGTGGCTGGCGCCGTGGTGGTCGCCCATGTCGAACAGGCCGCCCTGGTTGGCGTTGGCGTCCTGCGCCACCGCGAACTCGAAGGCCCGGTCGATGGTGGCCACCAGCGTCGCGCGGTTCATGTGCAGCGCGTCGAAAGCGCCGGCCTTGATCAGCGCTTCCACCGTGCGCTTGTTGATGCGCGCGCGGTCGACGCGGGCGCAGAAGTCGTACAGGCTCGTGAAGGCCCCGCCCTCTTCGCGCGCGGCGACGATGGCTTCCACCGCCGACTGGCCCGTGCCCTTGACGGCGCCCAGGCCGTAGCGGATGACCTTGTCGGAGATCGGCTCGAAGCGGTAGGTGCCGCGGTTGACGTCCGGCGGCTCGAAGGTCATGCCGAAGTTCTTGACCGCGTCCTCGAACAACACCTTCAGCTTGTCGGTGTTGTCCATTTCAATGGTCAAGTTGGCGCAGTAGAACTCCGCCGTGTAGTGCACCTTCAGCCAGCCCGTGTGGTAGGCCAGCAGGGAGTAGGCGGCGGCGTGCGACTTGTTGAAGCCGTAGCCCGCGAACTTCTCCATCAGGTCGAAGATCTCGTCAGCCTTGTCCTGGGGGATGCCATGCGTCTTGGCGGCGCCCTCGCGGAAGCGCTCCCGGTGCACGGCCATCTCCTCGGCCTTCTTCTTGCCCATGGCGCGGCGCAACAGGTCGGCGCCGCCGAGCGAATAGCCGCCCAGGATCTGCGCGGTCTGCATCACCTGCTCCTGGTAGACCATGATGCCGTAGGTCTCGCCGAGCATGTCCGCCACCGCGGGGTGCGGGTACTCCACCGTCTCGCGCCCGTGCTTGCGCGCCACGAAGGACGGGATCAGGTCCATCGGGCCCGGTCGGTACAGCGCGTTCAGGGCGATCAGGTCTTCCAGCCGCGACGGCCGCGCGTCGCGCAACATGCCCTGCATGCCGCGGGATTCGAACTGGAACACCGCTTCGGTCTTGCCGTCGGTGAACAGCCGGTAGGTGTGCGCGTCGTCCAGCGCGATGTTCTCGAAGGCGAAGTCCTTCTGGGCCGGGTGCCGCTTGACGATGAACTCGCGCGCGAGCTCCAGGATGGTCAAGGTGGCGAGGCCCAGGAAGTCGAACTTCACCAGGCCGGCGGCCTCCACGTCGTCCTTGTCGTACTGGCTCACCGCGCTGTCGCTGCCCGGTTGCTGGTACAGCGGCGTGAAGTCGGTCAGCTTGCCCGGGGCGATCAGCACGCCGCCCGCGTGCATGCCGATGTTGCGGGTCATGCCTTCGAGGCTCTGCGCCAGATCGAGCAGTGTCTTGACCTCGTCCTCGCGCTGGTAGCGCTCCTTGAGGATAGGCTCCTGCTCCATCGCCTCGGCGATGGTCACGTGCGTGCCCGGCTTGTTCGGGATCAGCTTGCTGATGCCGTCGCAGAAGGTGTAGCTCATGTCCAGCACGCGGCCGACGTCGCGCACCGCCGCGCGCGCCGCCATCGTGCCGAAGGTGGCGATCTGCGACACCGCATCGCGCCCGTACTTGTCCTTCACGTACTCGATGACGCGGTCGCGGTTGCCCTGGCAGAAGTCGATGTCGAAGTCGGGCATCGACACCCGCTCCGGGTTCAGGAAACGCTCGAACAGCAGGTTGTACTGCAGCGGGTCGAGGTCGGTGATCTTCAGCGCGTAGGCCACCAGCGAGCCGGCGCCCGAGCCCCGGCCCGGGCCCACCGGGCAGCCGTTGTTCTTGGCCCAGCCGATGAAGTCGCCCACGATCAGGAAGTAGCCGGGGAAGCCCATCTTCAGGATGGTCCCGAGCTCGAACTCCAGCCGCTCCACGTAGCGCGGGCGCTGCTTTTCGCGCTCTTCTTCCTTGGGGAACAGGTGGACCAGGCGCTCCTTCAGGCCTTCGTGCGACGCGTAGCGGAAGTACTCGTCGATCGGCATGCCGTTGGGCGTCGGGAAGTTGGGCAGGCGCGGCTTGCCCAGCTCCAGCGTCAGGTTGCAGCGGCGCGCGATTTCCAGCGTGTTGGTGATGGCCGAAGGAAGGTCCGCGAACAGCGCCTCCATCTGCGCCTGGGTCTTGAAGTACTGCTCGCGCGTGAACTTGCGCACGCGGCGCTGGTTGCCCAGGATCTCGCCTTCGGAAATGCAGACGCGGGCCTCGTGCGCCTCGTAGCCGTCTTCCTGCGTGAACTGCACCGGGTGCGTGGCGACCACCGGCAGGTTCAGGCGGGCGGCCAGTTGCACGCAGGCGGCGACATGCGGCTCGTCGTCGGGACGGCCGGCACGCTGCACTTCCAGGTAGAAGCGGTGCGGGAACATCGCGGCCAGCTGCAGCGCGACGTCGCTCGCGCGGCCCTCGTCGCTGGCCAGCAGCGCCTGGCCCACCGGGCCGGCGTGCGCGCCGGCCAGCATCAGCAGGCCTTCGTTCAGCTCCTGCAGCCATTCGAGCTTGACCACGGCCTGGGCTTTCACCACGTTCCTGGTCCAGGCCCGGGCCAGCAGCTCGCACAGGTTCAGGTAGCCCTGGCGGTTCTGCACCAGCAGCGCGACGCGCGAGATGGCTGCGGGATCGGCGGCGAAGCCGTGCACCATCAGCTCGCAGCCGACGATGGGCTTGACGCCGGCGCCGCGGCCTTCCTTGTAGAACTTGATGGCGCCGAAGGCGTTGTTCAGGTCCGTGATGCCCAGCGCGGGCTGGCCGTCGGCGGCGGCCGCCTTGACGATCTCGTCGATGCGGTTGGTACCGTCGACGACGGAAAATTCGGTGTGCAGGCGCAGGTGGACGAACATGCCGCCATTGTAGAAAACACGCGGGTATTGACTTTCCCGGACAATCCCGCCTGCCGTGAACAAAGTCCTGAACGTCTCCGCCTACAAGTTCGTCGCCCTGCCCGACGCCGTCGACCTGCGTGCGCCGCTGCTGGCGCGGGCGCAGGCGCTGGGGCTGAAGGGGACGATCCTGCTGGCGCAAGAGGGTTTGAACCTGTTCCTGGCGGGCTCGGAGCACGCCGTGCGCGGCTTGCTGTCGGATTTGCGTTCCGATCCCCGCCTGGCGGACCTGCAGGCCAAGGAAAGCTGGTCGTCGGAAGTGCCTTTCGGCCGGATGCTGGTGAAGGTCAAGCAGGAGATCATCCGCATGAACCAGCCGGCGGTGCGGCCTTCCGCCGGCCGCGCGCCTGCCCTACCCGCGGCAACGCTGAAGCGCTGGCTGGACGCGGGCCGGGACGATGAAGGCCGCCCCGTGGTCATGCTGGACACCCGCAATGCGTTCGAGATCGATCACGGCACCTTCGCCGGCGCGGTGGACTGGCGCCTGTCCAAGTTCAGCGAATTCCCCGCGGCCTTGCGAGCCAACGCGGACGAATTCGCCGGCAAGACCGTGGTGAGCTTCTGCACCGGCGGCATCCGCTGCGAAAAGGCGGCGCTCGTGATGCAGGAAGCCGGCGTCGAAAACGTCTGGCAGCTCGAAGGCGGCATCCTCAAATATTTCGAGGAAACCGACGGGAGGCACTACGAAGGGAAGTGCTTCGTGTTCGACGAGCGCGAGGCGCTGGGTTCCGACCTCAGGAAATCGGCTCCGGCGGCGTGAACTGCGTTGGCGGCAGGGGAATGAACTCCGGGTCGCCGGGGACCACGCCCATCCGCATTTCCTTCCAGTCCACGCTGGCGGCCATGATCCGCTCCTTGCGGCTGGACACGAAGTTCCACCAGATATGCCGCGGCGCATCCAGCGGCGCGCCGCCGATGACGACCAGCCGCGCACCTGCAGGCGCGACCAGGCGCGCGGGCACGCCGGCCTCCAGCATGCCCATCACGCGCTCCGGCAGCGGCTCGCCATCGACCTCCAGCGCGCCTTCGACGGCATAGACCGCCAGCTCCGCCGCCAGCGGCGGCAGCTCGAACACGCCGCCGGCAGGCAGCCGCACATCGAGATACAGCGTGGGCGACAAGGCCGGCACCGGCGAGCGCAGGCCGAAAGCCTCGCCCACCAGCACGCGCACCTGGGCATCGCCGACGCTGCATTCCGGGATGGCGTCGGCCGGCGTGTGCGAGAACGAGGGCTCGGCCTCTTCCTGCTCCAGCGGCAGCGCCGTCCAGAGTTGCAGGCCGTGGTTGTAGTAGCGGGAGTTGCGCAGGTGGTCCGGCTTGCGCTCCGAATGCACGATGCCGCGGCCCGCGGTCATCCAGTTGATGGCGCCCGGCTCGATCAGTTGCTCCGTGCCCAGGCTGTCGCGATGCATCATCGCGCCCTCGAACAGGTAGCTGACCGTCGACAGGCCGATGTGCGGGTGCGGCCGCACGTCGTGGTTCTGCTCCGGCAGTTCTTCCGCCGGGCCGAAGTGGTCGAAGAAGATGAAGGGGCCGACGCTGCGCTGGCGCGCGGCCGGCAGGGACCGGCGGACGAGGAAGCCGCCGCCGAGGTCCTTCTCGTGGCCATTCAGCTGTTGGGAGAGGGGCATGGGCGGCAGCTTAACGGATGCAAGCTGGGGGCGCTGCGCGAACCCAGCCTGCAAGATGCCCGAAGAATCAAGCCGTCGCGGGGCGGTGCGCCGCGAAGCGCCGGCCGTCCAGGCTGAAGGCGCCGCCGCCGAAGGAGGCGAAGCCCAGCAGGCCGCCGGTGATGGCGAGGTTCTTCCAGAAGTTCAGCTTCTGGGACGGATCCGCCCAGAAGGGGTGGAAGATGGGCGTAATCACGATCGTGAAGACCGCCAGGCCCAGCGCCGCCCAGCGCGTCTTCCAACCGAACAGCAGCGCGAGGCCGCAACCCAGTTCGAAGAAGATGGCGAAGGCCGCCGCCACTTCCGGCAGCGGCACGCCCTTGGACGCGATGTAGCCGACCGTGCCGGCGAAGCCGACCAGCTTGCCCCAGCCGGCCGGGACGAACAGGACGGCCACCAGGATGCGGCCGATCAGGGACATGGCGTCCTGCGCCGCGTCGAGGGGGTGGGAAGTGGTGGTGGTCATGGCTTTCTCTTACTCCTGGGTTGCAAAAACGGGATCAATCGGCCGCGAGGTCGAACACCAGAACTTCGGCGTCCTTCCCCTCGGAAAGTTTCAGTTCGGCTTCGCCTTCCATCCTTGCGGCATCGCCGCCGGTCAGCTTCTGGCCGTTGACGGTGAGCTCGCCCCGGATCAGGTGCACGTAAGCCGGGCGCTTCGGGTCCAGCTTCAGCGTGGCGGTCTCGGCGCCGTCGAACAGGCCGGCGTAGAGGCGCGCATCGGCGTGGATCAGCACGGAGCCTTCGGCGCCGTCCGACGAGGCCACCAGGCGCAGCTTGCCGCGCTTGTCGGCGTCCGGAAAACGCTTCTGCTCGTAGCCCGGGTCGATGCCCGTCACGTTCGGCTCGATCCAGATCTGCAGGAAGTGCGTCGTCTGGTCCTGCGCGTGGTTGAACTCGCTGTGCATCACGCCGCGGCCGGCGCTCATGCGCTGCACGTCGCCGGGCGGGATGCCCTTGATGTTGCCCAGCGTGTCCTTGTGCGCCAGTTCGCCCGACAGCACGTAGCTGATGATCTCCATGTCGCGGTGGCCGTGCGTGCCGAAGCCGGTGCCGGGGGCGATGCGGTCTTCGTTGATCACGCGCAGGTTGCCGAAGCCCATGTGCTGCGGGTCGTAGTAACCGGCAAAGGAAAAGCTGTGGAACGACTTCAGCCAGCCATGGTCGGCATAGCCGCGGTCTTGGGATTTGCGAACTGTCAGCATGTGTCGGTTCCTTTGAATGAGGAAGGAATGTAGAGGTTCACCTGTGCCTCGAGACCGGTTGCACTTTGATGGCATCATTCAAAAATTCTGAAGATGCCCAGCCCGCGCGAAGTCCTCACCCCCGATGCCCTGGCCCTGGTCCAGGCCGTGGCCGACCACGGCAGCTTTGCCGCCGCGGCGCGCGAGCTGGGCCTGGTGCCCAGCGCCGTCACCTACCGCGTGCGCCAGGTCGAGGACGCGCTGGACGTGCTGCTGTTCGACCGCAGCTCGCGCACTGCGCGCCTCACCGCCGCCGGCAACGAGCTCTTGTGCGCGGGCCAGCAGCTGCTGCAGGACATCGACGCCATGGCCCACCGCGTGAAGCGGGTGGCCACCGGCTGGGAAGCGGAGTTCACGGTCGCGGTCGACGGCGCGCTGTCCTCGTCGACCGTGATGGAGCTGGCCGAAGCCTTCTACGCGCTGCAGCCGACCACCCGCCTGCGCCTGCGCGACGAGACGCTGGCCGGCACGCTGGAGGCGCTGGTCAGCGGCCGTGCGGACCTGGCGCTGGGCGTCGTGGTCGAGCCCGGCACCACGCCGGGCATCCACAGCCATGAGCTGGGCGACCTCGGCTTCGTCTTCGCGGTGGCGCCGCACCATCCGCTGGCGGCGCAGCCGCAACCCATCCCCGACGAGGTGCTGGTGAAGCATCGCGCGGTGGCGGTGGCGGATTCGGTCCTGCAGCGCAACTCGGCCCTGACCATGTCCTTGCTGGCCGGGCAGGACGTGCTCACCGTGGGCACCATGCGGGCCAAGCTGGATGCGCAGCTGCGCGGCTTGGGCGGCGGCTTCCTGCCCGAGCCGCTGGCGCGCCCCTACCTCGAAAGCGGCCGGCTGGTGGCGCGTGAAGTGAAGCGCGTGTCCAGCCGCCGTATCCGCATGAGCTATGCCTGGCGCGAAGCCGGCCCGCTGGGCCCGGGCCGCGCGCTGCAGTGGTGGCTGGCGCAGCTGGAAAGCGCCGCCACGCGCACTGCCCTGCTCGAGCGCTACCGCACGCCATGAGCCCGGCTTACCGGGGCCGGTTCGCGCCCTCGCCCACCGGGCCGCTGCATGCAGGCTCGCTGGTGGCGGCGCTCGCGAGCTGGCTCGACGCGCGTGCGCATGGCGGCCGCTGGCTGGTGCGCATCGAGGACGTGGACAAGCCGCGCTGCGTGGCCGGCGCCGACCACGAGATCCTGCGCCAGCTCGCCGCCTGCGGGCTCACGCCCGACGAGCCGCCGGTGTGGCAGTCGCGGCGCGAGCCGCTGTACCAGGAAGCGCTGGATCGCCTGGTGCAGGCCGGGCGCGCCTATCCCTGCGCCTGTTCGCGCAAGGACATCGAGGAGGCCCTGCGTGCGCTCGGCCGGCAGCGCGAACGGAATGCGGAGCTGGTCTACCCCGGCACCTGCCGCGATGGCCTGCACGGCCGCGCCGCGCGCGCCTGGCGCCTGCGCGTGGAAGAAGGCGGGGTCACCTGGGCCGACCGGCGCCTGGGCACGCAGTCGCAGGACGTGCCGCGCGAGGTCGGCGACTTCGTGCTGAAGCGCGCCGACGGGCTGTACGCCTACCAGCTCGCGGTGGTCGTGGACGATGCCGCGCAAGGCATCACGCATGTCGTTCGCGGCGAAGACCTGGCGGACAACACCGCGCGCCAGCTGCTGCTGCAGCGGGCGCTGGAGCTGCCCACGCCTTCGTACCTGCACACGCCGCTGGTGCTGGGACCGAATGGCGAGAAACTGTCCAAGCAGAACGGTGCGGCGGCGCTGGATCTGCGCGATCCGCTCGCGGCGCTGCAGGCTGCCGGGCGGACGCTGGGGCTGGACGTACACGGATCGGACAGCGGTTCGTGGCTGGCGACGGCTGTCTCTGCCTGGGCCCACCGATACGGCATGTGACCCACGGTCCGCCGGTCGCGGACAATCGGGGCATGAGCGACCAAGACAGCACGCCCGAAGGCGTGCCCCACCCCCGCGGCATCCGCAGCTACGTGCGGCGCGCGGGCCGCACCACCACCGGCCAGGCCAAGGCGCTGGAAGAACTGGGTCCGAAGTACATGGTGCCCTACCAGCCGCAGCCCGCGGACCTGGCCCAGGTCTTCGGCCGCGCCGCGCCCACCATTCTGGAGATCGGCTTCGGCATGGGCGAAGCCACGGCGCACATCGCCGGCCTCATGCCGGAGAAGAACTTCCTGTGCTGCGAGGTGCATCCGCCCGGCGTCGGCGCGCTGCTCAAGCGCATCGGCGAGCAGAACCTCACCAACATCCGCATCATCGAGCACGATGCCGTGGAGGTGCTGGAGAACATGCTGCCGGAAGCGGCGCTGGCCGGCGTGCACATCTTCTTCCCCGACCCCTGGCACAAGGCGCGGCACAACAAGCGCCGCCTGGTGCAGCCGCACTTCATCGCCAAGCTGGTGCCGCGCATGCAGGCCGGCGCCTACCTGCACTGCGCCACCGACTGGGAGCCGTACGCGCAGCAGATGCTGGAAGTGCTGGCGGCGCAGCCGCACCTGCGCAACACCGCGTCCGCCTTTGCGCCGCGTCCCGCCTACCGCCCGCTCACGAAGTTCGAGAACCGGGGCATCCGGCTGGGACACGGCGTCTGGGACGTCGTGTTCCAGAAAGCCTGATCAGGCCTTGATCTCTTTCGACGTGATCTGGTACTTGAAGTCGTCCGGCGCGTAGCTGTCGAAGCGGCCCTGCTTGTCCTCGGCGATCGGGTACATCAGGAAGCCCAGCTTGCCCAGGCGCGAGCCGGGCAGCGCGACGTCGTGGGCCATGTTGAAGCCCACCCAGTTGCCTTCCCAGCCGCCGTACAGGCCCTTGTAGACGGGCGCGATCAGGGGGTCGGACACCGTCTTGATCCAGGTCGGCGTCTCTTCGCGCATGACCTTGGCGACGTCGGCCGGGTCCATGGCCACCCAGCCGTGAGCCTGCAGGAAGACTTCGGCGCGGCAATGCTGCGAGCCCTTCAGGCTGGCGGAGTTGCCGCTCAGCGTCTTGTAGCCGAAAGCGGAAGGCGCGAGGCGCACGCCATAGACGTCGCGCGCCGGGATGCCCACCGAGCGCGCCAGGCCGACGAACAGCGCGTTGATGTCCGCGCACTTGCCGCCCAGGTTGCCGGTCTCCAGCATGGTCTTGATGTCGCCTTCGCCGCAGCCGCGCGTGGTCGGCTCGCGGAAGGCGTTGTGCACCACCCAGTCGTACAGGCGGCGCACTTTCTCTTCGTCGGTGCGCGCATCGCCCACGGCCTTCAGCGCGGTCTCGCGCACGATGCCGTCGGTGGGGATCAGCACCGTCGGCTGCAGCCAGTAGGCGCGGTCGGCCGCTTCCAGCTGCGCCTGCTTCTTCTGCTGCCAGTCGACGGCCCGGTTGCGCGTCTGCACGCGGCTGGTCAGTTCGACATACGGCTGCTTCACCGCTTCGGCGAAGTCCACCTGCAGGATGCCGGTGCCCTCACGGCCATCGGTGACGCGCGTGGCGGCGCCGTTGGTGGCGAAGCTGCTTTCCAGCGAACGCTGCCAGTCGGTGTTGACCGAGGGGACCGGCAGCCAGACGCGGGTGTCGCCCTGCGACAGGTTCACGTCCACGCGGGTGGTGACGTCGAAGGTGCGCCACTCGCCCGGCATCGGGGCGAACTGGCGCTCCTGGGCGAAGGCTGCGAGCGGCAGCGAGAAGGAACCGGCGGCAGCGGCGGCGGCGGAAAGGAAGTGGCGGCGATTGGGCATGGCGGGGATTATCCCGTCAGCGCCACAACCCTTCAACGAGCTTGCCGGCTTCGGCGCCGGACCAGTCGTATTCGCCCTGCACGCGCCAGCGGGCGCGGCCCTGGGCGTCGAAGCCCACGGTCGTAGGAAAAATCTTCACGGTCCAGGCCGCGGCGCCCTCGCCCAGCGGGTCCAGCAGCACCGGCACCTGCCAGGCAGCGGCCTTCACGTGGCGCAGCACCGTGGTGGCGCGCTCCTTGACGTTGACGGCCTGCAGCACCAGGCGGTCGCTGTAGAAGTCCGCCATCTGCTGCAGCAGCGGCATTTCGGTGCGGCAGGGCTCGCACCAGGTAGCCCAGAAGTTCACGACCGTGGGCTTGCCAGCCAGCGGCACGGCCATCTTGCGGCCTTCCAGGTCCAGGGCCTGGAAGGGCGAGATGCCGGTGGGCTGCTGCTGGATCTGGGCCGCGCGCAGTTGCGGCACGGCCAGGGCAAGACCCGCAGCAAGAATAGCCCGCCGCGGCAGCCCCTCACCCCGGCCCTCTCGCCAGAGGGGCGAGGGAGGAAGAACCGTCATACGCGGTCGGCGACCCATTGCTGCACCGACTGCAATGCGCCCGGCAGCTTGCTGGCGTCCGTGCCGCCGGCCATGGCCAGGTCCGGCTTGCCGCCGCCCTTGCCGCCGACCTGCTGGGCGACGAAGTTCACCAGGTCGCCGGCCTTCACCTGGCCCATGCGGTCCGCGGTGACGCCCGCTGCCAGTTGCACCTTGGCGCCGTCGACGGCGGCCAGCACGATGGCGGCGGACTTGAGCTTGTCCTTCAGCTTGTCCATGGTCTCGCGCAGGGTCTTGGCATCGGCGCCTTCCAGGCGCGCGGCCAGCACCTTGGTGCCCTTGACGTCCACGGCTTGCGCGATGAGCTCGTCGCCCTGCGAGGAAGCCAGCTTGCCCTTGAGCGCGGCCACTTCCTTTTCCAGCGCGCGCACCTGCTCCAGCACCTGGCCGATGCGGGACTGCAGCTCCGGCGCCGGCGTCTTCAGGGCGCCGGCGGCGCTGCTGACCGTGCTTTCCAGCTCCTGCAGGTAGGCCAACGCATTGCGGCCGGTCACCGCCTCGACGCGGCGCACGCCCGCGGCCACGCCACTCTCGGACACGACCTTGAACAGGCCGATGTCACCCGTGCGGGACACATGGGTGCCGCCGCACAGTTCGCGGCTGCTGCCGATGTCCAGCACGCGCACGGTCTCGCCATACTTCTCGCCGAACAGCATCATGGCGCCGGTGGCCTTGGCGGCTTCGATTTCCATGACGCGGGCCTGCGTCGGCTGGTTCGCCAGGATCTCGGCATTGACGATCTGCTCGATCTCGCGGATCTGCGCGTCGGTCACCGGAGAGTTCTGCGTGAAGTCGAAGCGGGTCTTGTCCGCATCGACCAGCGAGCCCTTCTGCTGCACGTGGCCGCCCAGCACTTCGCGCAGCGCCTTGTGCATCAGGTGGGTGACGCTGTGGTTGCGCATCGTGGACTGGCGCAGGGCCAAGTCCACCGAAGCCTTGACGACATCGCCGACCTTCAGCGTGCCTTGGGTCTGCACGCCGTGGTGGCCGAAGACATCGGCCTTGATCTTCTGCGTGTCCTGCACGCCGAACTGCAGGCCTTCGGCGGCCAGCAGGCCGCTGTCGCCGACCTGGCCGCCGCTCTCGGCGTAGAACGGCGTCTTGTCCAGGACGACGACGCCCGGCTGGCCTTCTGCCAGCTGCTGCACCGGCGTGCCGTCCTTGTACAGGGCGACCACCTTGGCCGTTTCCTGCAGGCTTTCGTAGCCGGTAAAGACGTTGCCCGCGCCGCCGTACTCCAGCGCGCGGTCCATCTTGAACTTGCCCGCCGCGCGGCCGGCCGCCTTCTGCTTTTCCATGGCGGCGTTGAAGCCTGCCTCGTCCACCGTCACGCCGCGCTCGCGGCAGACGTCGGCCGACAGGTCCAGCGGGAAGCCGTAAGTGTCGTGCAGCTTGAAGGCGACGTCGCCCGGCAGCACCTTCTGGCCGCCGCCCAGGGCCGCGTCCAGGATTTCCATGCCGTTGGCCAGCGTCTCGTAGAAGCGCTCTTCTTCCGCCTTCAGCACGTCCATCACGCGCTGCTCGGAAGCGGCCAGGTGCGGATAGGCCTCGCCCATCAGCTTGACCAGGGTCGGCACCAGCTTGTGGAAGAACGGCGTCTTCTGGCCCAGCTTGTAGCCGTGGCGGATGGCGCGGCGGATGATGCGGCGCTGCACGTAGCCGCGGCCTTCGTTGGACGGGATCACGCCGTCGGCCACCAGGAAGGCGGTGGCGCGGATGTGGTCGGCGATCACGCGCAGCGACGGGTTCGCGAGGTCCTTCGTGTGCGTCTCGCGGCCGGCGGCGGCGATCAGCGTCTCGAAGATGTCGATCTCGTAGTTGCTGTGCACGTGCTGCAGGATGGCCGCCAGGCGCTCCAGGCCCATGCCGGTGTCCACGCAGGGCGCGGGCAGCGGCTTGACCGAGCCATCCGGCTGCATGTCGAACTGCATGAACACGTTGTTCCAGATCTCGATGTAGCGGTCGCCGTCTTCATCGGGGCTGCCCGGGGGGCCGCCGGCGATCTCGGGGCCGTGGTCGAAGAAGATCTCCGAGCAGGGGCCGCAGGGGCCGGTGTCGGCCATCATCCAGAAGTTGTCGCTGGCGTAGCGGGCGCCCTTGTTGTCGCCGATGCGGACCACGCGCTCGGGCGGCA